>JBKQVG010000001.1:0-10760 GCA_052325345.1 Bryobacteraceae bacterium
GGTGATACGCACGGCCGAGTAGGTGGTATTGACCGACTGGCCGCCCGGGCCGGACGAGCAGAAGGTGTCGATGCGAATGTCTTTGGGGTCGAGCTTGATTTCCACCTCGTCGGCTTCCGGCAGAATAGCCACGGTAATGGCGGACGTGTGCACCCGCCCCTGCTGTTCGGTGACGGGGACCCGCTGCACGCGGTGTACGCCGCTTTCGTACTTCAGTTTGCTGAACACCTTGTTGCCGCTCACCAGGGCGATGACTTCCTTCAACCCGCCCACCGCCGAATCGCTGGCCGAAGTGACTTCCATTTTCCAGTTCTGGGCTTCGGCGTAGCGGGAGTACATGCGAAAGATTTCGGCGGCAAACAGGGTAGCTTCGTCGCCGCCAGTGCCGGCGCGGATTTCGAGCACCACGTTCTTGTCGTCGAGGGGGTCCTTGGGTAATAGCAGGACCTTCAACTCGTTCTCAATGCGCTCGCGCTCGGGCTCGAGCTGAGCCAGCTCTTCTTGCGCCATGGCCTGGAGTTCGGGGTCCTGGTCCTGCAGCATGGCGCGCGCCTGCGAGAGACCATCGTCCACCTTCTTCCATTCGCGATACTTGGAGACGACCTCGGCGAGCTCGCTCTGCGTCTTGGCCACTTTGCGATACTGCTCGGCATCGCCGATCAGGGCGGGATCGGCCATCTGCCGGGTGAGTTCTTCGAAGCGTTGTTCGAGTTGTTCCAGTCTGGCGGCAAATTGCATGGGGAGTTACAGACAACCAGTTTAGCAGCAAGCTGCGGGTGCTCCGGCTTAGCCGATGGATGACCGCTTCCTAGGCGATGACCAGTTCGCCGCCTTGCGATTTCTCCAGCGCCATGGCGCCTTCGAGCGCATGGATGGCCACCGCCGTCTGATCGTCCGAGGGGGGCTTGGTGGTGATGCGCTGCAGCCAGAGGCCGGGCGCGGTCACGAGCGCCAGCAGCGAACCCGGATGCTTGGCGGCGAAGCGGATCAGCTCATAGCTCAAGCCGACCACTAAGGGCAGCAGCGCGACGCGGCAGACCAGCTTGGCCACAAAACCATCGAACGGAATCAGGGTGTAGACCGGAATCGCAAGAAACATCAGCACCAGCAGAAAGCTGGTCCCGCAGCGGGGGTGGAAGGTGCTGTAGCGTTTCGCATTGGCTACCGTAACCTCTTCGCCAGACTCGAAATTGAAAACCACTTTGTGCTCCGCGCCGTGGTATTGGAATACGCGCCGGATGTCCTTGGTGCGCGAGATGGCGAACATGAAGCCGAGCAGAATCGCAATCCGAATCAAACCATCCGCGCCATTGAAGGCGATCCGGCCACTCAGCACCGGATAGACCTTTTCCAACTTGGTCACCAGAAACAGCGGCACGAACTTGTAGAGGAAAATCAGAAAGGCCAGGGAGAAGACCAGGTTGCCGGTTACAGCCCAGCCGGGCATCTCTTTCGGCGCCGTGCCGTCCGCAGCGGGGCTGATTTCCTGTACCGCCACGTCGGTGGAAAAACGCAGCGCGCGAAAACCCAGCACCATCGCCTGGCACAGGGTTCCCACGCCGCGAAAGACGGGCAGCTTGAAAATGGGATGGCGCTCGGAGAGGCGGGACAGCGCGCGGCTATCGGTAGCCAATTCGCCGCTGGCTTTCCGCACCGCCACCGAGTAGCTGTGCGGAGCCCGCATCATGACGCCCTCCATCACGGCCTGGCCGCCGACCAGTGTTTCCTCCCCACCTTCCAACAGCGGCAGCATCTGGGTGTGGAGGAACAATCGATAAAAGGAACGGAGCGATACGGGAAAGTTCATGTGCAACCTTATATAAATTATACATGGACTTCTCGGGAAAATCCGGGTTGAGCCACAGATGGGCGATAGGGGCCTGAAGGGTACGGCCTGATCGCTTGAACCCCTATGCCGAGGCTGCCCTTTTGGCCCCGAGAATGGCTTCGTTCGAATTAGCCGAGCTTTTGTTTTCAATGACTTGATGGGTTCGTTCGGCAGAGGAGGCGATGCCGTGACAGGTGCGTTGGCCTGGTTTATAGCGGTATTGGATGGCAAAAACAGCGTGCGTCGCAACGACATCGGTATCCCGCCACCAGCATAGAACAGGGGCTATAGGCGAGAGATGGTAAGTGGCCTGTTTTCAGCCAGAACATCTTGTGACCGGTGTCATGGTAGTCGCCAAGAAGGCGGTTTTCACCCTTGGACGTACGCCGCCGGCGGCTTCCCTGCCGGATTCCGGCGGGTTAAGCGAGACAAGCGCCGGGAGGAGTCCCGGCGTGGCCGACTGAGAGTCCGCTCCACGGAGTGCGGCCGGCTTGAAAAATCTTCCCGGGCGGAAAAGAAATGAAAGAGCTGTAATACGGAGCAGCGGAGCCGAAGCCAAAGAGCGCCGGCGCTACGAAGGAAAAGAACGTCGGCTTGAAAGCCGACGCTGCGGACTGAGAGTCCGCGCCACGAGAATTCCCCGCGGCAGGAGCCAAAAGGCGGGAGGCGGACAGGCGGGTATCGGCAGAAGCAACGGGCCGGAACAAAGCGCACCGAAACTGCGTCTTCCGGTTAGAGCTGCGAGTGAAAACAGTGCGCCGTCGCCGGTTAATTTGGCAGCCTCTTTCTCGTCTTATCTTTCAAAGCCCATGTCATTCGACGTGGCCTCAAAGCGGATCGGCCGGATGGGCGGCCACGAGGAAAAGGCGCCAGTGAAGAGTTAACCCGGACGGGAACAAGAATTGCTGCCATTTTTGCCGTTCGGGCGTCGTTAATACCAAGGTCATGAACCCAAGTGCGATTCGAATGAGGTGGGACAAACGATCGCCTCTCGTCGTCCGCCGAGCGGCCGGCGACTCTGGAGGCATGACAGACGACAAAAGGCGCGCGTCTGTCCCACCCGGCGAGCTTCAAGACTTTTCTCCGGCCCCGCGCCCTTACATTCGTTACACACATTTTGCGCGCGGAACACGCGGTATGGCGGATACTTGGGGTCAAAGGCTGAATCCGCGCAAGAGAGACAGGCCAGGAGGCCTGTTTCGCCAAACCGTTTATCGATGATGCAGATAAAGTTTCCACGGATAATGAACAGGATGCCAAAGACCTGGCAACCTCAATCGCACCCGCCGGCTCCCTGGCTTAGCCTGCTTGTGGCTTGCCTGCTGGCGGCCACGGTCTTTGCCACCGAGCATCACGGCACGGTGTTGTTCGGCGGCATGCCGGTGCCCGGGGCCACGGTGACGGCAACCAAAGGCGACCAGCGGTTGGTCGCGATCACCGACGAGCAGGGCGCGTATTGGTTTCCCGACCTGGCCGATGGCATCTGGACCATCCAGGTGGAAATGCTTTGTTTCGAGACCATCAAGCGCGAGGTCGCCATTCAGGCGGGTGCGCCGCCGCCAAGCTGGGAGCTGAAGCTATTGCCTCCCGGCCAGCTCCATACCGTGGAACAACAAGCTGCGCCAGCGCCTAAGACGGCCACGCCCGCCGAGCCAGCAGCCGCCTCAGCCGATGGAGCCAAATCGGCCAAGGGCAACGGCAAGAAGGCGCAAGCCCCGGCGGAGGCGCAAAACGGCTTTCAGCGCACCGACCTGAAGGCTTCGGCCGATGCCGGTTCGATCGCGGCCGAGGTTCCCATGCCGGGCGATGCCCAAAGTTCCAACGACGCCTTTACGGTCAACGGCAGCATGAATAACGGCGCGGCGTCCCCTTATGCGCAATCGGCGGCATTCGGCAACGGGCGCAAGGGGCCTAGGTCCCTGTACCAGGCCGCGCTCAATGTAACGATGGACAATTCGGCGCTGGACGCCCGGACTTTTTCCCTGACCGGCCAGGACACGCCCAAGGTGGCCTACAATCAGCTCAACGGATCGGCATCCCTGGGAGGTCCGCTGCTGATTCCACACGTGATTCCGCCCAGCCGCCAGCCGGCGTTCTTTTTTCTGAGCTACCAGTGGAATCGGAGCCGCAACTCGAGCAACTCGCCCGACCTGGTGCCCACCGAAAGCGAACGCGGCGGAGATTTTTCGCAGGCGGTAAGCCCGCTGGGCGTGCCGCTCACCATTTACGATCCCAAGACCGGGGCGCCGTTTCCCGGCAATGTCATTCCGCAAAGCCGCATCAGCCCGCAAGCGCAAGCGCTGCTGGCCTATTATCCTCTTCCGAATTTCGCCTCCAACACGTACAACTACCAGGTTCCGACCCCCAGCACCACCAGCCAGGACGCGGTGCAGGCGCGCCTGAACAAGGCGCTCAGCATGAAGAACCAGTTCAACGGCAATTTCGCCTGGCAGCACAACAATTCCGGTTCCACCAACGCTTTCGGTTTTCTCGATAACACCCACCAGAGCAGCCTGGACGTTTCGCCCAACTGGAACCACCGTTTCAGCAACCATGTTTTTTCGAACCTGAAATTCGATTTCAGCCGCCAGACTACGCTTCTGACTCCCTACTTCGCCAACCGCGAAAACGTCTCCGGCAATGCCGGCATCACCGGCAACCTTCAGGACCCCCTCTACTGGGGCCCTCCCAGCCTCTCGTTCAGCGGCAGCGCCATTATGGGCTTGAGCGATGCCACCGCCAAGGACACGCGCAACCAGACCTCGGCTCTTAACTTCAATACCTTCTGGAATCACCGCTCGCATAACTTTAACTTCGGGGGCGACTACCGGGCGCAGCAGTTCAATTACCTCTCGCAGTCGAACCCCCGCGGCACCTTCGGGTTTACCGGCGCGGCCACCGAAGCCTATTCCGGCGGCCTTGCCGCCGCCAACACGGGCATGGATTTCGCCGATTTTCTGCTCGGCGTCCCCGATACCAGCCAGATCGCCTACGGCAACGCCGACAAGTATTTGCGCGCTTCGTTCGACGATCTCTACTTCAACGACGACTGGCGCGTGAGGCCCGGCTTCAGCATCAACGCCGGCTTGCGCCGGGAGTACAGCGCGCCCTTCACCGAACTGCGCGGCCGGCTGGTGAATCTGGACGTGCTGCCCGGGTTCGCCGCCGAGGTTCCGGTGGTGGCATACGATCCGACGGGTTCCCTCACCGGGCGACGTTATGCCGATTCCCTGGTGAACCCGGACCGCCGCGGCTTCGAACCCCGCATCGCGATCGCGTGGCACCCCTTCGCCGCTTCACCGCTAACGATCCGCGCCGGTTACGGGCTCTACTTCAATACTTCCATCTATCAGGTCATCGCCACCCAGATGTACCAGCAGGCGCCGCTTTCGAAGAGCCTCGCCGTGGCCAACAGCGCGGCCGACCCGCTCACGCTGGCCAACGGCTTCAACGCCTCGCCCAATATCGCCACCGACAGCTTCGGCATCGATCCGAATTTCAGGGTGGGCTACGCGCACAACTGGCAGCTCGTGGTGCAGCGCGACCTGCCCGGCAGCCTGGTTGGCGTGATCACCTATAACGGCATCAAAGGCACGCACGCGGTGCAGGTGTTTCTGCCCAACACCTATCCCACCGGCGCTCTCGATCCGTGCCCCGCGTGCACGGCCGGTTACTACTACATGGCTTCCAACGGGAATTCCACGCGCGAGGCCCTGATCCTGCAATTGCGGCGGCGCCTGCGCAACGGGTTCACCGCCAGCGCGTCCTACACCTATTCGAAATCCATCGACGATGCCGCCCTCGGCGGGCGGGGCACGGGCAGCACGGTCATCGCGCAGAACTGGCTCGATCTTTCCGCCGAGCGCGGGCCTTCCGGTTTCGATCAGCGCAACCTGGTCACTGCGCTCGTCCAATACACTACCGGCATGGGGGTTCGCGGCGGCACGTTGTCGAACGGCTGGAAGGGCGAGATCTGGAAGAACTGGACGCTGTCGACGCAAATCAACGCCGGCACGGGGCTGCCCGAAACGCCGACGTATGCGCTCACCGTGGCGGGCACGGGCGTGACCGGCCCGATTCGTCCCAGCTACACCGGCTTGGGCGTCTACGACGCACCTCCGGGTTTTTACCTCAACCGGGCGGCTTTCACCGCGCCGGCCGCGGGCCAGTGGGGGACCGCCGGACGCGATTCCATCGTCGGACCGAACCAGTTTTCGCTCAACACCGCCATGTCGCGCACCTTCGACGAAGGCAAACTGAATCTCATTATCTCCACCACCAATACGCTCAACCACGTCACCTGGACGGGTTGGAACGCCGCCGTCACCAGCGGGCAGTTCGGTCTGCCCGCCAATGCCAACGCCATGCGGCGCGTGCAAGCCACTCTGCGCTTCCGGTTCTGACTATGCCGAACACCAATCGTTACCTCCGGCCTTTCGCCCTGCTCGTCAGCGCCGCGATCGCGTTTCCGCAGACGCCACAAAGCACGCCGCAGCCGAACAGCGTGCAACAACCCGACACCGGCGCGGTGAAGTTCGAAACCACCCTGCAACTGGTGGTGGAGATGGTGAGCGTCACCGATAAGAACGGCAAACCGGTGGAGGGCCTGACCGCCAAAGACTTCAGCGTGACGGAGGACGGCAAGCCCCAGGAGATTCGCTTCTGCGAATATCAGAAACTGGCCGACGACGCGCCCGCTCCGCCTCCGGCCGCAGCTTCGCCGCGGGGCTCCGCCGCGCCGCACGTCTCCGAGGTGCAGGGCATGACCGCGCAGCACCAGATCGCGCCCGAAAAGCCGGGAGAAATCGGACACCGCGACCGCCGCATGCTGGCGATTTATTTCGACATGTCGGCCATGCAGCCTCCCGAGCAGTTGCGCGCCATCGGCTACGCCGAGAGATTCATCAAGACGCAAATGAAAGCGCCGGACCTGATGGCGCTGATGAAGTATGACGGCGGCTCGGTCTCGATCCTGACCGATTTCACCGACGACCGCGATCTGCTGGATCAAACCCTGCAAAAGCTGGTCGTCGGCTCCGGCCAGGGGTTCGACGATAGCGACGACGACGACAGCTCCGCCGACACCGGCACGGCTTTCGGCCAGGACAACAGCGAGTTCAATATCTTCAATACCGACCGCCAGTTGGCCGCCATCGAAACCGCCGCCAAGATGCTCGGCAGCCTCAACGAGAAGAAAGCCCTGATTTACTTCGCCAGCGGGCTGCGGCCGCAGGGCATCAACAACCAGGCGCAGATGCAGGCCCTCACCAACGCCGCCATCCGCGCCAACGTGTTGCTGTTTCCCGTGGACGCCCGCGGCCTGGTGGCCAGCGCGCCCATGGGGGACGCCACCCAGGGGTCGAACGGCAGCAATGCCATGTACTCCGGCGGCTCGGCGCTCGCGGCGCAGGCAAACTTCGCGCGCACGCAGGATACCCTCTGGACTCTCGCCGCCGATACCGGCGGCAAGGCTCTGCTCGATAACAACGACCTGTCGCTGGGCATCGTACAGGCCGAACAGGCGATTTCCAGTTACTACGCCATCGGTTACTACACCACCAATGCGATGCTGGACGGCAAATTCCGGCGCATCAAAATAATCTTGAACAATAACCTCGCCGGAACTCTCAACTATCGGCAGGGTTACTACGCCGGCAAGACATTCAATAAGTACACCACGGCCGACAAGGAGCGCCAGTTGGAAGATGCCTTCATGCTGGGCGACCCGATTACGGATCTGACCATCCGCATGGAGGTGAATTACTTCCAGTTGAATCGCGCCGAGTATTTCGTGCCGGTTGCGGTGAAGATTCCGGGCAGCGAGCTGGCCCTGGCGCGCCACGGCGGCGCCGAGCACACCGTGATCGCCTTCATGACGGAGGTCAAAGACGAATACGGCGCCACCGTCACCAACGTGCGCGACAAGGTGGATATCAAGCTCGCCGGGGAGAGCGCCGCGCAATTGAACGCCCACCCCATCCAGTATGAAACCGGGTTCACGCTGCTGCCCGGCACTTACACCCTGAAAACCCTGGCGCGCGACGAAGAGACCGGCCGCATCGGCACGTTCATCTTCAAGTTCACGATTCCCAATCTGAACAAGGAGGAGAAACGCATCCCCATCAGCTCGGTGGTACTGAGCGGCCAGCGGCAGGCGGTGCGCGACGCGGTCTATACCGCCGGAAAGGGCTCGACCCAGACCGCCGCGCAGGCCACCGATCCGCTGGTGGAAGACGGGGTGAAACTGATACCCAGCGTGACTCGCGTATTCAAAAAGAGCAGCGATCTGTACGTTTACCTGCAGGCCTATGAGCGGGGCGCCACCACCACTCAGCCGCTGCTCGCCTACGTGACTTTCTATCGCGGCAAGACCAAGGCGTTTGAAACCGCACCTATTTCCGTCACCGACGGGCTGGACGCGAAATCGAAGGCCGTGCCGCTGCGCTTCAGCTTTCCCCTGAACCAGCTTCCCGCGGGGCGCTATAACTGCCAGGTCAGCGTGATCGACCCGAGCACGCAGAAAGCCGCTTTCTGGCAAGCGCCGGTGATGCTGGTGCCGTAAAGAGAAGCAGTAGAATAACGGTATGAGTACAGCTCGTTATGTCCATTGGCAAGACGGTGGGATGTGGCTGGGTTACTTTGAAGAGTTCCCCGATTATCTGACCCAAGGAGAGACGCTGGAAGAGCTCCAGGAAAACCTTCGCGACCTTTACCGGGACATGACGGGCGGCGAGATTCCGGGCATCCGCCGGGTCGACGAGATCGCGGTGGGATGAAGCAGACCGACCTGATTCGTAAGATCGAAAGGCTGGGCTGCACGCTCATCCGCCACGGCGGTCAACACGACTGGTATCAGAATTCGAAGACCGGTGTGCCGCAGCCAGTGCCGTGACACAGCGAAGTGAACGAGAACCTCGCCAGGCACATCCTGAAGAAGCTCGGCAATTGAAGCCCGATCAGAGGCCCCGAGTAGAAGCCTGATAAAATTGGAATTCCCCCTTGGAGGTTTAGACGATGGCAGTAAAAGCCCGCCGCAAGGCGGTGGTTGTGGACGTGGGTGGGGTGAAGGCCGGCGGCGATTATCCGATCGTGGTGCAGTCGATGACCAATACCGACACCGCCGACACGGCCGCCACCGTCAACCAGGTCATGGCGCTGGCGCGCGCCGGTTCGGAGCTGGTGCGCGTCACCGTCAACACCGAGGAGGCCGCCGCGGCGGTCGCGCCCATCGTGGATACGCTGGCGAAGTTCGGCGTGCGCGTGCCCATCATCGGCGATTTTCACTATAACGGCCACATTCTGTTGAAGAAGTATCCGGAATGCGCGCGCGCGCTGGCCAAATACCGCATCAATCCGGGCAACTCCGACATCGGCCGCAAGACTGACGATAACTTTAAGACCATGATCGAGGTGGCCGTGGCCAACCGGAAACCGGTGCGCATCGGGGTGAACTGGGGGTCGCTCGACCAGCAACTGCTCACTCGCATGATGGACGAAAACTCGCGCCGCGCCGAACCGAAGGACGCCCGCGAGGTGACCATGGACGCCATGGTGGTGTCGGCGGTGGAATCGGCCAAAGCCGCGGAGCGGTACGGTCTGGGGCACGACCAGATCATCCTCAGCGCCAAGGTGAGCGGGGTGCAGGACCTGATCGACGTCTACCGCGCGCTGGCGGCCGTGTGCGATTACCCGCTGCATCTGGGTTTGACCGAAGCCGGCATGGGTTCGAAGGGCATCGTGGCCACCACGGCGGCACTGGCGCCGGTGCTGCAGGACGGCATTGGCGATACCATCCGCGCCTCGTTGACGCCGCTGCCCAATGGAGACCGCACCGAGGAGGTCGTCGTTTCGCAGCAGATTCTGCAGTCGCTGGGCATTCGCAGCTTCACCCCGCAAGTGACCGCGTGCCCGGGCTGCGGCCGAACCACCAGCACGTTCTTCCAGGAGATGGCCGACCAGATCCAGACCTATCTGCGCGAGCAGATGCCCAAATGGAAAGAGCGCCATGCGGGCGTGGAAACCATGAAAGTGGCCGTGATGGGCTGCGTGGTGAACGGCCCCGGCGAATCCAAGCACTCCAATATTGGAATCTCGCTGCCCGGAACCTTCGAAGAGCCGAAGGCGCCGGTGTACGTGGATGGCCGCCTCACCGTCACGCTCCGCGGGGACCGCATCGTGCCACAGTTCATCGATATTTTGAACGATTACGTGGATTCGCATTACGCGCAGCCAGCCGACTTACCCGACGTTGCGCCCGATGCTTCCGCGGCCGTGCTGTTATAATCGAAACAAAATCGGGTACGGACAGGATCGCGGCGCGTTTGTGGCCGCGTTTCCCCGAAGGGGACTAAGGAGCCGAGCATGAGTCCAGCCAAGGCGCCACTTGCCGAGACAGGCAGCGAAACCAGCGAGCCGCAAGCAGCGCCGGGTTTTAAGATCTTTAACCGCATTGTGGATTGGATCACCAACGACCGAATGCAGTTGATCAACGTCACCGACCGCATCAACGAGATCGTGCGTAAGAGCGGGATCCGCGACGGCATCGTGCACTTGCATTCGCTGCACACCACCACCGCGATCTTCATCAACGAATGGCAGGACGCGCTTCTGCACGACGTCAAGCTGTTCCTGGAAGAGCTGATCAACCCGAGCGCCGACTGGCGCCATAACGATCTGGCCTATTCCGACTGCGAGCGGCGCAACGCCGATTCTCACCTGCGCGGCATGGTGATGGGGCAGAGCCTGTGCCTGCAGGTGCGGAATTCGGCGGTGCTGCTGGGAACCTGGCAGAGCATCATTCTGGCCGAGTTCGACGGCCCGCGCAGCCGCTCAATGTCGATTCAGGTGTCGGGCGTGTAGCCGTCCGGCTCGCGGTCTTGCGCCGCGGCCCAACTTTCCATGTCCAAGCGTTTCACACTCGCCCAGGCCCAAG
>JBKQVG010000002.1:0-4246 GCA_052325345.1 Bryobacteraceae bacterium
GGCCACCAGGCGGTCCCGTTCGGCTTGCGTCATCAGTAGTTGTCCTTCTTGCACCTCCCCAGCCTGGGCGGTGTCAATAGGACATTTCTACTTTGCGCAAATAGGACATTATCATTTTGCGGCGACACTGGCATGGCGCCGTGGCGCAGGCTGCCGAGCCGGGATTCGGTGACCGAGGGGTGGGACAGACCATCGTTTCTCGTGGTCTGTCGAGCCCTCGCCCGGCAGCAACAGCCTGACAAACGGCAAAAGGCGACCGTCTGTCGCGCCGGTTCGGCCCTCGCATCGGTCGAGCCGGCGTGGGCGGAGCCTCGCGGGCCGCCGCAACTACTCCGGCGTACGGAGCGCCGCAATAAATACCTCGGGGCAGATCGGCGGCATTCTCAGCCCGATCCTGGTGGCCTACGTCGTCGAGCGTTTCTCCAACTGGAGCGCGCCTTTGTATCTCGCCGGCAGCTTGTATCTGCGGGGGCCCTCTGCTGGCTGCGAGTCGAGCCCGGCCGTCCGCTGGTCACCGATTGACTATTTTATCCAAAAGAGCCAATATAGCTATCAAGATGATAAGCCGCAGCGCAACGCCGGGAACCTTTTCCGTTTCGGCAACCGAGGCGAAAAACCAGTTTGGACACATCCTGGAAAACGCCATCCGGGGCGACCGGGTGATGATTACCAAGCACGGCGCTCCCAAGGCGGTCCTGCTTTCGGTGGACGAATTTGAAGATTTATCGGGTGCCGGCAGGCTTGAGCTCGATACCCTGAGCGGGGAATTCGACGCGCTTCTCGCCAGCATGCAAAAGCCGTCGTCCCGCGCCGGGATGAGAGCTGCTTTCGATGCATCGCCGAAACAGTTGGGACGGGCCGCGGTAGCAGCGGCGCGCAAGCGTGGCCGATAAACCCCGCAACGCCCGCATCTATGTTCTGGCGGGGACCAATGGCGCCGGAAAGAGTAGTGTTGCCGGCGCGATGTTCGTCGCGCGAGGCGCGCCGTATTTAAATCCTGACGAAGCGGCCAGCCGGATTTTGTCGGCCAATCCCGGGATGACGCAGCCGGAGGCCAATAGCGCGGCCTGGCGCGAGGGAAAGCGGCTCCTCGAACGCGCCATTGCCGAACTGCTGACCTTCGCGCTCGAGACCACCTTGGGCGGCCGCACCATTCCGGATTTGCTCGACCGGGCGCTGACGGCGGGCATCGAGGTGCGCATCTGGTACGTGGGGCTGAACGGTGTCGAGCTTCATATCGCGCGCGTACGGGAGAGAGTCGCAAAGGGTGGCCACGATATCCCAGAGGCGAAGATCCGCGAGAGATACGACCGGAGCCGTGTCAACCTGATTCACCTTTTGCCGCGCCTGACGGAGCTTCGCGTCTACGACAACAGCGAGGAAGCCGATCCGGCTGCCGGCGCCGCGCCGGAGCCAAAGCCGCTGCTCCATATGGCACGTGGCAAGGTGGTGAGTTGGCGCGACTTGGCTCTCGCCCCGGAATGGGCTAAGCCCATCCTTGCGGCTGCCATGAAGCTGCAGCGCTGATTCCGCAGTTCGCTACACTGGTTGCTAAGTCGGTTGACCGCATACGTGGGCTGTTTGTTGCTCCCGGGCAACCAGCGCCGGATACCAAAACATGAAAGAGACGCTCGATATTATCGGAAAGTTGGTGACGATCTTGGTGGCCATGGTCGGCATTGTTGGCGCCATCTCCGCCCTGATGTCCTACCGCCAGAGCGTGCGCCTCAAGAGAGCCGAGTGGCTTCAGAAACTATACCAACAGTTTTACGAACTCGACCGATATCAGGCAATTCGCGACATCCTCGACTACCGCCCTGCGCGCGAGCTCGGTGAGATCCACGCATCTCTGCAGGACCAATCAAGCAACGACTTGGTCAAGCAACTTTGGGATTACCTCAACTTTTCGAGTTCGTGGCGGGCTTGCAGAAGTTGAAACAGATCACGACCGAGGACATGAAGCTCCTGTTCGAGTATCCTCTCTGTAGGATCAGTGAGGACGAACGTATCATGGCGCAACTCCGGCAGGAAGGATTTGAGCACCTCGACACCTTGCTGCGCAGCCAACTCTGGCGCTGCAAGGGAGTACAATGAGTCCGAGGGGCCAGATGCGCAGCAGCACGCTTGAGCCGCCATATCTTTTTGTCTACGGCACGCTCCGCGGCGGCGCCGGCACGGAGTGGTCTCGATTCCTCGCCGTCTCATCGCGCCTGGTGGGTTCGGGCCGCAGTCGTGGCGCGTTATTCCACTTGGACGGCTATCCGGGGATGACGGTGCGCGGCGGGGACGATACATGGGTGAGCGGCGAAGTCTACCTCCTGCACGATCCAGCCTCAGCTTTGCCTATGCTGGATGAGTACGAGGGCTGCGGTCCAAGCGACCCACTGCCACATGAATTCGAACGCCAGATAGTGACGGTCCTCCTCGATGCAGGCGGCGCGGTCCAGGCGTGGGCCTACATTTACTCCCTGGAAACCGAGGGCAAGCCACGCATACCGTCGGGAGATTTCCTCCAGCCGGGATCTACGGCTGCGTTCCCCGCTGCCCAGCCGCACGGCTCTTAGACTACTTCAATTCCGCTTGCGCGTGCGGCATCCCCAGCGGATTGGGCAGATGGTGCTCGGCGTAGTAGCCGGGTTGGACGCGCTCCACGATTTGCGCCACGGAGCGGTCGAGGACGTGGAAATACGGCTGCGGATTCAGGCCGATCCAGAAGGCCCAGGCGATCAGCGGCAGGAACACGGCGACCTCGCGCCAGGAAAGATCCGGCAGGTAGCGATTGGGCTCCTTCACCTCGCCCAGCATGGTGCGCTGGAACACCCAGAGAAGGTAGGCCGCGCCCAGAGCGATGCCGACGGCGCCCCAAAACGCCCACACGTGCGACATCTGAAAGGCGCCGCTCAGAATCGTGATTTCGCCGATGAACCCGTTAAGCGGCGGCATGCCCATGGAACTGAGCGCCGCCAGGCCGAAGACCAGGCTGAAGATCGGCATCACTTTCAACAGCCCGCCATACTCGGAGATCTCGCGCGTGTGGCGCCGCTCATACACGACGCCCACCACCAGGAAGAGCATGCCGGTGGAAATGCCGTGGTTGACCTGCTGCAGAATCGAGCCGGCGATTCCGGCCGGATTGAGCGAAAAAATCCCCAGCGTGCAGAAGCCCAGGTGGCTGACCGAAGAATACGCCACCAGCTTCTTCCAATCCTTCTGCATCAGCGAGGCCAGCGCGCCGTAGACGATGCCGATGATGGATAGCACCGCCATGATGGTGATCACTTTCGAGTTCTTGGCCGTCTCCGGCAACAGCGGCAGGGAAAAGCGCAGAAAACCGTACGTCCCCATCTTCAGCAGGACGCTGGCCAGAATCACCGAGCCCGCGGTGGGCGCTTCCACGTGCGCGTCGGGCAGCCAGGTGTGGAACGGGAACATGGGCACTTTGACCGCAAAGCCCAGGAAGAAGGCCCAGAACACCCACCATCCCATGCCCGCCGAAAGATGGGTGTGCATGAGGTCGGCCAGATCGAAGCTGAAGGTCTGGGAATCGAGGTAGTGCTGGTAGTAGAGCGTCAGAATGCCCAGCAGCATCACCACGCTGCCCACCAGGGTGTAAATCATGAACTTGATGGCCGCGTAAGCTTTGCGCGGGCCGCCCCAGATGCCGATGATGAAATACATGGGCACCAGCACGGTTTCCCAGAACACGAAAAACAGCAGCAGATCGAGCGCCATGAAGACGCCCAGCATGGCCGTTTGCAGCAGCAGGAAGAGCGCGTAGTATTCCTTCAGCCGGACGGTGATGGAGTTCCAACTGGAAAGAATCGCCAGGAAGCCGATCAAGGTGGTGAGCATCACCATCAGCAGACCAAGCCCGTCGATGCCTAAATGGTAGGTGGCGCCGAGGGACGGAATCCAGGGCGCGCTTTCGACGAATTGAAAATCGCGGCCGGACTGATAGCGGGCGACCAGCGGCAGCGAAACCAGAAAGCCGGCCAGCGCGGCGCCATTCGCCCAGAGCTTGATCAACCGTGGATTGGAGGCGGGGAGCAACAGCAGCACCACCAGTCCGGCCAACGGCGTGAACAGGACTATGGATAGGATGTGGTCCATAAAAGGAGAAAATCGGACTGCGCCCTCATGGTATCACCCGTAGCGGTATTTTTCCGCACGCTGGGGCGCCGGGGTGCTTAACCGTTTTGGGGAGAATGGGCGACCGACAACCGCTCCCTGGCGGTCGCGGCTCGGT
>JBKQVG010000003.1:0-9959 GCA_052325345.1 Bryobacteraceae bacterium
TTCTGAGCGTCACGCTCTTCGAGAAAACGCCCATTTTACAGGCACTTCAGGCGTCCGACTCCGAGAACGATTTAGCCGACGCCGGCAACCAACTGATTCTATTCGACTTCTAACCGGACACCAGTGAGCGAAGGTATTGGAGGGTTTCTGCACCAAATGGCGACAGCCAAGGGAAGCAGTATGGCCGATGTTGAGAAGGAGGTCTTTCGCTCGGTGCGCCCGTCCTCATTGCTGAAGCGATTCGCCAGTCCGGAGGAAGTCGCGACAATGGTCGCCTATGTGTGCAGCCCGTTGGCGTCAGCACCATCCGGTTTTCTTTTCCCTGATCATCGGAAGGTTCTTCGGCGGCCGGAACCGGTCCGCTTTCTCACTTGCCAGCCGCTCCTGCAATTCCCGGTTGTGTTCCGCTGCTTCCCTCCGCGCGGCGTTCATCGCCCGCAGGTTCATGTCGCCCCGGTCGTACCACGTGGGCATCGGCAATCCAACCGGACGGCCGCGCGGCGCTCTCGCCTGCTGATGGACGTGCAAAATCTTCCTGTCGAACTTCATTCCTGCTCCTTTCAGAAACAGTGAAAGGCCCTCATGCGAGGGCCTCTTTCAGAAGGTTCTGGATATCGACGGATGAAAGTCCGTCGGGTTGTTTGCCATCCGGCACGATTGCCTGACGGACATACTGCGTTTTGGAAAGAGCGAGGGTGAGGTGATCCTGGGACTCGCGGCCTGGAGCGTCGCTGTCGAGCATCAGGACGACCTTCGGAAACCGCGCGAGAAGTTTCTCCTGTTCGCGGGAGACGGTCCTGCCCATGAGGGACACGACGTTCGGGAAGCCGGCCTGGTGGACTTTGAAGGAATCCAAGAAACCTTCCACCAAGAAGTTTTGGGGCGTCCCCTTCCCCGGCTAGGCGCACGATAGGTCTAAGAACATTTTCCTCGGCGTGCTCGACCGCTACCATGTGCAGGTCAAGAAGGTCAACAACACCCAGTTCAAGGCGAACTGTCCCCTGCCTTCCCACACCTCGAAAGACCCCGATACCTTCCGAGGCAAACATACTCGCAATAGCCGACCAACCACTGTCACGCGACAGCGCCCAATCCGTTCTTTTCGACCAAGGACAACAGCTTCAGAGAGGCGCCCGCCGGACGCTTCTCTCCGCGCTCCCATTTGCTGACCAAACTACTGGTCACGTTCAAGTAGTTGGCAAAGACGGCTTGGCTGACATGCTCCCGCTCCCGGATCGCTCTGATCTCTTTAGCCGTTAGCGGCTTGACCGGCGTCAGACAGGCAGTATCGAAACGACGCATCGTCCGCTTATCGATCGCCCCTACATCGTGCAAGGCCTCCATGGTCTCGTGGATGGCAGCCAAAGCTTCACTTCGATATCTTTTGCCCATTCTGTTTGACCTCCGCAAAATCTCCGCGCTCTATGAGTTCCGCGAGTTGTTTTTCAGCCAATGCCAAGACGTGTTTTGCGGCCTCCTTGAACTGCTTCAGTTCATGATCATCGATGTTCGCCCGCTGGCTTTTGGAAAATCCGTATATAAAAAACGCCATGGCTCCTCGCCGGAAGATGATAATCGTCCGGTAACCTTTTGATCTTCCATGACCTGGTCTGGCGATTCGCTGTTTGATGACTTCGCCGCCAAGATCAGCATCGATCTGGCCTCTCTCGGCGCGATTCGTAGCGTCCCGTAGCGCCGCATCCGGGATTTCTTCCTTTTTTGCGAAGCGCTGAAACCACCTAGATTTGAAGATCCGCACCGTTTACCTGGACTCATTCTATAGCACTGGGTACCATAAGTTCAATGAGCGTGGCTCCAACAGTACCCCTCACGAAGTTGTCGCCATCGAGCCTCTATTTATCGCGCCGACTCTCCCAAGGGAGCTGTGCTTGCACGTCGGCTATGAGGAACCGGGCACCCTGGTTGTCGGGCGGATTTAGCCAGAGCATCTGCTCGAACACTCGGTAAGCCTCATCGAACTTGCCCGCTCGCCACAAGCAAAGGCCGTACGCGTGCAGGCACCGGAGGAATGGCCGGTTGTCGATCATGCGCCAGAAAAGGACGCCGCCAAAGTCGGTGCCCAGCGACAGTTCTCCAATTCGCACTCCCACTTCATAGTGTCGCAGTGCCTCCTTGGGCCGGTGCTCGAAATCCAGGTTGCCAAGGTGAGCATGAACGTCGAGGCACCGCAGGTCGGCCTCGCACATCTCGGTCAGCAACTTCTCGGCTCCGGCAAGATCGGCAGAATCCTTCCGGTCGTTCGATTCGGTTATCGGGTCCGAGAACGGATCGTCGGGGTCCTCCCCCGGCAGTACCTGTTGCATCTCGAATTGGGGTCGAGGGCCGCGGGCAATGATTGGTTTTGCCCATTCTTCGATGGGATCGCCTTCCTCGCCCCAGTATTCTTCGTGTCCTTTCGGCAAAGATGCGTGACGCCGCGAGCCTGTAGCTGGTAACGTCGGTCTTGCGCCCGGCCGGGCGCAAGGAGGACTGGCGATGGGCACAGCAGCGCGTGATATTCCGGATGGAATGCGCAGGGTTCATGGACACTTCGCGCGATGGCGGGAGTCGCATACCGGGCGGTTGCCGATTCCGGAATCCCTGTGGGCGGAGGCCGCGGAGCTGGCCCGAGAGCAGGGGGTGTTCCGAACCGCCAAGGTGCTTCGGCTGGAGTACGGCAAGCTCAAGCGGCTGGCGGCATCGTCAAGCCCGGTGACTCGGAAAGTGGCACGGCTCGCCGCACCACCGGCCGCATTCGTGGAGTTGCTGGGGCCCGGAGCGGGCAGTGTAGCGGAGTGCCTGATCGAGGTGGAAGGGCCGCGGGGCAAGCTGCGCATCCAGTGGAAGGGCGCCACGGCAGCCGATCTGGCCGGATTCAGCCGGGCGTGGTGGGAGTCGGCGTGATTCAAGTAGCGCCGCAGATGCGCATCCTGGTAGCCATCGAGTCGGTGGATCTACGCAAGGGCATTGACGGGCTGGCGCAGTTGTGCCGGGAGAAACTGGGGGCCGATCCGTTCTCGGGATGCCTGTTCATTTTCCGTAGCCGGCGTGCCACTGCGATTAAGGTCCTGGCGTACGATGGTCAAGGATTTTGGCTGGCGCAGAAGCGGCTATCACGGGGACGATTTGTGTGGTGGCCGAGCGGGAAGGAGCCGGCGCGACGGCTGGAAGCGCATCAGGCGCAGTTGCTGTTGGCGGCAGGCAACCCGGATGCGGCCGCGGCGCCGGTGTGGCGAAAAGTGAGTTGAAACAAAGTGCTTACGTTCTGATTTTTCTTGTGGCATGCTGCGGTTATGCCAGAGACGTGGCGCTACCGCGGGCAGGAGATTTCCAGCGAACAGATTGCCTTCCTGCGAGAGTTCGTTGGGGCGCATTCCACAAGCAGCCGTTGGAAGCTGTCGCGGCAGTTATGCGAAGGCCTGGGCTGGAAACAGGCCAATGGAGCGTTACGCGACGTGGTTTGTCGCGGCCTGCTGCTGATGCTGGAGCGGGTCGGGCAGATCGAGTTGCCGCCCGTGCGTCGACAGATCCGAGGTCAGCGCCGGACTGGGCGCGCGCGGCCGGAGCTGGTCCTACTCGATGACACGCCGCTGGCGATGCCACTAAAGGCGTTGGGACCGATTGAGATCACACCCGTGCGCCGCACGGCGGATGAGCCGCTGTTCAACAGCTTGCTGGAGCACTATCACTACCTCGGCTATGAGCAGCCGGTTGGGGAGCACCGGAAGTATCTGGTCTGGGCTTGCGGACGGCCGATCGCGTGCCTGGTCTGGAGTTCGGCGCCACGGCATATCGGCAGCCGCGATCGTTACATCGGTTGGAGCCCGGCCGCGCGCCGGCGCAACATTCGGTTCCTCGCCTATAACAGCCGCTTTCTGATTCTGCCCTGGGTCCAGGTGCCGCATCTGGCCTCCCATATTCTGGGCCGTATGGCTCGCCAGGTATCGCCAGACTGGGAGCGCGCCTATGGCCATCCGATCTATTTCCTGGAGACCTTCGTCGATCCGGAACGGTTTCGCGGGACCTGCTACCGGGCGGCCAGCTGGGTGGCGCTGGGGCGAACGACGGGGCGGGGCAAGGACGATCAGACGCACCGCCCGAACCGGTCCATCAAAGAGGTGCTAGGCTATCCGCTCACCCCGCGGTTTCGCGAGTTACTGCAAGGAGTAACTCCATGAAATCGCCGGGCCCAGAGGGCACTCCGCCGTTGGATGTCTCGATCGAGGAACTGAAGGCATTGCTGGAGCGGGCCAGACAGGAGCCGCTACGGGAAGATGGCTATCAAAAGCTGCTCGCCGCCATCCGCACGCTGCACTATGTGACCGAGTTGCTGGAGAAGAAGGAAACCACCCTGGCGGCGCTACGCGAGTTGTTGTGCCCTGCCAGCTCGGAGAAAACCGATAAGGTGCTGAAGCGGGCGGGCATCGACACGGGCGAGAAGAAACCAGAAAGCCCCTCGAAGAAGCCGAAGGGAGCGGCTGCCGGGCACGGGCGCAATGGCGCGGCGGCCTATAGCGGGGCGCAAAAAGTCAAAGTTCCGCACGCGTCCTTAAAGCCGGGAGATGCGTGTCCGGATGGGTGCGGGGGCAGGGTCTATCCGCAGCGCGAACCCGGCGTGCTGGTGCGGATCAAGGGGCAGGCGCCCATTGCTGCGACCGTGTATGAGTTGGAAAAACTGAAATGTAATCTGTGCGGGAATGTGTACACGGCCCAAGCTCCGCCACAGGCAGGCGAGAAGAAGTACGACGAGACGGCAGCCAGCATGATCGCGTTGCCCCGCTACGGGAGCGGAGTCCCGTGGAACCGCCTGGAAAGCCTGGAAAACAGCCTGGGCATCCCGCTTCCGGCGGCAACCCAGTGCGAGATTATGGCAGAGACCGCAGTCCTGTTCCAACCGGCCCTGGAAGAACTCAAGTGCCAGGCCGCCCAAGGTGAGGTGGTGCACAACGACGATACGTCCATGCGCGTTTTGTCGCTGGATCGGGATGCGGACATTTCCCCGGAGCGGACCGGGGTGTTCACCAGCGGGCTGGTCTGGATCTTCCACGAGCGCCGCATCGCGCTGTATTTCACCGGGGATTCACGCTGACGCGGCGGATGCTCTCGATCACCGCGTCCTCAACGGCGGGCGCCGAAACCGACCGGGTCACGCAGTAGTTCTCCGTCTGTTGTTGCGCGCGCGAGCAAACGTAGTATCGATAGCGCCGTTCCTTGCTTGAGGAGTACGTCTGGTACATCGCTGAACCGCAACCGGCGCAGTAAATCAGCCCGCGAAGAAGGGATTCCATTCTGGTACGGTGACGGTGGTCGCCGTTGGTGGAGTTTTGTTTCAGCCGCGCCTGGACCAGATCGAAGGTCTGCTCGTCGATGATGGCGTCGTGCTCGCCCCGGTAATGTTCGCCGTCGACCGCAATCCTCCCCGTGTATAGAACGTTGGCCAGCAGGTTGTAGATGTGCGCCCGGTGCAAGGGGTTGCCGCCGTAAGTCTTGCCGTCCCGCGTGGTCCACTGCTTGTTGTGCCAGCCCGACTTGGCAGCCTTTGCCGTGATGCTGAACACCGATTCTCCCGCCAGGTACCACTGGAAGATGGAGCGCACCCGTTCCGCCTCTTCGCCGTTGATGACCAGCCGACTGCTGGCCGAGTCGAGGTCGTAGCCGAGGATAAGGTGGCCACCGGTCCACTTGCCCCTCTTGCGGGCAGCCGACTGCTTGTCTCGCGTGCGCTCCGAGATGATCTCCCGCCCGAACTGCGCGAACGATAGGAAGATGTTGAGCGTCAGGCGCCCCAAGGAGGTCGTCGTGTTGAACTGCTGGGTGACCGAGACGAAGGTCGTGCCGTGCTTCTCGAAGATCTCCATGATCTTGGCGAAGTCGCGGATCGATCGGCTGAGGCGATCCACTTTGTAGACGACCACGCAGTCGACCTTGCCAGCCTGGGAGTCGGCCATCAGACGCCGCAGTGCGGGCCGATCCATGTTGGCGCCCGTGTAGCCGCCATCGTCGTACTGCGCGGGCAGCGGGGTCCAACCTTCACCCGTCTGGCTGCGAATGTACGCCTCGGCTGCGTCACGCTGGGCATCCAGGGAGTTGAAGTCCTGGTTGAGACCCTCGTCGGTCGATTTCCGCGTGTAGATCGCGCACCGGACTGGTTTCGGCGTTCCGTTACTTGTACTCGCCACGTTCCCTCCCCGGCTTGTCGCCCAACCCAAAGAAAGCGAAACCGTTCCACCGGGTGCCAGTTGCCACGCGCACGGCAGCGCTCAAAGAGTGGTACAGCCTGCCGTCGCACTCGAAACCGTCCTCGCGGACCCGGACGACGACGTCCTTCCCCTGGAAACGGCGAACCAGGAGCGTGCCCGGCAGGGGAAGCCGCGGGTCCGCCGTCGGCGAGACGCGCGACTCAACGGTGCGCATCTCGTCCAGCGCTTCCTTCAGAAAGTTCTTCGGCGCGCGGATGCGGAGGTCGGCGTCGTTGGCAATCTCCAGCGCGCGCCGGCAGGCGCGTTCGGACAGGCCGCCCTCGACGTTCGCCTGGATGCGCCAGGCGATGCGCCGGAACAGAAACTGCTTGTGATTGGACCGGCTGTCTTCGCCGAAAACTTCGCGGTACCTGTCCTTGAGCTGGCCCACGGTCATGTGGCGTGACCCTTCGATCTGCTCCCGCAGCGCGGTGGTGTTGAGCGTCTCTTCTTCTCTCATGGCGTTAACCTTCAGTCACATGAGGGCTCTCCGTCTCCGGAGAGTCAACTTGGCTGGCGCGGTCCGGAAACCGGAGGCGCAGGTAGGCCGTGGCGAGAAGATTAGCGATTTCGCGGATGGCGTCGTCGAGCGGCGGATCGTGATCGGGCATGAGCGGTCTCCTAATCGAGACCACCCACAACGATCTCCGCTTTGCGGTCGACGCGCTGTCTGGTGGGCTTCCGTTAACTATATACGCGGAACGCTGGAAAAGTGTCCGGCTCGGATCGGACAATTTCTCGCGCGAGTTAACCAAGAGCCGGGACGGAACTGGAGACGTGGAGAAACGGCCTTCGGTAAACGTTGGAGGCGGGCGTGGCTGGCGGTTCAAGGAGGACGCGGACGAAACGGAGAGACGTGGAACGCCCGAAACGTCGGCCAGTTGCGCACTTCTGGCGCGGCGATGCCGTCAACAAAATGCGGGAAAGACGTTGGAGGGAAAAGAATTGGCTCCTCAGGTAGGACTCGAACCTACAACCCTTCGGTTAACAGCTACCTAAGTGGCTGTATTTCCAATCACTTACACGACTGTTCATGGTCCCCACACGTTACTCTAACTTGCTCAATGGCAATAGCTTCCGCACAACAGGCCGAACACGTCTTCGGGGTGGCTGTTGCTCACGATTACCCGCGATTCGGAAGGCAACCGCAAACGGTTTTAACTGGTGTCCCCACAAAATCCCCCACACTGAAAGCCGCAACAATCGAGACATGATAATGTTTGGGGTTGGCCGCCTAGTTCCGGCGTCATGAACCGGGGCGAAGGCTGGGCACCCTACCCAGGGGCGGCTACTTTACTCAGGGAATCGCAAAGGGAGCGATGGACAGTCAATTACCGGCAGGGCATCCCGATAAGGTCTTCGGACTTCTCTCGAAGAAATCACTCGCCACAATCAAAGCGGTGAGAGCGAAAGCGGTGGCCGAACTGCTAATGGCACTTTCCCGGTATTGGGAATCGGTGGGGGTGAGCATGGCCGCGCTGAAGCAACATGATCCCGCTGAACTCATACCTGTATTCGAGCGGTACGCCGAACGCCAATTCGATAGCTATGCGGAAGAACTGTTGCCACACTTGTCCGATGTGGACAAATACGCTTGGCACCTGGCAACGGATGTTATCGACCGAATATCGAACGAAATCCGTCCGGCGGCGGGCTTCATGCCGCGGGATGTGCTTTCGGGAGAGTGGACAGAATTGGCGCGCCTATTGAAAGAGTCCAAGCCTGATGTGAGGCGGGAGATGCTAGACGTGCTTTCCGATCCGAGCGGGGAGTGGGAGATCTATATTGGGCGGGCATTCAGACGGCACTTGGTAACGCATAACTTCCGGCGTAAAGACAACCCCGATGGTGAAAGGGCGGCTCAACTTCTCAGTCTGCTATTTCAACTGAAGTACCACTTTCACCTCCGCCTGTTTCTGAACTGGTACGACTTCGATTTGAAATTGCGCGCGCACCTGTCAAACCGACTCGCGTACTGGCAGGCACAAGCATATCAGCGTGCCATCCCACAAGCCGATGAAGCGGAAATCCCGAAGTTGGCGCCCGTACTGGTGATGGGCAAGAACGGAACTGACCGGCGCAAGGCAATTGACGGCTTCATCTCGAAGCTGGCCGACGCCGGACACAAAATCTCGCGGAAGCACATTTGGAGCGTGGCGGGCTATAAAGACCGGACGGAGTTTGAACGGTTTCAGCGTGGCGACACTCGCACTACTAAGAGTGCGACTGCCAGTTTCAACCGTGTGCTGAACATGAAGCCGGAAGACTTCATCCGGGCTCTGGAAAAGAAGATCTCAAAGTAATTTTCCCTGCATCTTCCCGCATTCCCCCGCATTCCCCCGCGTTTTCCGGCATTGCTGCCCGCTATGCGGGGTACTCAATCCTTGGATTGCGGTGGTAAGAAACGCACCGCAGAGAGGATTGAATGGTAACAGCAAACAGCACACTTGAAGCACTCCTGAATGAGCATGACGTGGCGCGCATCACGGGCTTGTCCGTGGCGTCCGTCCGGCGGTGGCGGCTTCTTCGGCAGGGGCCGAAGTACCTGAAGATTGGCGCGGCGGTCCGCTACAAGACCGAAGACATTTCGGCGTGGCTCGAATCCCGTCCGTCCGGCGGTGGGCACCAGGCGGAGGCGCGGTAGATGGCGGGTTCAACCATCACGTTCACTTCGGGCGAAGTCTCCACTTACTACGCGGCGCGTGTCCCGGACCTGAAACAGAGGCGCGCGGCAGAGTGGCGCGGCGTATGTCCGATTCACCAGGGGAAGAACGATAGCTTCGCGGTGGAACCGGACAGCGGGCGGTGGTTCTGTCACTCCACCTGCGGGCGCGGCGGGGACATTCTGGAACTCGAAGCGACTCTGACGGGCGGGGACTTCCCGACCCGGAAGGCCGAAGTCTTCCGGCTGGTTGGGCGGGTCGAACCCGACTACCGGAACAACGGCACCCGCACGAATGGAAATTCGGCGGGCACGGCACCTACAAAAACTACGAAATCCACCAACACGTCGGGCGGGTGGCGGGAAATGGCGCGCTACCAGTATGTAAATCGGGACGGAAGCCCTCTCTTCGAGGTTGTCCGCTACCTGAAGCCGGACGGGACGAAGACCTTCGTTCAAGTCCGTCCGAGCGGAGTTGAGGCGGCGGGCACCACCGACCCGGAGCGGACCGGCGGAGTTGAAGCCGGCGGCATCGTGGTAGGGTTGGATGCCGGCAAGTATTTTCCCGATGACAGGGCGGCGCGCGCAACCGGGAAGACCACCTGGAAGCGCGCGGCGGACTATACCGACTATGACGGCGCGGAATATCGCTTCCGCAATTGTCCGCGCGTCCCTTACCGGCTTCCGAAGTTGCTGAATGCCGAAACCGTCTATCTTCCCGAAGGGGAAAAAGACGTTCACACCCTGGAAGGTTGGGGGCTGGTGGCGTCCTGCAATCCGGGCGGGTCCGGCAACAGCACCTTGTACGCGGGATGGGCGGACTACTTCGGGGGCCGGCATATCGTCATCCTTCCCGACAATGACGAACCGGGCCGCAAGCACGCGGCGGCGGTTGCGGGTGCTCTGTTAACCCGACCTTCGCAGTTCGCCGCCTTTTTGCGCCGCGGCCGAATTATATTTGGTTTGTCTGCAACAACGACCCTGGGGAAAACGCCGAAAAAGGCCTGAGTGAAGACCTGCCCTCTTTTCTTGCGGCTGGATTTCTGGCATTCTGCTGC
>JBKQVG010000004.1:0-16175 GCA_052325345.1 Bryobacteraceae bacterium
GCAGCAGAATGCCAGAAATCCAGCCGCAAGAAAAGAGGGCAGGTCTTCACTCAGGCCTTTTTCGGCGTTTTCCCCAGGGTCGTTGTTGCAGACAAACCAAATATAATTCGGCCGCGGCGCAAAAAGGAGGCGAACTGCGAAGGTCGGGCTAGCGAGGAGAAAGCCTACTCCACACCAACACAGCATCCACCAGACTTGACCAATCTCGGTCAATGAAGTGGCCAAGAGCCGTCCCTGAGTGTCGGTTCGGACTACGTATAAGCTGCCCTCGTAGGCGTAGAGCCTGAGGCCCGGGGCTGGCAATGGCATACCCTTCGGGAGAAACGCGGGAAGCCATGGACCCTGTTCCAATACCTGCTTCGTGTTGGGATCTACTACTTGAAATCCGCCCTGGAAACCGTTCCTCGACGGCCGCGCACCGCTCCTATGGGCTAACAGGGCCCGACCGACCCTGTCCGCTTCGGCCTTTATGGCGGCGTCCACATCACCAAGCGACGAAGCCGGCGTCGCAAGCGGCTCCGAGGGTGCCTTCAATTGATAGCCCACCATGACCTCGACACCCTTTTTGCTATCCATTAGCACCGCCGCCGAGTACAAACGCCAGATTTCACCTTCTGGCGTCTCGTACGACGTAGGCTGTCGGAATCTTGCGAGGAAGGTCGGATCCGAGAAATCGAGCGGTGTGAATCGCCCTTGGTCTCCTTCGGTGGGGGTCGCCGTGTTTAGGAAATATCCCGTTTCCGTATCGACGACATAGTCAGGTCCGTCCCATCCGAAGTCGGTCAAGAAGGTCCTCGTGTCGCACGTGGCACCCTTGCAACTGATTTCGGACAGCGCCTGGAGGTTGTTGGCCCTGCAGCGGGCGACGGACGGGTAGCTTGAAGCGATGTACGCAGTCGCCGTCAACAGAGGTCCAAGCGCTCCGACGGAGATGGCGAAGCGAAAGATCTTGCGGTTTACCCGTGTCCGGCCGGAGAAGAGCTTCACGGCGTCTTGGGGGGGAGAATCGTGCGCGGACACAACCGCCGCCTCCAGATCGGAGCTAGCTTAGCACGGTTAACCGGCCTCTGCTACCCACGCAGACAAAGTTTCCTTGCGGCGGCTGGGCGGACTATCTGTCGGCTTTCTTAGCCAAGTGCATCGTCCAACACGATCGTCTCGAACGCGGTGACGCGGAGGAACGCCGCGTCGTTCGTCACCCAAAAACCCCTTACAATTGAAAGATCCCATGGCTCGCGAATTGTTGATCCAAACGCCCGACGGGCAGACGAAGACCTACGCGCTGGAAGGCGCGCCGGTGACGGTGGGGCGGTCCAGCAACGTCGAATTGTGCTTCCTCGACGACGCCGGGCTGTCGCGGCAGCATTTCATTTTCGAGCCCGAAGGCGGGGACTGGACGGTGCGCGACCTGGGCAGCAAGAACGGCACCTACGTCAACAACATTCCGCTGAAGGCGCGGCTGGTGCTGCAGCCGGGCGACCGCATTACCGCCGGGCACCTGACCGTCTTGTACGACGTGGCCGTCCGCCGCGACGATCAGGGCGTGGTGGTGTTCGAAGGCGGCGAGCAGGAATCGCCCACCACTTCCACGGTACTGACGACGCTGGCGGGCGCGATTTCCAACTCCACCATGCTGGCGGAAAAGCGCGGGCCAGGAACTCTCTCGCCGGTGCAGGCGCTGATTCGCGCCGGACAGGAGTTGTCGCAGAACCGCCCGCTGGCGGAATTATTCCCGGCGATTCTGGACTTGGCCATTCAGGCGGTGAACGCGCAACGCGGGGTGCTGATGCTGCTCGAGGGCGACACGCTGGTGGCTAAGGCGCACAAGGGCGAAGGCTTCCGTATTTCGACGGCGGTGCGGGACCGGGTCCTGAACGAAAAAGCCTCCGTCCTGGTGCGCGACGCGCAGATGGACGAGGCGTTCCGGGCCCGCCTCAGCATCGTGGAACAGCGGGTACACACCATGATGGCGGTGCCGCTCGAAACCAAGGACCGCATTATCGGTCTGATTTACGTGGATTCGCCGTTCGTGCTGCGGGAATTCACCAAAGACGATTTGAGCCTGCTGGCGGTGATGGCGAACGTGGCGGCGATCCGCATCGAGAACGTGCGCCTGGCGGAGATCGAAGAAGCCGACCGGATTTTCCAGCGCGACCTTTCCCAGGCCGCCGAAATTCAAAAGTCCATGCTGCCGGCGGCGGCGCCTTCGGTGGCCGGCTTCGACCTGGCAGGTTACAATGCCGCCTGCCGTACGGTGGGCGGCGACTACTACGATTTTTTCCCCTCCGGCGATGGGCGGGTGGGGCTGGCGCTGGGAGACGTTTCGGGAAAGGGCATGCCGGCGTCGTTGCTCATGATGGCGCTGCACGCGCGGGTGGAAGTGCTGGCGGCCGAGCCGGGCGACCTGGGGGGCTTCATGACCCGGCTCAACAAGGCCACCTGCGCCAACTGCCCCTCCAACCGCTTCGTGACTTTCTTTTTCAGCGTGCTGGACCCTGCCGGAACGCTGCTGCACGCCAACGCGGGGCACAACCCACCGGTGCTGATGCGGGCCACCGGAGAGGCCGAGATGCTGGAAGGCGGCGGCCCGCCGCTGGGGATTCTCAAGATCGCTCCCTACGGCGAACGGCGCGGCGACCTCAAGCCGGGCGACATGCTGGTGATTTACAGCGACGGTGTTACGGAGGCCAACAACGGCACGCTGGATGAATTCGGCGAGGAGCGCCTGGTTCGGGTGCTGCGCGAGAATCGCCACAAGCCGGCGGGCGAAATCGTGCAGGCCGTGACCGAAGCCGTGTCCGAGTTCGCGGCCGGCGCGCCGCCGGCCGACGACATCACCCTGATGGTGGCCAAGAGGATATGAAGCCCGTGCAGCCGATACCAATCCGGCCGCCCGTGACCGACCTGGTGCAAATCCAACAACTCGGGGAGAAGAAGCGGGACGAGAACTTTCGCTTCCGGAGTTTCATGAAATCGCGCGATCACTCCGACCGCATTCTGCGGCGCATCGCCGAGGGCATTCAGGAACAGATCGACTGCACCCAGTGCGCGAATTGCTGCAAAACTTCCACCACCGAAATCACGGAGCGGGACATCGGCCGCCTGTCGCGGCGCCTGCGCGCCAGCCGGGAAGACTTCCTGCGCGACTACACCATGCGCGACGACGAAGACACGCTTTCGCTGAAGTTCGACGAAGCCAAAGGCGGCTGCGTGTTTCTGAACGGCAACCTCTGCACCGTCTACGAAGCGCGGCCGGACATCTGCCAGCGCTATCCGCACCTGGTGCGGGGCAACGGCTCGATCGCGAGCCGGATGTGGTCTTTGGTGGACCGGGCCTCGGTCTGCCCGATCGTTTACAACTCGCTCGAAGCGTTCAAGGAGCACATGCGGTTTCGGCGGTGAGGAAGGAAACCGATTCAGTCTATCTCGTCGCCGGGCGCCGGAGGGTTTCCGCGGCCCGCGCCTTTCAGGAGTCGCTTCGCCTTTGCGGCATCGCCCCGTTGTCCGCGCTCACGGAAATATTCCTCGGTTCGCAAGGCCGACAACTTCTCGGCTACCGCGACGTTGATGAACTGGTTGAGAGCCACGCCCTCCGTTTCCGCAACGCGCCGCGCCTCTTCCAGTAGCGACTCCTGTAGACGTAAAGCGACGTTACTTCTTCTCATGTTTTCGAATCTCCCTCCAAGCATCGCATGGCCGCAATACTTGAATCCCGAACTCACGAGCGGCGGCAGCGAGATGACGAAGATTGAAAGTAACCAGCCAATCCGCCCCACCGTTCACCGCCGTATCGAGGACCATCTCGTCGGCGGGATCCTTCAGCCGCGGACGCCACAAGAACCTTAGAGGCACCGGAGTCGAAACCTTTACCAGAGCGTCGAGCACTTCGTTTACCTGGCGCGACGTGAGGCCGCTGGCATCCAGGTGCTCCGGCCGTGTCAGGACCGCCTCGTACTCGACGATCAAGGGAACCGAGGCAAGAAGCTCATATTTACGCTCCAGGGCGCCGATCAGCAATTGCCCGGAAGCTCCACGTTCGCTTCGCAAAGACGCTACGAGCACGTCCGTATCGAGAACCAGGCGCAGGCAGGGCCTCCACCGATTATGATATCACATGCGATACTACAACCGGTGTGAGCCGAACGCGAAAGCAAGCGTCCCGATCAGTCGGGATGCGGCAGGCGGGCGTGCCCGCGTCACGTTGGCCGAGGCGTCTGAATAATAGGCCGGGAGGCACGTCCCGCTAGTGCACCTCGCCTTCGGGTTTGGTGAAACGGCCGGGCTTCATTTCGACGTTGCTCTGGACTTCTTTGATCTGGATGGTGAAGCGGCCGTTGGGGCGGGACAAGGTCCAGCGGAAAGGAATCTTCACACCGTCCGCGTCGCGGTAGTCGGCGTAGTCGATCTGGGCGGGCATGCGGCCAACGGGGGTTTGGGTGTAGCGGACTTCGCGCACCAGCAGGCCGGAATTGCGGTCGAAGGAGAAACGCACCGGGGGATGGCCGGCGGCGGTTGCCAGGAGTGTCTCGCACTCTACGCCATTGACGGTTTCCGGCCGGGTACGGCGGATCTGCGGAAACATGTCTTTCAGGTTGAGGGCGAGATCGAAATCCGCGTCGATGCTGGAGGCCCAGGATTCTTGCGGGGACATGTCGCGCGCGGGGCGGCCGGTGTTGCCCATCCAGCCGGCGGCGCCGTCGAAGGCGGTGAAGCTCTCGCCGCCGCCCATGTGGGTGACGGTGATGCGTTTGTTGGGCGCCTGGGTAAAGACTTCGACGGGGCTCTCGCTGCCATTGGCCAGGATGACGCCCTTCTCGACACGGCTGGTGACTTTGCGGATGGCATCGGCGCCGCCGAGGGCCGTCACGTATTTCTCGAGGATCTCATCGGCGGTGGGGCCCTGGCCCGAAGCGGGCGGCGCCATGGGTTTGGGCGCGGACGGTGCGGCATCGGATTCAAGCACCGGCGGGACGCTGGCCGGATGCGCCAGGCCATGGTGGCAGGAGTAGCAAGTCACCTGCTGACGGCCGTTGAAACTGGTTTTATTGATCATGGCCATCATGGCCATCATGTCTCTGGCTGTGTTCTTGGCAGGTTTGTCGTCGGCGTCCATCTTGCCCCGCACGTGGCAAAAGCTGCATTCGACGCCCAGAGAGACGGCGATGAACTGCATGGCCGGCATGAGTTGGTCGGCGGGCGTGCCCTTGAGCTGGACGATGTTCTTGTAGACCTCTTCGGCGGTTTTCGGGTCGGTGGCTTGGGCCAGCGGAATCGATGCCAGCAGCAGCGCGGCGGCAAGCGTGAAGCGGCGGTTCAGGCGTCGAAATTGGAGCGACATTGGAATTCCCCTCGTCTTAGGGATTGTAAACCATGAGGGGAACCTGCGGCCAACCGAGTTCGCTGCAACACAAGCTGCCGCTGGGCCGCAGTCTGCAACGTCGGATACCGGCAATCCTGGCGCAGGGCACAGCGCCACGTCGACTTATCTCATGGCGTTGGACAGAAGGCTGTTGAGCTTGGTCTTGGCGGCTTCGGGCGACTCGCCGAGCCATGAAGAATCGGCGTTGGGGAGGAATGCGATCAGTTCTTCCCATGTCCATGGCTTGTGCGGCGAGAAGGCGGCATAGCCGAGCGCGTCGGCCAGGCGCCAGCTTACCTTGATGAGATTGTCGAGGCTGACTTCCCCTGGGACCGGCTCATCGTGATGAGTGGCGATGGCGGCGGCGAACTCATCCGGGAAGTTCCAATCCTGAGCCAGGTAGGCTCCCGCCGTCGAGTGGTCGATCTCGAACAGGTCCCGTTCGGTCTGCAGCAGATCGAAGCCGAAGTCGTCGGAGACCTCCAGCATGCGCGAGTATTCATCGGGATAGGCCGACATCATCCCCAGCGTGCCCAGATTGTGGAGCAGGCCGGTGGTATAGGCGGCGTCGCGATCGCAGCCGGTGATGCGGGCCGCTTCTTCGGCGATGACCGCGGTGATCAGGCTGTGGACCCAGACTTTGCGCAGCGCTGCGATCCGCACCGAGGAGCGGACCATGCGATTCATGGCTACCATGGTGGCCATGGTTTTAATGCGATCGGTACCGACCATCATGATGGCCTGAGGGATGCTGGTTACCTCGCGGCTGAGGCCAAACAGCGCGGAATTGGCAAAGCGAAGCAACTCCGCCGTGAAGGACGGGTCCATTTTGACGAGGTTGCCAAGTTCACGAGCGCTGACGTCTTCTTTCCCGGCGAGGGCGAGGAGACGTTGGGCGATATGAGGAAACGGAGGCACCAGGCGGAGCGCCCATGGTGCTTGCGGACGGGCGAGAAGTTCAGTCATTACACACTCCACGTACTATATCGGCAGAATCCGCTTCAAGATTAGAGGGAATTCGCGCAACAGTTCGAAAAGCGTCGCTCCCCATGGTCGCGGCCCGGCAGATTACTGGCCTGGCGGCAAATGCAGAAGATTATCCGTTGGCAACCACGGCAAGAAAAGCCGAGAAGAATCTCCGAACTCCCGATGTCGCCGGGCATATTCCAGGCATTGAAGAAAATTGGCTGACCCAACCGACGGGGAATCGGTGCGGGAAACCGGCTGCCCGGTTCCTCGCTGAATTCCCGGACCCGCCGTCGATTCAAGCTTCTCGGACACCGGCCCTCCCGGTGATGGCGCCCATGTCCGACCCGCAAAACGGACCGAGTATACGCCAACTGTATGCAGATTGTCGACACTTTTTTAAAGCGGCATCCAGGTGTATACTACAGCCATGAAAAAGACCGCGGAGACCGCCCGGCCGACCGGCCCCGACTCCATGCGATCGAAGGCTTATCTTCACATTCAGCGCAAAATCGCCACCGGCGAATTGGCCGCCGGCGGCGCCCTCTCCGAGTTGGCTCTGGCCAAGGAACTTGGCAGCAGCCGCACACCGATTCGCGAGGCCATTGGCCAGTTAGTCGCCGAGGGCTTCCTGGAACAGACTCCCAACCGCGGCGCCGTCGTCATCCAGCTCACCCGCCAGGACATCGTGGAGTTGTACGAACTCCGCGAAGCCCTCGAGGTCTACGCCGTGGGCAAGGCCGCCCGCGAACCCCTCCGCGCCTGGGAACTGGAGCGCCTCCGGAGCCTGGCGGACGAGATCCTGACCCTCAAAGCCGAACTCGAAAAAGACCGCGCCGACGCTCTCGATCCCAAACAGATGCACCGCTTCATGAGCTGCGACCTGGGCTTTCACACGCTGCTCATGCGCATGGCCGGCAACGCCCGTATCCTCAAAGTGGTCAATGAAACCCGCTTGCTGATCCGCATCTTCGCCATCCGCCGCACCGGCCATCGTGCCATCGAACTCGATCAGATTCACCACCAGCACCGCGAAATCCTGCAGGCCGTGGTCGACCGCCAGCCCGAGCACGCCATGCGGCTCATTTCCGACCACATCCAGACCAGCCGCCGCGAGCGCCTCGACGCCTTCGATCATTGGGACGGCGAAAATTCCCTCCGCCGCACCGCGCCGGAGTTCTTCGATCTGCCGCTGATTGCCGAGTCCCGCTGACCTCTTATGTCCACCGCCTCATATAAGTGGTGGGTGGTGGGCATGCTCTGGCTGGTGTGCTTCTTCAATTACGCCGACCGCCAATCGATTTTTTCCGTCTTCCCCCTGCTCAAGACCGAGCTGCGCCTCAGCGATTTAGAGCTCGGCGTCGCCGGGGCGTCTTTCATGTGGGTGTACGCCGTTTTCGGGCCGGTCGCCGGCTGGCTGGGCGACCGCTTCTCGCGCAAGCGCCTGATCCTCGGCGCCCTCGTCTTCTGGTCGGTCGTCACCGCCTCCACCGCCCTCGCCCACAACTTGTGGCAGCTCACCCTGTGTCGCGCCCTGGGCGGTTTGGGCGAGGCGTTCTACTTTCCCGCCGCTATGTCCCTGATCGGCGATTATCACGCCGGGGCGACCCGGTCCCGCGCCATGTCCCTGCACCAGTCCAGCGTCTATGTCGGCACCATCGCCGGTGGCGTGTGTTCCGGATGGCTCGCCGAACATTACGGCTGGCGTCCCATGTTCGGCTGCTTCGGATTGCTGGGAATCGCGCTGGCGCTGCTGCTGTCGGGCCTTCTGCGCGAACCGGTGCGAGGACTGTCCGAAGCGAAGCCGATTGCCCAACCGGCCAGTGTCCCGCGGCCCATTTTGTCCGTGCTCCGCGATCTCCTCGCCAGCCGCCTGGTGGTGCTCCTGATCCTGGCTTTCATCGGCGCCAACTTCGTGGCCATGGTCTTCCTCACCTGGATGCCGTCGTACCTCTATCGCGCTTTCGGTATGAATCTTTCCATGGCCGGTTGGAACGCCACCGCCTATCTGCAAACCGCCTCCGTCCTGGGAGTGCTTACCGGCGGCGTGCTGGCCGACCGGCTTTCGCGCCGCCGCCGCGGCGCCCGTGCCCTCACCCAGTCCATCGGCCTCGCCTGCGGCGTCCCGTTCCTGTTTCTCACCGGCCACACGCTATCGGTGCCCGTGCTGGTGGTTGCCATGGCCTGCTTCGGCTATTTCAAAGGCCTCTACGACGCCAATATCTTTGCCTCGCTCTATGACGTGGTGGGCGTCGAGGTCCGCGCCGCCGCCGCCGGCCTGCTCAACTCGCTCGGCTGGCTGGGAGGCGGATTCGCCCCGGTACTGGTCGCCGCCGCCGCCGCCCGCTTCGGCATGAGCGCCTGCCTCAGCGCCACTTCCGCCGTCTATCTCTGTTGCGCCGCCCTGCTGGCCCTCGCCGCGCGAAAACAGTCTCGGACGGCGATGGAGCAACCTGTCTCGGGGCACTCCCAGGACTAACGCTTGCGCCACTCATGCCGACTTTAGCCGGTGATGCGCGAGCCTTGGCCTGTGAACCCTTAGACGCCCTGCAAATAGACCACGTGGGTCTGGGTATATTCGTAGAGACCGTGCTTGCCGTCGGCGCCGCCGATACCGCTCTTGCGCCAGCCGGCGTGAAAGCCCTGCATGGCTTCGAAATTCTCACGATTGATGTAGGTTTCGCCGCAGCGGATCTGGCGGCAGGCGCGCAGCGCGGCATTGAGATCGCGGGTATAGATGGAAGAGGTGAGGCCGTAGTCGGAATCGTTGGCGTAGGCGATGGCCTGGTCGAGATCGTCGAACTCCACCAGGGGAACGACGGGGCCGAACACTTCGCGGCGGATAATCCGCATTTCCTGACGGCAGCCGGCCAGAACGGTGGGCTCATAGTAATAGCCCCCCTCGCCGACTCCGCGCTTGCCGCCGGTGAGCACGGTGGCGCCTTCGGCTACCGCCGACCGCACCAGCGCGTCCACTTTTTGATAGCCGGCCTGGTTGATGAGGGGGCCGTATTCCACGCCGGGGTCGGTGAGCGGGTCGCCGAAGCGCGTGCTTTTCATGGCCGCGCTCAGCCGGTCGGCAAATTCGCCTGCCAGCTTGCGCTGGACGTACACGCGCTCGGCGCAATTGCAGACCTGGCCGCTATTGATGACGCGGGAAGCTTTGATGGCCTTCACCGCCAGGTCGATATCGGCGTCGGCCATCACAATGGCGGGGGCCTTGCCTCCCAGTTCCAGGTTCACCTTGGTAATGTTGGGCGCCGCCGAGGCCATGATCGCCGAGCCGGTTTCGACGCTGCCGGTGAAGCTGACCATGCCGATGCGGGGAGAGGAAGACAGCGCCTTGCCGGCGGTAGCGCCCCGCCCATGCACGATATTGATCACGCCCGGGGGAAGGTCGGTCTGCGCCACAAGCTCGCAGAACTTGACGGCGTTGTGAGGCGTTTCTTCGCTCGGCTTGATGACGATGGTGTTGCCGGTGACTAGCGCCGGGGCGGCTTTGCGGGCGATCAGGAAGAACGGAAAATTCCAGGGCAGAATGCCGGCGATGACTCCGATGGGTTGGCGGAACAGAAGAATGGTCTCCTGGGGGCGGTCGCTTTCGAGGATCTCACCCTCGATGCGCCGCGCCCATTCGGCCATGTAATCCAGGTAGTCGGCGGTAAAGGCCACTTCGACGCGGGCCAGGTCGAGAATCTTGCCCTGTTCTTCGGTGATGATGCGGGCCAGCGGTTCCACCTGTTCGCGAATCCTGGCGGCGATGTCGCGCAGCGCCTGGGCGCGCTGAATGGCCGGCCGCGCCGCCCAACCGGGCTGCGCCGCTTCCGCGGCCGATAAGGCCGCATCCACATCCTGCCCGGTGCTGTCCGGGACGGTGCAGATGGTCTGGCCGTTGGAAGGGTTGGTGACCGGGATCCGGCCGGCGCCGGTAGAGGGCGTGAATCTTCCGTTGATGAAGTTATCGAAATCGGGCATATGGTTGGCTCAGACTCTCAACATAACGCAGGATCGGCGGGGCGGCGCATTGGGGGAAGGCGCAAGCCAAAGGAAACTTGAAAAAACAAATTTGAGCCGCCGATGAACGCCGATAACTTCTTTGGTTTCTTTATCGGTGTGCGGTGGTGGAATGGCGTTGTGCATTTTTGTGCAAGTTTTCGGTTTCTCAAGGTGGCGGGGAAGGCCGAGACGAATCTCGGCCCTGCAGCCAGGAATGGCCGCGCCACGGTGATCGCCGATAACTTGTTTGGTTTCATCATTGGTGCTCATCGGACTTGCTCGGCGTTTCTGCATTCTTGTGCAAATTTGGGCGTTTTTTCGACGCCTTGCTTCTTCCCAGGTCTGGCCCTCGGTGGCGGCGAAGCCGTCACGGCGACTTCCTCAAGGAATACGATAGCTGGTGGGTGCGCGGCGATCGGATGGAGGACGGGATGGGGTTGGCATAACGGATTGAGCGGGAAGAGGTAAGTGGGATGAAAAAAAGCGGTAAACGGTGTGACCGGGTTGCGACAGGATCGCCGGTGCTACGGTTTGAGGCGAGCGGAGTTATGACCTCGAAAGCCGCCTACGTTTCGCCGGAAGAAATGGTGGAAGCGCTCAATACCTCAACCCAGGTCAAAGAGCACACAATGGACGAGTACCGGAATGAGTTTCAGCCGCTCAAAGACATCCTGACCAATTCCGGTTTCGACATCAAGAATATTTCCTTCCGCGAAAACGACGCCGGTAAGTGGGACATCCGCGACATCCTACAACGGCTCGGGTGCTTTTTGAAAGACAAGCCCGCCATCGGCGCGCAGCTTTACCGCAGCAAAGGTAAAGCCCTCAAGATGTACATCGACGCGAAAACGCGCCCCGACTTTTTGGCGCTCGAAGACGTAATGGTGGATGTGGCTTTCTTGCCGGAGTACATTGAAAGCCAGTTCAGCAGCAAGGAAAACATGAAGACGAGAAACCGCTTCGGCGGTCTCGCCGTCGTTGACAAGCTCAAGGATGAGTTGGTATACCCAAGTCTCGGCTACAAGACCAACCACCGCCTTGACCTAGCAGCAAGTTTGCCGCTGGCGGGGGCGTTTAGAGAGCTACTACAAACGGATGCGAAAACCGGAAAACTGACATGGATCGTCGATTGGAAGGAAGCGTTCAAACGGACCGCCGACGATCTCTACAAAGCACTGACCAGTTGCTACGCAGTCGCCAAGACAGGACACGCTCTTGGTTCTGACCCCACATACTGGACCACGGCAGCAAATGTGATCCTGCGGGTGAAGTCGGAAATGCTGCAGGAACGTCTGGCATCCGCGACTTAAACCCGCTCAGGCAACTCACTCACGGAGAGGGCCGCCGCTTTTCCGGCAGCCCTCTTTTTTGCCCAGACAAATTTCGGCGGTTGCTTCGCGCTGTGTCAAAGCCTACCCTTTGTGAACCTAAATCCGGCAGTTGCGACCGGGCCAAACCCGGACCGGCCTTCGGCTCAACCGGTTGCGAAAACAGAGGTTATCACCAGAATCGTGAGCTGCGCCGCAGTTGGAAATTGCTGGCAGCAAAGGCTGTGCCGAGCCGGGCGGGGGCTGAACTGCCGGATTTAGGGTGAAACGTCCCGGCGCTTAAAGCGACGGATGCTCGACAAGGCGCGGGATATTCATTTTGCGTTGGTTCTTTCGTGCCTGGGCAAGATCATACGCGGCCTGCATCCGCAACCACATGTCGGCGCTGCCGCCGAAAGCTTTTTCAAAGCGCAGCGCCATCGCAGGCGTGACGGCGCTTCTACCTTGCATCACGTTGTGAAGCTGCTGGCGCGTGATCTTCATCGTTTTCGCGGCCTCGGCCACACTTAAGTTAAGTTCGTCAAGGTTCGCCTTGGCGAGCGCGCCGGGGTGAACGGGATTTTTCATCGGCATAGCATCGTCCTTCCTAATGGTAATCTTCCAAATCCACGTCGTAGGCGTCGCCCCCCTCAAAACGGAAGGTCACCCGCCAATTGGCCCTTACCGTTACTGCCCAGACGCCTTTGCGGTTGCCCTTGAGCGGATGCAACCGAAACGTGGGCTGGTTCATATCCTGCGCGTCGCTGGCCTGGTCCAGCGTCGAAAGGATTAACCGCAAACGGTCAACTTGATCGGCTTTAACCTTGCGGGCGTCGTCCTGTTCGAACAAGTTCCGCAGGCCCTTATGTTTAAAGCTCTCGATCATCTTCCGACTGTAAAACGTCAATTGACGTTTGTCAACACGGAAGTACTGCGTTCAAAGACTTACCCCTTTTGAGACGTTGCTTCGACCACAGGGGTGTATCACGCCCGACCCTCCAATGTGCCAGGATGAGGGTCCGGAAGTCTCAGGTGGGACACTTGCCGAAATCGTCGCGGCGGGGCGGTGACGGAACGTATACTGAGGCCTGAGCCGCCTGTGCGGCGGCAGGTGGCTCAGACTTTGGTCTGTGAATGGACAGCCTACGCAAACAGCACCGTCCAGCCTCTGTCCCGCCGGTTTAAATGCGGGGCGTGCGCGGCCAGGTCGGCGATGAACGCGTCCGCGTCGGCCGGCGCGATTCGCACCTCCGACCGGGCGCCATAACGGATACTCACCCCATCCACCGCCAGCGCCGTGCTCATGCCGGTGCAGGGGGCGACGAAGGTAATCGCATCGTAAGGAATGAAACGCCGTATCAGGCCGGTCTGGACCAGCAGGCCCCGCGGCGTGGTTCGATAGGTCTGCGGATACAAGCACAGCATCAGAACCAGCAGAGCCGGACCGCCGACCCAGTAGAGGCCGGCGGTCAAGCTGACTGCCACCCCGGCCGCCACGGCCAGGATCAACCACCAATCGCTTTTTCCGTAGTGCGTCATACCGCGCTACCTTTCACTCCTTTTGGCCTTCAGGTCGGCCAGCAGGCGCTCCACTTCGTCCTGTTTTTCGAGGGCGGCGAAGCGCTCTTCCACGTCGTCGCCCACCAGCTCGGCGGTGGCCTGCGCGGTCGACTCGGTATGCTCCACCTTGCTCTTCATGCGCTCGAAGGCGGCCGCCGCCGTATTGCCTCCCATGGGGTGGCCGGCCTCGGTGGCCTTGTTCATGGCGCGGGCGCGGCGGTGTTGGGCGATCAGCACGTCGCTCTTGGCGCGCGCCTCGGCCAACTTCTGCTGGAGTTTGAGCAGGGCGGTTTTCAAGCTCTCCACCTGCAACTTCTGGTCCTCCACCTGCTGCTCGAAACCGGCGACCATGCTGCGGTAGCTCATGGCGCGCTCCACCGCCGCCCGCGCCAGGGCGTCGTCCTTTTTGTCCAGGGCCAGGTCGGCGCGGTGCATCCACTGCTTTTCGCTCTCCCCGGTTTCCGCCAGTTTCTTTTCCAGCACGTGCTGATCGGCGATCGAAATCGCCACCTGGGTCTTGACCTGCAACAGTTGGTTCTCCATGTCGAGAATCACCTGCTTAATCATCTTTTCCGGATCTTCGGCCTTATCCACTAGGTCGTTGAGATTCGCCCTTATTAGGGTTGAGACTCGCTCTAACAGTGCCATGGGACACTCCTTTACTCCGACTTTGGTTTCGGTGTCTTGTCGCCAATAGTTCGGATCTTGGCGAACAGTTCGCTGAACGGCATACCGGACAAAGTTTCAAACAGCGCCGGAACCTGCGCCGCCATCTTGGTCAGGTCGCCGGTGATCTTATTCAATCCGGCGGTGTCGGCGTTACCCGTCGATACCACCGTGATTTTGTCTACGTTGGCCAGCGGCGCGGCCAGCGCTTTCACAATGTCGGGCATGCCGGTGATCAGCTTGTCCACGATCGCCGCCTGGTTGAATTCCTGGTACGCTTCGGCCTTCACGTTCATGGCCTTGGCTTCGGCTTCGCCTTTCTTGAAGATGATTTCGGCTTCGGCCTCGCCCTGCATGCGGATGGACGCCGCGCGGCCTTCGGCTTCCATGGTGAGCCGCTGTTTCTCCGCCATGGCCAGGGTTTCGATGCGTTGCCGCTCGAATTCGGCGGCTTTCAGGACGGTAGCCGTCAATTCGCGCTCGCGGCGCATAATTTCGGCTTCCTGTACTTTGACTTCGTGTTCCTTTTCCACCTGGTGAATGGTGACTTCCTCGGCGCGCACCTGCTGCTGCATGACGTTGGCCTGGATCTCGTAGGCCTTGTCGGCCTGCGCCTGCTGCTTCTTCACGGTTTCCTGGTATTCGGCCTTCTTGATTTCCAGGTCGCGCGTCGCCTCGGCTTGTTTGGTCTGGGACAGGGTTTCGGCCAGCACCCGTTCCTGATCGGCATTGGCTTTGGCGATGGCCGACTCGCGCGCCGCTTGGGCGCGCTTGATGGCGGTATCGCGCTCGGCTTCGGCGGTGGCCACATCGGCGTCGCGCTTGATGCGGGCGATGTCCGGCCGGCCCATGTTGGTGATGTATTCGTTCTTATCCCGAACTTCCTTGATGGTGAACGAAATCACTTCCAGCCCCATCTTGTTCATGTCGTCGGCGCAGGTGGAGCGCATTCGTTCGCCCACCATTTCCGGCTGCTTGACGATCTCTTCCACCGTCAACTGGCCGATGATGCCGCGCAGGTGGCCTTCCATGACCAGGCGGATCAGGGCTTCCCGCTCATCCGGCGACTTGGTCAGGAACTGCTCGGAAGCGGTGAGGATGGACTCCGGGTCCGACTTCACCTTGATCTGCGCCACGGCTTCCACGGTCACGGCGACGCCTTGCCGCGTGTAGAGGTCCTGTTTGGGAGCAACGTCGAACGACATCAGCTCCAGCGACAAGCCGCGGCAATTCTCCACCATCGGGAAAATTACCGTGCCCCGGCCTTTGACCACGCGGGTGCCGCGGAAGCCGTAAACGATCAGGGCTTCGTGCGGGCCGGCCTTGCGAAACAGCTTGGCCAGCGCGCTCAGAAGGAACAGCAGCGCCAGAATCGCCAGCGCCACAATCACGTAAATTTCGTTATTCATAAACTTCAACCGGCTCTTCCTCTCGTTTCCTTTTGGCGGAACGCTAATGCAACTCGTCCGCGGGATCCACCCACGGCCGCACGTACGCTATGCCTTTCTCATAGCGGGTGACGATAACTTCGGCGCCTCTGGGGATAGCCACGCCATCCTCGGAGCGCGCACCGGCGACGCGGCGCGTGCCCTCCTGCGAATAGATCATTTCCCCGGTGCCGCCGGCGCGGATGGAGATGCTCAACCGGCCCAGCACGCCGACCATGTCGTAATCGGCGGGGTCGAGCGGCGCCTCTTGCGCCATCAGCACTTTGGCCAGGAACCAGAAGGCGACCGACGCCGCTCCCAGTCCGCTCAATACCGCGACCCCTAGCGCCAGCAGATACCAAACCGCGTAGTAGCGCGACAGCAGGTAGCCCACCCCGCCGAACCACACCAGAAACGCCGCCAGGGTGGCGAAATTGAACCATGGCGTGCCCCTGCCGTTGCCAGCGTGCGGCACCCGCATGCCGTGGGGCAGATGGAGGTGCGGCACGTGCAGGTGCGTGCCGCCCGCCACCAGGGCGAGTACGCTCAACCCGAAGCCCGCAATGAAACAAGCGAAGTAGAAATCCACCCAAGTCATGACTTTCTCCTGGCTTCGGCCGGCCGCAGCACCTCCAGCAGCCGCTCCGCCAGCCCGGGATTCTCCAAAATGCGGCTCAGCACGACCAGGCACATTCGGGAATCGGCGTGTTTGGCGATTCCGACGAGCGCCCGAGACAGTTCCGGCTCGCGGCGAAACCGCTCCGCCCCCGAAATCAGCCACAGGTCCAGTTTGTCCTCGAGAGCGCCGACGTCGGAAATCAGCTCGTTCTGAAATCCCTCCGGATCGTCCACCAGGTATCCCGGATGTACCTGGAAGAACCGCGCCAGCAGCAT
>JBKQVG010000005.1:0-14355 GCA_052325345.1 Bryobacteraceae bacterium
TTCCGGCACATTGGCCGGACCGGAATCTTCGAAACCGTTAGTTTAGGTAGTCGCGCGCTTGGCGGTTACCGTGTTGGTCACCGGCTCGCCGCCGCCACGGCCCGGCCGGGTTATATCCAACTTCATCGTGTCGCCATCCACGGTCCCTTTGTAAGTGGTGACGAAGCTGTTGCCGTTGAATTCTCGTTTTACCGAGAACGAGATGTCGTTGCCATTCACCTTGCCGTCGGAGATTTCCTGCGGGGGAGGCGCATTGCCGCCACGGCCCATGCCGCCCGATACGGTGCCGGTCAGAGTGCCGCCATCCGCCTTCAGATTGAGGGTGATGGTCATGGTATTCCCGCCCCGGCCCTGTTGCTCAAACGTCCACTTGCCGCTGACATCGGCAGCTAGCAAAGCGATGCTGGCGACCAGGGCAATGATTCCTACAAAAAACAGCTTTTTGGTCATAGTAAACCACTAGACGTCCTCGGACGGTCGAATGTTACCCATTGCCGTACACTGGTTCGCCGCCAGGTGGAATCCGGCCCGGACAGGATTTTTCGGGATTCGTGGGGCAGTCCCTGGGCCGAGGTCGCGGGCCCGCCACAGCGGGAGGTGTGAGCTTGCCGGTTAAATCTCCGGCAGCGGCACCCGCAGCTTCCCTTTGAAGATTTCGTCGAACGCGGCCAGCGCCTGGTCGTGCAACGCTCCGTTGTCGGCCAGTACGTGGTCGGATTCCGTCACGCTGTGCTTTCCCCCGTGCATATCCGACACCCGCCCGCCGGCTTCTTCCACCAGCAGCGTTCCGGCCGCCCAATCCCACGCCTTCAATCCGAATTCCCAGTAGAGGTCCAGCCGGCCGCAAGCTACGTAGGCCAAGTCAATCGCCGCCGAGCCCGTCCGCCGCACCCCGTGCGAAGCCATCGCCAGTTGGTAATAGAAATGGATGTTGATGTTGTGGTGCCGCTTGCGGGCGGGAAAGCCGGTCGAGCCCAGGCTATCGGAGAGCTTGGTCACGCTCGAAACATGAATCCGCCGATTATTCAAATACGCTCCGGCGCCGCGCTCGGCGGTGAACAGCTCGTCGCGCGTGGGATCGAAAACCACCCCCGCCACGATCTCCCCGGCCCGCTCCAGCCCCAGCGTCACATTGAAATAAGGAAAGCCGTGAGCGAAGTTGGTGGTGCCGTCCAGCGGGTCCACGAACCAGCGGTATTCGGACGCGCTCTGGTGTCCCCCGCCTTCCTCGGCCACGATATTGTGGGACGGAAAATGCGACCGCAGCCGCTCCACCACCAGCTTTTCGCTGGCCCGGTCCGCTTCCGTCACCAGGTCGAACTCGCCCTTGGTCTGGTAGCCGATACGGCGCTCGTAATAGCGCGAAACCAGGGCGCCCGCTTCGCGCGCGATTTCTACCGCCGGCTCCAGGTAACTCATGGCGGAGGAGGTTAGTTCTCCTCCATCATGTACTTGATATCGTGCTTGAAAATGAACAGGTTGGGTTCACCCTCGCGAGTAATCCGAATAAAGGAATGGTCGTAATATTCGATTACTCCCACCACTTCGTCGCCGCCGCTTAATTTCACCCGCACCGGGGTGGCGTTGTCGATCAGCCGCTTGAGATACTTGATTTCTTCAAACGTCTGTTCCGGAGCGCGGCTGCTCTTTCCGCCTTGTGCCGTACCGAATTCTCCCACTATTTTCTCTTCACCAGCGGTTCCTCGGAAACCCGACTCCCCGCGGAACCCGAACCTGCAATCGCATCCCCATAATAGCCGTTGCGCGCCGATACCTGCAATCCGGGGATCTTGGTGCGCAATTCCAGCTTGTGAAAGCGCTCCTTCGTCAAGGGAACGCCGCGCGGATAATAACCCAAAAAATAAGAGGTGCGCAGGTCGTTGATGATGGAAGCGAAGGCTTGGTCGAGTTCGGCCGCCGTGGATGGCAGGAACGTCCGCCCACCGGTTCCCTGCGCCATGAAGGTGAGCGCGTTCTCTCCGCCCACGTTCCGCCCCGCGTCGTTGGTGATGGGCACGTCCACCACCGGATACATCGCCGCGTCCGCCATTTGCGCCGCGGCCAGCGCCTGGTGCGAATCCTTGATGCTGGTGGTTTCTCCGCCGTCGCTGATAATCACCATCGCCTTTCGGCCCTCGCGCGCCTCCAGGCCCTCGGTCGCCGCCAGCCAGATCGCGTCGTACAGCGAGGTCCCCGCCGAGCCGTGGACTTTCTTCAATTGAGCTTCAAGCAATGGGTAATTGTGGGTGAAGTCCTGAACCAGCCGCACGCTGTCGTCGAAACTATAGAGCGCCACCCGGTCCTCGGGGTTGCCTTCGCGCAGCAGGGCGCGCAGAAACTTGGCGGCCGAGTCGGTTTCGTACTTGATGTCCTTGGCGGTCGATCCGCTGACGTCGATCAACACCGCCACCGAAAGCGGCTGCTCGGTGCGGCGCTCGAAGATCGCGATTTCCTGCCGCACGCCGTTGTCGAAGATTTCGAAATCGTCCTTGGTCAGCGTCCCCACCAGTTGTCCGACGCGGTTGCGCGCCGTGGCCAGCACGTGAACCAGGCTGACGTCGGCCCGAAACACCGTTTGCGCGCCCAGGCTCCCCGCGGCCAGCGCCGCCGCCAAGAGCCCGACGGCGAGGCGGTGCGGCAGGCACGAGTGCCGGCGCGACAGCCTATTCCACCACCGGCACATCGCGGTCCCATTCTCCTTCCACCCACACTTCGCCGTCGGCAAAATGCTCCTTCTTCCAGATCGGCACCAGCCTCTTTATCCGGTCGATCCCCTCCAGCGCCGCCTGGAAAGCCGCCCGCCGGTGGGGCGCCGTCGCGATCACCGCCACGCTCGTCTCGCCGATCAGCACCCGCCCCAGCCGATGCACCATGGTGAAGCGACTGATGTCGTGCGCCGCCGCCAGTTCCCGGCCGATGCCGGCCATCGTGGTCAGCGCCAGTCCCACATAGCCTTCATAATCCAGGCACCGCGTCGTCCGCCCGTTGGTGTGGTTGCGAACCGTGCCCTCGAAGGTCACCACCGCGCCCTCCGCGCCGTTCAACAGGCTGGCCGCCAGCGCCCTGGTATTGATCGCATTGCGCACAATGGCGCAATATAGGCCTTCCTCCCGAATCTCCCCGGTCTCGGCGCGGCCCTCCCCGGATCCCCCGCTCACCGGCGGAAGGAAAGCAATCTCATCTCCCTCGGCCAGACGCGCCGAGGGTTCCGCGAATTCCTGATTGCGCGCCATCGCGATCCTGCCCCGCAGCGCATCGATCGCCGGATAGCGGGCGGCATAGGCCGCAAATACCGCCGCCAGATCGGCGCCTTCGGCGATCTCGGTCTCTTCCTCCGCCCGGCCCGCCATGTCCCTTAACTTACCGAAAAATAATACGCGCACTCGCATTCGGCTCTCGTCTCGCGCTCCAAGTCTAACAGTGATTCAGGCGCCTGGTGGGGTCGGCCCCCCCCTGGTCCGCGGCCGGCCTCTGTTCGACGGGAATGCCGCCATGCCTGGGGACTCGGATTCCTCTGCCGCGGTCCACTTCGACGGTTCCCCGGCCTCTATTTCGCGCACCACCTTCTAACAGACGCTTGCGCTTCCTCTGACGTTGCGGCTGGTACAATCGGAGTTCTTTCATGTCCGCCCCCTCCCAAACCAGCCTGCGCGTGCGCTACGCCGAAACCGACCAGATGGGCGTGGTCCATCACGCCAACTACCTGGTGTGGATGGAGGTAGGCCGCGTCGAGCTGTGCAAGTCCCTGGGCTTCAACTACCGCGACATGGAGCGGGACGACGGCATTTACCTGGTGGTTGCCGAGGCAACCTGCCGCTACCGGGCCCCCGCCCGCTTCGACGACGAAGTCATCGTCAAAACCTGGGTGGAATCCGCCAACAAGCGTATCGTCGTCTTCGCCTATGAAATTCGTAGCGGAGACCGCGTTCTGGCTACCGCTTCCACCCGCCACGTCTTCGTGTCCCGCCAGATGGAACGCACCCGCCTCCCCCAAAAGTACTACTCCCTCTTCGGCATCGTTCCGGATAGAACAGACCCGGCCGCGGGTTGAATCCCCCGCCTTCAGATGGGAAATCCCCGGTTTCGGGATAACATGGAATACCTAAAGCGATTTTTGCAGAGGCGTGCGGCCGCGTGATCGGGAAAACCGTATCTCATTACCGAATCCTGAAAGCTCTGGGGCAGGGCGGCATGGGCGTGGTTTACCTGGCCGAGGACACCCACTTGGCGCGCCGCGTAGCGGTGAAATTTCCAGATGCCCACAGCGATGAACAGTACCGGGAGCGTTTTCTGCGGGAGGCGCGGGCCGCTTCCACCTTGAACCACCCGCACATTGCCGCCATCTACGATTACGGCGAGAGCCAGGACGGCCATCCCTTCCTGGTGATGGAACTGGTGGAGGGCGAAGATCTCCGCCGCGTGCTGCAGCGTGGCCCGATGGAGCCGGCGCGGGCGGTCGAAATCGCCGTAGCCGTGGCTGCCGCGCTGGCCGAGGCGCACCGCCACGGCATCGTACACCGCGACATCAAGCCCTCCAACATTCTGCTGGGCAAGCGCGGCGAAGTGAAAGTTCTGGATTTCGGCCTGGCTAAGACGTTCGCCTGGCAACCGGCGGGGCGGGTGGCCGCGGACCAGGCTGAGACGCTTTCTCAAACTCAGCCCGGCGTGCTGATGGGCACGCCGGCCTACATGTCGCCCGAACAGTTGCGCGGCGAGCCGCTGGGCCCTCCCAGCGACCTGTTCGCGCTGGGCGCCGTACTGTATGAGTGCCTGGGGGGAAGGCCGGCCTTCCCCGGGCCCTCCAGCGTGGAGATTCTGGCGGCGGTGCTGCACGTCGATCCGCCCGCCCCTTCCCAACTCAACCCGCGGGTAGCGCCGGAAATCAATCGCGTGGTTCTGAAAGCCCTGGCCAAGCGCCAGGCCGATCGCTACCAAACCGCCGAAGAAATGGTGGCCGATCTGGAGGCCGTCGAGCGTGCCCTGCGCGGCCGCGAAATCGAGGCAACCGCCGTGCTGCCCGTTATCCCGCCCGACGCGGCTGGCGCCGCAGCTTTGCCTCGAACCGCGACCCGGCCGCGGGCGCTGCTGGCTTTGGCCGCGGGGTTGTTCTTGGCGGCGGGCTTCGGCGCCTGGTGGTTCCTTGCCGGCCGGCCCTACCAGCCCCTTCCAGAGGCCGCCCGCTTCTACCAGGACGGATTGAGCGCCCTGCGCGACGGCACCTATTTCAAGGCCAGCCGCGAACTGGCGGAGGCGGCGCGCCTGGACCCCAAGCTCGGCATGGCGCACGTGCACCTGGCCGAAGCCGATCTGGAGCTGCAAGATGCGCGTACCGCCGGCGAAGAGTTCGCCAAGGCGGGTACGCCCGAGCGCACCACCCGCCTGACCCGGGCCGACCGCGATGTCCGCGACGCCATCCGCCTGACCCTGGCGGGCAGATACGCCGACGCCGTCAAACTGTACCGCGACATGGTCGAGCGCACCCCCGACGCGGCCAAAGCCGACGCCCTGGTGGACCTCGGGCGCGCCTACGAACGCGCCCAGCAACCCGAAGACGCCTTCCGCCGCTACCAGGAAACCGTCGCCCGCGATGCCTTCCAGCCGGCCGCCTGGCTGCGCCTGGGGATCCAATACGGCGCCCGCAAGCTGGATGCGGCGCATGCCAACCCCGCCTTCGATAAGGCTGAGGCTATCTACCGCAGCAAGTCCAACCTGGAGGGCATCGCCGAAGTGCAATACCAGCGCGGCGTGGCGGCCGACAAGCTGGGGCAGATCACGCAAGCTCGCGTGCTGCTCGAAAAGGCGCTCGAATTGTCGAAAGCCGCCGAGAGCCCGTCGCAACAAATCCTGGTGCTGATGCAATTGAGCTGGCTTGAAACCAACGCCAGCAACCCGGCCGAGGCGCAAGCCAATGCGTCCAGGGCGCTCGATCTGGCCCGCGGCAACGGCATGGAGAACCTCACTACCAGCGGGTTGATCGACCTCGGCAACGCATTTCTAAGCAAGGGCGACGCGTCCCAGGCGCGGCCGTATTTTCAGCAGGCGCTCGATCTGGCTCGTCACTATGGCTCCGAGCGCAGCGAATTCCGCGCCCTGCTTTCCCTTGGCAGCCTGGAGACGCAGCAGGGCGAGCTCGATCGCGGGCTGGCCGACGTCGGCCAGGCATTGCGCTGGTACCAACAGCGGGGCTACCAGAGGGAAACCATGCTCGGGCTCACCCTGGTCTCACGCATTGAGCGGGACAAGGGCGATTACCCCAGCGCACTGGCATCGTTGAATAAGCAACTCGACCTTGCCGGTCGCCAGGGCAACCAGTTGCAGATCGCGCTTTCCCGGGAGGGAATGGGCTACGTGCTGCTGGTGCAGGGCCTGTGGAGCGAGGCGCTGGCAAGCTACCGCGCCCAGCTTCAGGCCGCCACCCAATCCGGCGTCACCCTGAATGCGCAGGTGGGGCTGGTGAATTGCGCCGATGTACTCTGGCGCCTCGGACGCTACCGGGAAGTTCAGCCCTTGCTCGATCAAGTCGGTCCCAACCGCTCCCAAGCCGTGGATGCCCTCATTGTCCGGCTGCAGGCCGAGAGTGCTTTGAGCCGCAGGGAGTTTGCCCAAGCCCGCGATACCGCCCGGCGCGTGCTTTCGGCCGGCGTGGGCCGCGACGACCTGCGGGCGCAATGGGACGGAATCCTGGCGGTAGCCGAAGCCGGATCGGGCAACCGCGAGGATGCCGTTCGCGTCGCTGAATTGGCCGCCCAAATCACCGTCCGCGCCGGAAACCCCTGGCGCGCGGCGGAAATCGAGCTGGCCCAGGGCGAGGTGGCTCTGGCGGCGGGAGAATCGCCACGCGCCTTGGAAAACGCGAAGGCTGCCGCGGCGTGGGCTGCCGGCGCCGGAAACACGGAGATGGAATGGCGCTGCTGGTGGTTGTCGGCACGGGCAGCGCGGGCCTCTGGCCGCAAGAGCGAAGCGCGCGATTTCGCTCAAAAGGCATCCAGCCTGCTTGCGGGTCTGGAGCAAAAGTGGGACCCTGAAGACTTTCGTACCTATTTGACCCGGCCCGACGTGGAATTCGCCAAACATCAACTGGCCGGGCTCGGGGCTCAATAAACTCAGGAAAGGTTATCGAAGTGCCATGAAGAAAAGCAGAATAGCCGCCCTCGCCGCCGTGCTCGTATGGATCCTTCTGGTCGGCGTGACTCTCACTTTGCAGGCGCAGGGCGACACGCCCATCACCGTCAGCAACGGTTCGTTGCACGTCGAATCGCTCGTGCCATGGGCCCAATTCACGACGAACGGGAACACCAAGACCCACCCGCAGACCAATAAGTCCGTTCCCTCGATCGATCTCACCCTGGGAAACAATACGCAGACGCTGAACATCGGTGGCCAGCGCTGCCAGGTGCAGGTGCAGTACGGCGGCACCACCCTGACAATCGCCACCGGCGCCAACGGCAAGGGGCTCGGCGTCACCACCGATTTCTCCTCTTTCCGCCCGAGAAGCGACGGCAACCATCTGGACCATGCCAATAGCAACCAGACAATCTCCAGCATTGCCATCACCAAAGCCGGCCAGAGTCTTTTCCAGGGCAACCCGACCGGCGCCGTCACGATCGTGGTCCATTACCAGTAGCGGCAAGAGACGTGTTGCTTTGCCGCGAATGAACCGGCGGCGAGATCGCCGGCGCTACCGACGGCCGCGGGCGCGCCGACGGCGCCATGCCCACTATCGTGGCGCGGCAGTCGCGGACTAGACCGCGGGGCCCTTTCCGGCGCGGTTCATGATTTCGTCCGCCAGGGCCTGCGGATCGTCCACGTGCAAGAGGGTGAGGCGGCTGGCTTCTCCCGCCGTTTCGATGGACACGTCGCCGACATGGAAGATCCGCCCCGTGACGCTCTGGTCCACGCGGACGTCCTGCACCTTCGACAGTTGAATGTTGCGCGTGGCGCGGCTCGTGATCCCGCTTTCGAAACGCAGCCGGTCATCGCCCAAGACCGCCTTGGTGCTTTGGCGGCGCAACCATCGGGCCAGCGGCCAGAGCAGAATCAGCGGTGGAATCGCCATGAGCCAGGGGTGGTCACGATCCGGATGGTAGATGAAGTAGACGACCTCCAGGCCAAGGAATACGATGGCGGCGGCGATGGTTCCAGCTTTGATGAACTTCGCGGTCGGTCGAATCGTAATTTCGCTCACAGTGCCGGTTCTCCAATTGGGACATTGTACCGCGCGCGCCACCAAGCCGTGGCTATGATTCTCAAAGAGTGCGAGAGGTGGCGTACCCACCCCTATGCACTCCAAGGAAAACGAGCTGACCCGCGGCGATCCGCCTTTCGGCGGGGCGGATGCTTCCAAGCCGCCTTCAAACGGCGGCCAGCAGCTTGGCCAGCAGCGCCGTGCGGCCGGCGATCGGGCTTATAAGGATGCTCTCGTTCCACGCATGCGCGCCCTCGCCGGCCGCTCCCAAGCCGTCCAAGGTCGCGACTCCGAGCGCCGCGGTGAAGTTGCCGTCCGATCCGCCGCCGGTGTGCGACTCCTCCACCGTCAGTCCCATTTCGGACCCCAGCTTTTGCGCCAGGCGAAACAGCCGCACCGTACCCGCCCCGCGCTCCATCGGGGGACGATTCAATCCGCCGCCAATCTCCAGACGGCATCGCCGGTCGAAGGCTTTCAGAGCATGGAATTTCCGCTCGAGCGAGGCGGCATCGCGGAGCCGCGGCACGCGCACGTCCACTTCGGCGTGCGCCGTTTCGGCGATTACGTTGGAGCGCGTTCCGCCCGCAATCACGCCGGGATTGACGGTGACGCCGCGCTCGATACTGGTGAAGCCGGCGATGCGCTCGACCTGGCGCGCCAACTCCAGGATGGCGCTCGCGCCCGCCGAAAAATCCACCCCGGCGTGCGCCGCCCTGCCATGCACCGTCACGGTGAAAACGCCCACTCCTTTGCGCGCGGTCTTGAGTTTGCCGGACAATCCGGTTCCAGGCTCTAGAACCAGCACCGCGTGGCTCGCGCGGGCGTTGGTTTCGGTGAGCGCGCGAGAACTCGGGCTGCCTACCTCTTCGTCTGCATTGAGCTGCAGCAGCACGCGCGAAGGCACGGGAATATCCATCTCTCTCAACGCCCGGACGGCGAAGATAAAGGACGCGATGCCGGCCTTCATATCCAGCACCCCCGGTCCCCATAGCCGGCCCCTGCCGCGGCGAAACGGCATGCCGCGAAGCGTGCCCAGCGGCCAGACCGTGTCGCTGTGCCCCAGCACCAGCACCTGGCCGCTTTTCCGGCGCCCCGGCAGGCGCATTTCACAGCTCAGGTGCGGACCGAACTTGCCGCCGGCGTGCTTGCGAACGCGCCCCATCGGCGCCAGCGTGTCGCATACCAACTCCACGAAGCGCCCCACCGCCGCCCCATCGCCGCTGGGCGACTCCACTTCCACCAATGCTCCCACCAGCGCGATGAGAGCTTCCCGCTGCTGCCTGAGGTGACGAAGGATTGGGTCCACGGAGGCTATCTTAGTACAGGTGCTTTGCTGGGGCGGACACCCGGCCGGCCTTTCCCCGGTCAGAATTCCGAAAAGCCGGGTGGACCGCTGCAATCTCCGCTTCGGACCGCGACGCCTGCCCGGATTCCTGCGTTCTTCCCCGCGCTCGGCCCGGCGCTATAGTATTGCTGATGCGAAACCTCGTCGCGATGAGCATGCTTTCAGTCGTCGCCGCCGCCGCGCAATCCGCTTTGACCTCGCCCTCGGGCGCCCTCGAAATCGCCTTCACCGCCGAAGGCGGCCAGCTCGCCTACACGGTGAGCTTCCGCGGCAAGCCGGTGGTGCTGCCCTCCACCCTCGGCCTGGAATTGGCCGGCCAACCCGTGCTGGGCGCGCACGTCCGCGTCGTGCGGGCAACGCCGGGTTCGGGCGAGGAAACCTACTCGCTGCTCCACGGCAAAGCGTCCACGGTGCACAGCGTCTACCGCGGCCTTTTGCTCGATCTGGAAGAAACCGGCGAGCCCCATCGCAAGCTGCAACTCGAAGCCCGCGCCTTTGACGATGGCTTGGCCTTTCGCTACGTGGTGCCCAAACAAGCCGGCCTCGAGAAAGTGCGCCTGGCGGGCGAGCGCACCACGTTCCGCCTGGCCAAGGACGCCACCACCTGGCCGCTCCTCCTCGACGGGTTCCAGACTCCCTACGAAGACGCCTATGTGACCCTGCCGCTGACCGCCATCCACTCGAAAGACCTCATCGGCCTTCCGTTCCTGGCCGAATTGCCGGGCACGGCGTGGCTGGCCATCACCGAAGCCGACATCGACAACTACGCCGGCATGTACCTGGAACATAATTCGCGCGACGCGTTTCTGCTCTCTTCCCGCCTCTCGCCGTCGCTCGAAAACAAAGGTCTCGCCGTCGCCGCCCCCGCTCCCATGGCCACGCCCTGGCGCGTGCTGCTGATTGGCGGCGAGCCGGGCCGGCTGGTGGAATCGAACATCGTCACCAGCCTCAACCCGCCTTCCGCCATCGCCGATACCAGTTGGATCAAACCCGGCAAAACCGCCTGGGACTGGTGGAACGGCGCCTGGGCCGAAGGCGTGGATTTCACCCCCGGCATGAACACCGCCACCATGAAGCACTACATCGATTTTTGCGCGTCCTCCGGCTTTCCCTATCTGTTGATCGATGCCGGCTGGGCGTTCAAAGGCGCCGGTCCGAACGACTCTGGCGCCGATCTGACCCGCACCAACCCCGACATCGACATGCCGGCCATCCTGGCGTACGGCAAGTCCAAAAACGTGCGCATCTGGCTGTGGGCCCATTGGCGCGACATCGACCGGCAGATGGAACAAGTCTTCCCCCTATTCGAAAGATGGGGCGTCGCCGGCGTCAAGATCGATTTCATGAATCGCGACGACCAGTGGATGGTTAACTTCTATCGCCGCGTGGTCGAGGCGGCCGCCGCCCATCGCCTCATGATCGACTTTCACGGCGCTTACAAGCCCGACGGCATCGGCCGCACCTGGCCCAACCTGCTCACCAGGGAAGGCGTCATGGGGTTGGAGTACAGCAAGTGGAGCGCGCGCATCACGCCCGAACACAACCTGACGCTGGCCTTTACCCGCGCGCTGGCCGGTCCCATGGATTACACTCCCGGCGGATTCGACAATGTGACCCGCGCCGAGTTCGTGCCGCGAAACAGAAAACCCATGGTGATGGGGACTCGCGCCCACCAGTTGGCGCTCTACGTGGTCTTCGAGAGCGGCTTCCAGATGGTCTCCGATTATCCCGAAGCGTATCGAGGCCAGAAAGATTTCGAGTTCATCCGCGCCGTCCCCAACGTTTGGGATGAAACCAAGGTAGTGAGCGGCCGGCCATGTGAGTTCATCACGGTGGCGCGGCGCAAAGGTAACGATTGGTATGTGGGCGCCATCGCCGGCTGGCACGGCGCGAACGTGGATCTGCCCCTGGAATTCCTCGGCAACGGCAATTACGCCGCCGATATCTACGCCGACGCCTCCGATGCCGCCGATCATCCCAAGCGCACCGCCATCTCGCAGCAGCGCGTCACCCCGGCCACCGTGCTGCACCTCAAACTGGCCTCCGGCGGAGGCGCCGCCATCCGCTTCCGCGCGGAGTAAGACTGTCGTCCCTGACCGGATGCGAAGTTAACTTTGCGCTGTTCCTTAGCCCGCGTATTACGATGGATGTTTGTCACCGAAAACCGCCGCACTCTCGGAAATCGCGCTGTTCGCGGCCCTGAGCGAAAGTGAAATTCAGGGACTGGCCGAGCGGGCCGTGGAGAAACGATTTGGCGCCAACGAAATACTCTTCTGGGAAGGCGACGCTTGCGACGGCATTTTTCTGATCGTGCAGGGAAGCGTGAAGATTTTTCGAACGTCTCCGGCGGGACGCGAGGTCATGCTGGCCATTGAGACGGCGCCTGCCACCGTGGCCGAATTGCCGCTGTTCGATGGTGGCCCATATCCGGCATCGGTTCAGGCCGTGGAACCGGTGGTTTCCCTGTTCATCGACAAGAACGACTTCCAACAGGTCTGCCGTCAATACCCGGACGTCGCGCTAAAAGTCTTAGCCGTGGTGGGAGGGCGCCTGCGCCACCTCGTGGGCCTGGTTGAGGCCGTGACATTCGGAAGTGTCACCCAGAGACTGGCGCGCCTGCTGTTGGACACATCCCAGGGAGCGGGCGCGGAGAACTTCGAACTGCCGCTGACCCATCAGGAGCTTGCCTCGCGCCTCGGAACCGTGCGGGAGGTGGTCTCGCGCAATCTGGCGCGTTTCCGCGCCCAAGGCCTGATCCGCATTCAAGACCGCCAGGTGCGGATCGTGAACCGCGTGGGCCTGGAGCAGGAGGCGGAGTCTCAGCCGCGCGCATAGCCTGGCCGGTCCGGTTCAGGAACCGCGGGATTCGACGCGAGCCTCGGAGTCTTTCGAGCCGGCGCCGATTCGCTTACCGTACTGCATCAGAAGGACGACACCGGCGATGGCCAGCCCGCCACCCCAGATGCTGGATGGCGCGGGAATTTCGCCGATCCAGAAAAAAGAGATCGCCACCGCCACGATCGGGATGAGATAGAGCATGCTCGCGGTCTCGGAAAGCGTCAGGCGCGACAACACCAGGGCCCACATCAAATAGCCCACGGCGGCCGGGAAGAGGCCGAGATAGATGGCGGCGAGCGTGGGCCCTGGCGGGCCGTGCGCCGCGATGCGCAAGGCCGCCGGCAGAAAGGGAGAGAGTAGCAAGGCTCCGCTCCACATGATGCAGGCGGTAATGGTCGTGGATCTGTGCCGCGCGAGCAGCGGCTTCTGAATGAATCCCAGGAGCGCTCCGCACAGCGCCGCCAATAGGATGAACAAGCCTCCCAAGCTGAACTGCATGCCCTGAGAGCCGCCGAGCGCGATGACGGCGACGCCGCAGAAGCTGGTCGCGATGCCGATCCACCCGGCCGGCCGCAGCCGCTCCCCCAAAAAAAGCACCGAGAGCAGGGCGGCGAAGACGGGCATGCAATTGATGATGAGACTGGCGGCGCCGGCCGTGGCCGTGAGCTCGCCCGTGTTGAGCAGAAGATTGTACGCGGCGATGCCGACGGCGCCGGCTAAGAACACCAGAAAGAGATCGCGCCCCCGCGGAAGCGCCTGGCGGCGGCAAGCGAAGTAGACCGTGAAGACGGCGGAGGCGACCAGGTATCTCAGGGCGGCAAGCTCTCCGGGCGGATAAGCGCGCAGACCCACCCGGATGGCCGGGTACGCGGATGCCCAGACGACGATGGCGAGTGCCCCGGCGGGGGCGGCGCGAAGGCTCGGAGAGATCCGCATGCTAATTCTTGGGGCTCGGCGGCGGCTCCGTCACCACCTTGGAATCCACCGAAAACTTCCTGTAATCGCTCCACTCGATTTGCTCGTCCTCGGCCAGCCGCTTGATGAGAGCCACCCGCCCGCTGCCGGTCACAAAGAGCCGCTTGGGAAGCCAGATCTCGGAATTCACTTCCATCTGTTCGAAAGTCAGCTTGGCGCCGGCGTTCAGGCGCGCCAGGAAAAAACCCCAGGAAATCGTATCGGTGGTCTCCGCTTCCACCTTGGCCCATTGGTACGTGGCTTTGTCGATCCACATCCGGCCGCGCATTTTGAGCAGCATTTTGGCGTCCCGGCTTTTCGGCTGGGCGCCGCGCCGCGGCGCGCCGAAGACCACCCACACCGGCCGGCCATCCACGGTGGATTCGCCCTCCAGCCGCAGGTCGTACAGGCTGGGAATTTCGGACAGAAACGCGAACTCGCGTTGGCGCCGCTTCTCGGCCTCCTCCAGGCGATGCTGTTTTTCGGCCGGGGTCTCGGAGCCCACTTTCCTGGCCACCTCATCCAGCTTCTGCTGCTCGTAACGTTGCTCCGCCGGGCTGAGCGGCTTGCCGTCCCGTTCCAGCATGCGCCGGTGCGGCTGGCCCTCCAGAATCAGGGTTTCCCAGGTTTCCCGCTTGCTGGATTCCACTTTGCCGTGGGAATTGAAGTGCCGCTCCACCGAGCGCGCCTGCCAGGTGTAGTCTTTCATGCGCACCCAGTCGAGCTGATCTTGGGAGATGGCGCGGCGCACCAGTTCGCGGGGATCCTGCGCCCATGCCGCCGCCGCGGCGGACGCCAACATCAGCACGGTCCTGCCGCGCGCCCTCATACTTCATTTTACCGTGGCCGCGATGCCGGCTTTCGTGGCGCGGGCTGTCAAGCCTGCAGCGCCGAGATTAGATTCCAAACTCCTGATGTCGTGGAATTTGGGTTGAGCCAGGGTTCGGCGGTGAGGCGGTGGGACAGACCATCGTTTTTCGTGGTCTGTCGGGCCCTCGCCAAGGCGTAACAGCCTGACAGACGACAAACGACG
>JBKQVG010000006.1:0-6044 GCA_052325345.1 Bryobacteraceae bacterium
ATACATCCCCACCGAAATTCACGTGCCGGTGGATTTCGAAGACCGCGAGGCGCTGGAAGAGCTGCTCTCGGAAAAACGCAACCGGAAAGTCGAGATCCGCACCCCTCAAAGGGGCCAGAAGAAGGCCCTGTTCGATATGGTGGAGAACAACGCCAAGCACAGCTTCGATGCCCGTTTCCGCGTGCTGAAACCGTCCTCGCGGGCCATCCGCGAAGCCTTACAGGACGCGTTGAACCTGCCCTCGGCGCCGGAACGGATCGAATGTTTCGACATCTCTCATATCCAGGGCACCGATAAAGTGGCCAGCATGGTGGCGTGGGAAGACGGCCGCATGAAGAAGGCGGACTACCGCAAGTTCATTATCAGGACGGTAGTGGGCAACGACGATTTTGCCAGCATGCGGGAAGTGGTTTCGCGCCGCTACGGGCGCTTGAAGGAAGAAAGCAAGCCGATGCCCGGCCTGGTGCTGATCGATGGCGGCCTGGGGCAGTTACATGCCGCGGCGGAATCGCTCGAAGCGCTGGGGTTCGCCGACCAACCGCTGGCCTCGATCGCCAAGCGCGAGGAAATCATTTACGTGTACGGCCAGGAGGATGAACCGGTGGCGCTCGACCGGTTCTCGCCGATCTTACACCTGGTGCAATCGATTCGCGACGAAGCGCACCGGTTCGCCGTCACCTTCCACCGCTCGCGCCGCAACGCCCGGGCGCTTACCAGTGAGCTCGATCGGATTCCCGGCGTGGGCGCGAAGACGGTGACCAAGCTGCTCAAGCAATTCGGCAGCCTGGAGCTGGTGCGCGCGGCCAGCGAAGAAGATCTGGCCGCGTCGGTGGGCCGCGCGGCGGCGCGCCGGATCCAGGCGCACTACGCGGCGACGGAGACGGTGCGGGGAGGGTAGGGGAGCGCAGGAGCGGCTGGCGCCGGCGCCCTCCATGACCGGGAGGTTCGGCACGCAGATTACCAATCCGCCCCACAGGCGGTTATGCTGTGTTCATGCGAATCCCGATCATTCTTGTTTGCGCCATCTCACTGGCATTTGCCCAGCAGACGCGTCACGAAATCACCAACCCTTCGGCCGGCGATCAGAAGCCGAACAACCCGGAGGTGCCGGAGGCGTACGCCGTTTCCACTCACTTCGAGAAGGTGATGATCTTCCGCTTCAAATACCAGACCGACCTGCTCGCCGGCATGCGGACCATGGTTCAGCAGAACCACATTAAGAACGCCGTGATCCTTTCGGGCGCCGGGTCGGTGATCAGCTACCAGGTACACCAGGTGAGCAACCGCGAATTCCCGTCGAAGAACATGTTCGAGCAGGACCCCACCGCGCCCGCCGACCTGATCTCGATGAACGGCTACGTGCTGAACGGCAAAGTCCACGCGCACATGACGCTGGCCAACCCGGAGAAAGCGTTCGGCGGCCATCTGGAATCGGGCACGCGCGTCTTTACCTTCGCGATTGTCACCGTTGGCGTGCTGCCCGACTCGCTGGACCTTTCGAAGCTGGACGATAAGAGCTACCGATAAGAAACGCGGGGTTTTCCGGCACGTCGTTGTTCTACATGAGGTTGGGGCTCGAGGCTTTCGGGATCGCCCCATCTTTTTGTTATCAACATTTAGAATTTATATGGTACACTGGTACCATGATTGTAGAACGTGTACAAACCGGTGTTCGAATGGAAAAGCGGATCTTGAAGGTTCTGAAGGCAATTGCCGAGCTCAAGGACATGTCGCTCGGCGATCTCCTGGAGGGCATCGTGTTGCACGCCTTCGAAGGGAAGGGGGCCTTTAGCGATGAAACCCTGGCCCAGATCGCTCGCCTTCGCGAGATTTACGGGCTCACGCTGACGGCGACGGACAGCCACCAACTCACCGAGGAGCAGCCATCGTGAAGAGGTCTCCACCCGGCACACAAAGGGAGGGCTATTTTCCGATGAGATCTAAGGCTAACCCCGCTCCCATCGCCGTCGCCATGAGCGGCGGCGTCGACAGTTCCGCCGTGGCGGCCATGCTGGCGCGCGAGGGCCGCGGCGTGATCGGTCTCACCATGCAGCTCTGGAACCAGCGCCGCCTGCCGGAGCTGGGCACCGAAGGCGCCACCGGACGCTGCTGCTCGCTCGACGATGTGTACGATGCGCGCCGCGTGGCCGAGCAGATCGGCATCCCGTATTACGTGGTCAATTTCGAGCGCCAGTTCGAAGAGCAGGTGGTCAAGCCATTCGTCGACGAGTACCTGGCGGGCCGCACGCCCATCCCGTGTACGCTGTGCAACAACTACATCAAGTTCGATCGCTTTTTGGAAATGGCCGATTCGGTGGGAGCGGAACAGATCGCGACCGGGCATTACGCCCGCATTCAATATGACGGCCAGAGGGGCCGCTACCAGTTGTTGCGCGGCGTGGACACGTCCAAGGACCAGACCTATTTTCTGTTCGGCCTGACCCAGGCGCAACTGGCGCGCACGCTGTTTCCCCTGGGCGGCCTGAATAAGCCGCAAGTACGGGAGCTGGCGAATTCGCTCGGCCTGGCCGTGGCCGAAAAGCCGGACAGCCAGGAAATCTGTTTCGTGCCCAACGGCGACTACGCCGCCTTCCTGAGCGCATACATGAAGGAAACCGGCGTCGAGCCGGCGCGCACCGAAGGCGAAATCGTCACCGCCGATGGCCGCAGCCTGGGGCGGCACGCCGGCGTACACCATTTCACCGTGGGGCAGCGCCGCGGCCTCGGCGTGGCCACCGGGGAGCCGCTCTACGTGATCGCCACCGACCCGGAATCGCAGCGCGTCGTGGTGGGCGGCAACGACGCCCTGTTGCGCGGCTCGTTTTTCGTCCGAGACGTCAACTGGGTTTCGATTGCCGCCCCGGCCGAGCCCGCGGCCGCCGGCGTCAAGATCCGCAATAAGCACGCTGCCGCGCCCGCCCGCCTGTTGCCAACCGGCGGCGAGTCGCGCATCGAGGTGGTCTTCGACGAGCCGCAGCGCGCGGTCACCCCCGGCCAGGCCGCAGTGTTCTACTCCGGCGACGTGGTGCTGGGCGGCGGCTGGATCGAGTGAGGGCAAACCGGAACTAAAGTACCCGTTTGCCTCGTAACTTATTGATTCCTGGTAATAGAACCGGAACTTTAGTTCCCGTTTTTTTAGTCGTGGACTGTGGGTTGGGCCAGATTTCGGGCTTCTGCCGGCACCTGCGCCGGCGCGGGCAGACTCCGGGCCTGACGGGAGGGACCTCGTTCGGCGCGCTCATGCCTCCAGCAACACCTTGAGAGTGCCGGGCGTGGCGGCCCGGGCGAATGCGCGTGGGGCTTCGGAGAGCGGGAAGCGCGCCTGGATCATGGTTTCGACGGGAACGATGCGGTGTTCGAGCAGGGGCAGGGAAGCCTCGAAGCGGCCGCAGCGCGAGCCCACCAGGGTGATTTCGTTGACGATCAGCGGGGCCGTGTCCACCGCTACGGCGCCGTGTACGGTGGATTTGAGGATCAGGGTGCCGCGCGGGCGCACGAGCTGGGCGGCGGCGCCGAGACCATCGGCGGAGCCGGTGGCATCCACCACGAAATCGAAGGCGGCCGTGGGGAGGGTGCCGGAGGTCAGCTCGGTATGGACGCCGCGGGCGGCGGCGATGGCGAGCTTGTCGCGGTGATGGCCGAACTGGTGGACGGGATAGCCGTACGCATCGAGCGTCATGGCGATGAGCAGGCCCAGTTTGCCGTCGCCCAGCACGGCGACCTGTTCGCCCCAGGGGATGGCGACCTGGTCGAGAATCTCGCAGGCGGCGGCCAGCGGTTCGGCGAAGACGGCGCGCTCGCTCGCGAGGTCGCCGGGCAGCACGTGGAGGTTGGTTTCGGGCAGGGTGAAATACTCGGCGAAGGCGCCGGGATGATTGACGATGCCCAGGACGGAGCGGGTTGGGCAATGGCGGCCAAGTCCGCGGCGGCACGCATCGCAATGGCCGCAGGCGAGATTGATTTCGCCGACCACGCGCTTGCCGAGGAGAGACTGGTCGGCGGCTTCCACCACTTCGGCCACGAACTCATGGCCGGGCGTACCGGAGAAGCCGTAATAGCCGCGCTGCAGCTCCAGATCGGTATTGCAAATGCCGGCGACGAGGAGGCGGAGCAGGGCGTGACCCGGCGGCCGCCGGGGAGGGTCGACCTGCCGCATGACCACGGTTCCGTTTTCCAGGTGAACAGCCAGCATGCCCTTATAATAAGGCTTCATGCCCGCCGAGCTGGTTTGCATCACGGAATCGTGCCGCGCGCGATTTCCGGTCACCGAAATTGTCTACAATTGCCCGCGCTGCGGCGGATTGGTGGAGGCGGTATATCCGCGCCAGGAACACCCGCCGGAGCATTGGAAGGCGCTGTGGCGCGAACGGCGGACGTCGAACGCGGCGCTAGACCAGAGCGGGGTGTGGCGCTACCGCGAGTTCATTGCGTTTGGGAGCGAAGAATACGCGGTGACGCTGCGCGAGGGAAACACACCCCTGCTCGAGGGCCGCGGGGCTGCCGGGTACGGCGGGCTGGAACGGCTGGTGTTCAAGCACCAGGGTTTCAACCCCACCGGATCGTTCAAAGACAACGGCATGACGTGCGCGGTGGCGCAGGCGAGAAGGCTGGGGCTGCGGCGGGTGGGTTGCGTTTCCACCGGCAACACTTCGGCCTCGATGGCTGCATACGCCAGCGCGGGCGGGCTGGAGCCGGTGATCTTCATTCCCAACGGCAATATCGCTTACGGCAAGCTGGCGCAGGCGCTGGAATACGGCGCGCGGACGCTGCAGGTGGAAGCCAATTTCGACCAGATTCTGGCGCTGGTGCGGCGGCTGGCGGACCGGCTGGGCATTTACCTGCTGAATTCGATCAACCCTTTCCGCATCGAAGGACAGAAGACCATCATGCTGGAAATGATGGACCAGCGCGACTGGCGGGCGCCGGATTGGGTGGTGGCGCCGGGCGGCAACCTGGGGAATACGTCGGCCTTCGGCAAGGCGTTCCGCGAAATGCGGGAGTGGGGGTTGATCGACCGTACGCCGAGATTGGCGGTGATTCAAGCCGAGGGGGCGTCGCCGTTCTACGAGCTGTTCCGATCGGCGGACCGCTCGCGCCTGGCGGCCAATCCGCATCCCGAGACGCTGGCCACGGCGATCAAGATCGGCGATCCGGTATCGTGGCCGAAAGCGCTCCATGAAGTGGTGTCGTCGAACGGCACGGTGGAGCGGGTGACGGAGCAGGAGATTGCCGACGCCAAGGCGGTGATCGGGCGATGCGGGATCGGGTGCGAGCCGGCGTCGGCGGCAACGCTGGCGGGCATCCGCAAGCTGACCGCGGCGGGTACGATCAAGCGCGATGCGGACGTAATCGCGGTACTGACGGGCAACGTGCTGAAGGACCCCGACTACATTCATCGCTACCATACGGGGACCTTGGAAGATCCGGCCGGGCGGCCGATCCGGTCCACCTACGGCAATGCACCGGAAGTGGTGGCGGCGGACGACGAGCGGATCGCCGAGTTGCTGGCGAAGCGCTAGTGTTTTAGGCCGTGGCATACTGAAGCCGTGCAACCTTCGCCCGATACTCTGGCCGCCAACCTGCTAGCGGTGCGCGAACGCATCGCCAGGGCGGCCGAACGGGCGCGGCGCGACCCGGAATCGATCGTACTGGTGGCCGTCACCAAGGTGTTTCCGGCCGACGCGATTCGCCGCGCCTATGCGCTTGGCCTGCGCCAGTTCGGCGAGAACTACGTGCAGGAGTTCGAGACCAAAGCGCCCCAGGTCGCCGATCTCGCCGGCGCCCGGTTTCACCTGATCGGCCACCTGCAGTCCAACAAATCCGCCAAGGCCGCCGAGTTGTTCCACGTGGTTGAGACCGTCGATACCGCGAGGCTGGCCCGGCGCCTGGATGCGGCCGTCCGCCCGCCCGAAGTGATGCTGGAAGTGAAGCTGTCGGAAGAAGACGCCAAAAGCGGCGCCAGCCCCGACCAGTTACCCGAGCTCATCGCCGCCGTGCGCGAATGTTCCCACCTGCGGCTTATCGGCCTGATGACCATGCCGCCG
>JBKQVG010000007.1:0-46564 GCA_052325345.1 Bryobacteraceae bacterium
CGGCCCTCGAGTTCAACCAGAGAGACGGACATGTAGAACCTCCTTCTAAACCTAGCGTACTACTATGCTAGGTTCAGGGCCACAAAAAAAGAAAACCCGCAAACCGTCATTCCCATGTCGCGCACCCATTGGCGAATCGGTCCTTGACGGTTTTTGAATCTTAAGATATCATATACTATCACCGCCAGGTGTTTGGCGGAGGCCGCGCCACTTTGAGTGGCCGCGCACCGCACACGTTTACGGAAACAGCACGGAGATAGGCATGGACATTCACTTTGTAGTGCACGATGAGAAGGACTCGGTCGGGGTCGTCGTCGTGGAAGGCGTGAAAGCCGGCGACCGGCTCAACGGGTGGATCATGGACCAGGACCGGATCATCGCCCAAAAGGCGGCCAGCGCCATCCCGATCGGGCACAAGCTCGCCATAGTCCCCCTGCGGGAGAACGACACCGTCATCAAGTACGGCGTCGATATCGGCCGCGCGGTCGCGCCGATCGAGGTGGGGGAGCACGTTCACGTGCATAACCTGAAGACCAAGCGTTGGTAGAGCGGAGGAGAGCAAACGTGGCTATCGATTTGAGCAACAAGAGTTTTTGGGGTTACCGCCGGGAAAACGGGCGCGCCGGTGTGCGCAACCACGTCATCCTCCTGCCGGTGGACGACCTGTCCAACGCCGCCTGCGAATCCGTCGCCAACAATATCAAGGGCGCGATGGCGCTGCCGCATCCTTATGGACGGCTGCAGTTCGGCGCGGATCTGGATCTGCACTTTCGTACCCTGATGGGCACGGGGTCGAATCCCAACGTTGCCGCGGTGGTGGTGATCGGAATCGAGGACGGCTGGGCCAGGAGGGTGGCGGATGGCATCGCCGCCACGGGTAAGCCGGTGGCTTCCTTCGGCATCGAACTGCACGGCGATATCGACACCGTGGCACGCGCTTCCCGCGCGGCCAAGGAGTTCGTCCAGGGGGCTTCGGCCCTGCGGCGCGAGGAATGTCCGCTGAAGGATCTGTGGGTATCCACCAAGTGCGGCGAATCGGACACCACCTCCGGCTGCGCGGGCAATCCCACCGTGGGCAATGCCTACGACAAACTCTACGAGCAGGGCGTGACCTTGCTTTTCGGCGAAACCACCGAGATCACCGGCGGCGAGAGCCTGGTGGCCAAGCGTTGCCGCACACCCGAGATCGCCGCGCAGTTCATGGCCATGTTCGACCGCTACCAGGACATCGTCAACCTTCACAAGACCAGCGACCTTTCCGAATCCCAGCCCACCAAGGGAAATATTGCCGGCGGGCTTACCACCATCGAGGAGAAAGCCCTGGGCAACATCGAGAAAATCGGAAAGAAATGCGTGGTGGACGGCGTGCTCGACAAGGCCGAAGTTCCCACGGGACCGGGTCTCTGGTTCATGGATTCTTCCTCCGCCGCCGCCGAAATGGTGACGCTCTGCGCGGCTTCCGGCTTCACCGTACACTTTTTCCCCACCGGCCAGGGCAACATTGTCGGCAATCCGATCCTGCCGGTGATCAAAATCGGCGGCAACCCGCGCACCGTCCGCACCATGAGGGAGCATATCGACGTGGATGTGAGCGGCATCCTGCGGCGGGAAATCAACATGGACCAGGCCGGCGACTTGCTGCTCGAAAGCATGTTCTCGACCGCCAACGGCCGCCTCACCAACGCCGAAGTGCTGGGACATCGCGAGTTCGTGCTGACGCGCCTGTACGAAAGCGCCTGAAAGCCTTCCATCTGCGCGCGCGGATGAAATGCGAGGGCAGGCGGCACCGCCTGCCCCACGAGTCGGAACCGCGACCGCGGTTATTACGTAACGCGCCCTAACTATCGCGGCGCATAGCCCATTCCGGACAGGCTCCAAATGAGGACCGTCAAGACTACCAGGGTCAACGCGAGATACAACTTGTCGCGCTCGACCGCAAATGCGACTACGGAGAATGCGACTCTCGCCACCGGGGTGGCAATCAGCAGCAACAACCCAAACTGAATCGCGCTGCGCGGTTCGAGGGCAACAACTCCCTTCCAGATGCCCGACACGCTGCGCAGGTTTTGGGGCTCGCCATGAAATGTCCGGTAGTTCGGGACCCGCTCACCGAAGCGGGCAAGATACCACGCGCCGGCGGCAAACACCACCGACGCGGCGGTGATGACGCCGGTTCGAAGCAAAATGCCGATGATGCGGTCGGTGCGTTCTTCATTGCGCTGCATGGCTCAGATCTTCCCGATCAATCCGTTGTAGATCATTTCGATGGCAAGAACTCCCACCACGATTCCAAAGATAATCCTCAGAACGCGGGTCTCGGCTCCCGAAAGATGCCGCGCGCCCAACAGGGAACCCACCGAAACTCCAAGCATCACCGGCATCGCCAGCACGGGGTCGATATAGCCGCGGTTCAAATAGACTCCGGCGCTGGCCGCGGCCGTCACCCCGATCATAAAATTGCTGGTGCTGGTCGAGACCTTGAACGGAATTCGCATGGCGTGGTCCATGGCAAGCACTTTCAGCGCGCCTGAACCTATCCCCAGGAGGCCGGACATCGCGCCCGCTCCGAACATCAGGCCGAACCCCGTCTTGACGCGCTGCACCCGGTAAGGTTGCCAGCCGTGGGGCGTCGGGAAGGTGGAATCCAATCGCAACCGTTCGGCCAGCAGATCCCGAGGAGCGTCCGCGTGCAGATCGGACTTTGGCCTGGTGGAGAGGAAGGCGGAGTAGAGCAGCACCAGTCCTAGAATGACGCCGAGAGCCGAGGTGGGAATCCTGGTCGCCAAAAAAGCTCCGGCAACCGCGCCGAGGGTGGTGGCAATCTCCAGAAACATCCCGATCCGGATGTTGGAAAAGCCTTCTTTCAGAAATGCGGAAGCGGCCCCGGACGACGTCGCGATTACCGAAACCAGCGTGGCGCCGACGGCGTAACGGAAGTCGACGCCGAAAAGCAGGGTCAGCACCGGCGTGATCACGACTCCTCCGCCGAGTCCAGTCAATGCGCCCAGAAAGCCGGCCGCGGCTCCAAACAGGCCAAGCACCAGGCTGAATTCGAGCGAGTTCAAGTCGATTCCCTTCGCTTATCCAACATGCAGGCGGCGCTATCCTACCCGGAAGATGCCTTCCACGAGCATCTCAAAATCTATGATGCGCAGAAACCAGGCGAGTAACAGCAGGACCGGAGTCTCCGGCAGATCCGCCGCTCCGCAGCAGACCGAAACCCTGGCGCCCTGCGTCAGCGGGCCGGCCTCCTGCGATAAGCACACGGACGATTTCTCTTCCGCCCGGCGGAAGCACCACCTGGCGCCCCAGATATCGGTCCTCTTCCAACGATAGCGGACTCCCGAATCGAACGATACCAAGCCCCCGCCCGTGAAGCAGTGAACATATTCGGCAAGCACCTGCTCCGAATCGCCACGGTAGACCGTGACGCGAGGGTGCAAATGAGTACTATAGCGGAAAACCCATTTTTGTCCCCGGTATTCGCCGGTGGAGTCCACCGGCCCCTCATGGAACTGTAACCAGCCCGCCTTCACCCCCTCATCCCACAAAACGAAAGGCTGGCCCTCCGTCTCGGGATATTGCCAGACCAGTTGCCGGATCTTGGACTCAGGCAAGGACGTCATCGCGGTCCTCCTCGAAATAGTTCTAGCTACTTATCGCGCACGGGCGCCTGGCCCGGCGCCACGTCTTTCGCAGTCATATCCAGGGTGGGATTATCGCCGAAAAAGGTCGCGAGCGACAGGGCGAAAAGAGACGGGCCAAGGCGAAACGACAGCCACTCTTCATCGAGCCCAGGCTTCATGCAAGCACCTCCACCCGCGGCGGCGGCGCGGGGGAAACCGCCCGTTCCCGGCGAACCGAGAGCGCGATTTTGTATAGCACGGTCAGGATCAACGCTCCGACCGCCCAAATGGCGAGCACGATCAGGATTTCCGGCAGGGTTGGGGCGTATCCGGTGACGGCGCCGAGCGGCGAGGGCACGAAGCCGGCGATAATCAGGCCGATGCCCTTATCGATCCAGAGCGACAGAAACACCATGCCGCACGCCACCGCGAGCAACCTTTCGCGGTGGCGATATCGCGGCACGAGCAGCAACACGAGCGAGGCGGCGGCCAGGATCATGGACGTCCACATCCAGGGCGCCAGCGGGGCATGCCCATCCAGACCCAGGAACATGTACCGCAGCGATTCGGTGTGTTCGGGAATCCGGCTGTAGAACGCCGTGAAGAACTCCATCAGGACGAAGAACATACTGACCACCATCGCGTAGGTGACGATGATCGCGAGCTTCTGAATGGCTTCGCGGCCGGCGGAAAACCGGGTGAGCCGGGCGAGGAGCAGGCAAAGCAATATGAGCAGCGCGGGGCCGGAGGCGAAGGCCGACGCCAGGAAGCGGGGGGCCAGGATGGCGGTGAGCCAAAGCGGCCGGCCGGGAAGACCGCTGTACAGGAAGGCCGTGACGGTATGGATACTGACCGCCCAGGGAATGGAGACGACGATGACCGGCTTGATCCAGCGCGGCGGGGCCACATCTTCGCGTTCGGCGCGCAATGTCACCAGCGCGATGACGGCATTCAGCGCCAGGTACCCGCCGAGCGAGATCATGTCCCAGAACATCACGGAGTGCGGGGTGGGATAAAGCAGAACGTTGAACACGCGCGCCGGCTGCCCCATATCCACGAAGATGAACAGCATGCACATGACGACAGCGGCAATCGCCAGGAATTCGCCCAGTATGGCGATGCGTGCGAATGCCTTGAAATTGTGGAGGTAGTAAGGGAGCACGACCATCACGGCGGAGGCCGCGACTCCCACCAGGAACGTAAACTGCGCGATGTACAGGCCCCAACTGACATCCCGGCTGAGGCCGGTGATGGCCAGGCCGAAATTGAGTTGGTGCAGGTAGCAGGCGAAGCCGATCCCGATGACGATGGCCAGACCGCAAATCCAGAGCCAGTATCCGCGACCGCCGTCGAGCGCCTTTTCAAACATGAACATGGCGGGTCCTCATAACAGGTAAAAGACGCCGGGGCCAGTCCCCAACTCGGGCTTTCGCCGAACGTGGAGCCGCGTCGCCAACAACTCGCGAATCGGGGAGCGGGGATCCGCCAGGTTGCCAAAAACCAGCGCTTTCTCCGTACACGCCTCGACGCACGCGGGTGGACGGCCCGCCGCCAGGCGCTCGGGGCAGAAAGTGCATTTCTCCACGACACCCTTGGTGCGTGTAGGGAATTCAGGGTTGGGGTTCTTGATATAGGGGCGGGGATCCATCCAGTTGAAGCTGCGCGAGCCATAGGGGCACGCGGCCATGCAGTAGCGGCAGCCGATACAGCGGTGCCAGTCCATGTCGACGATTCCGTCTTCCCGCTTCCAGGTGGCCTGAGTGGGACAGACGCGCACACAAGGGGGATCGTCGCAGTGATTGCAGAGCAGCATCGCCGGCGCCGCGCGCAGCGGAGAATACGCGTCCACCTGTTCGGCGAAGGCTTGCCCGAAGGATTCCTTCCAGATCCAGCGGATCTCGTGGCGAGGGTCTGGAATAGACGGGACGTTGTGCGCCTGGTTGCACGCGGCGATGCACTTGGAACAGTTATTCTGCTTGAGGCACTTGGCCACGTCGATGGCCATGGCCCAGCGCGGACCCGTGACGGCGCCCGCCGCCTTGCGCGCCGCGGCGGCGAGAAACGGAAAACCGGTTAAGCGCAAAAACGCTTTCCGCGAGATGATCATCTTGCGCTCCTTAGCACGGGCTTGGAGTCGAGGTGGCAGTTCCAGCAGGGAGGCGAGACCGCCGCGTAGTTGTGGCAGCGGTCGCAGAAATCGGCCTTGGCGCCGTGGCATTGTTCGAGGCAAGTGGGGGTCAGGCTCATGGTGTAATGCTTGCCGCCGGTCGAAGTGAAATCCCGGGCGCCGGCGCGGACCACTCTCTCGCGCCAGTCGATGAGAAGTCTCATATGGGAGGTTCGCATGTACTCCACGGGAGCCACGCACAGCTTTTCGCGCGCGGGGAGCCGGACATCGGGACCCTTCGCCGTGACGCGCGCCGAGAGGTTGTGCCATGCCGGAAAGGTGACCAGCGACAGGAAGACCACCAACCCCGAGTAAATCAAACCACGGTCACGCATGGGCCACCTGCTTTTCCGCGATGGGCTCTCCGCGCAGGTCGGTGAGCCGCTCCTTTTCGCCGCGCATGACGAGGGCATTGCCGACCAGTTCGTGAATGCCGGCGACTTCCACGCCCGGCGCCCAATATTCGAGCAGCGTCGGCAACGTGGCCTTGTCGATGGCGCAGATGCACGTCAGAAGGTTCACGCCGTGTTTTTCCTTGACGTACTTGACGGCGTTGGCGCGCGGCAATCCGCCGCGCATGCGCATCTCGAAATTCTCGTCGGTGCCCAACCCGGAGCCGCTGCCACAGCAGAAGGTCCGCTCGCGGATGGTGTTCTCGGGCATTTCGTGAAACCGGTTGCAGACGCTGTGCAGAATGTAGCGCGGCTCTTCGAGCAGTCCCATGGCCCGCGCCGGATTGCAGGAATCGTGGAAAGTCACGTTCCAGCGATCGTTGCGGGAGGGGTCCAGGCGAAGCTTGCCGTTGTGAATCAGGTCCGCGGTGAATTCGCAGATGTGGACCATTTTGGTGGAGCGAGTATTTTCAAACCGCGTGCCCGTGACCGGCGAAACCGGCAGCTCCAGAAAGTCGGCGGGGCCGTTCATCGTGTCCATGTACTGGTGCACCACGCGCCACATGTGGCCGCATTCGCCGCCGAGGATCCACTTTACCCCCAGGCGTTTGGCTTCGGCGTACATCTTGGCGTTGAGCCGTTTCATCATCTCGTGGGAGTTGAACAGCCCGAAATTCCCGCCCTCCGAAGCGTAGGCGCTGAACGTATAGTCCAGGCCGATCTCGTGGAGGAGCGCCAGGTAGCCCAGAAACGTGTAATAGTGCGGCGTCCCGAAGTAGTCCGCCGAGGGCACAATGAACAGAACCTCGGCTCCCTTGCGATTGATGGAGGCGTCGACGCGAATGCCGGTCAACTCCTCCAGTTCGTCCACCGCGAAATCGACGCTGTCCTTAAACCCGTGGGGCTGGACGCCAAGATGGTTGCCGGTGCGGAAGCAGTTGGCGGCGGGTTCCAGAACCCAGTTGATGTTGCAGCCGATCAGGTTCAGCAGCTCGCGGGCGATCATGGTGATTTCCGCGGTATCGATCCCATACGGGCAGAACACCGAACAACGGCGGCACTCGGTGCATTGATGGAAGTAGTAGAACCATTCCTTGATCACGTCCTCGGTCAGGTCCCGCGCACCGGCCAGGCTGCCGAACAGGCGGCCGCTCAAGGTGAAATAGCGGCGATACACGGAGCGGATCAATTCGGCGCGCAGCACCGGCATGTTCTTGGGATCGCCCGAACCGATGTAGAAGTGGCACTTGTCGGCGCAGGCGCCGCAACGGACGCAGATGTCCATGAACAGCCGGAAGGAGCGGAACTTCCGGAGGCGGTCCCGCATTCCGTCCAGGATGATGCGCTTCCAGTCCGGCGGCAGTTTCCAATCGGCGTCGGTCGGCTGCCAGTCGCGCGGATTGGGCAGGCCCAGGTAGTTGAGGTTCTTGGGAAGAGCGCTGTGGCAGAAGGTACCTTTGCGGAACTCCACGGCCGGGTCCATCCAATCCCCGGGCGGTGGTTGATAAGAGATCTGCACCAGTTGTTCGGGCTTGGGGTTGGACATGGGTCAGCGCCTTTCGACCGGCAATCCGGCCGCCTCCATCTTCTCCCGGAACTCGTCCTCCCACTCTTCGTAGGTGTGGACCTTGACCGGATAATTCCACGGGTTCACGTGCCGCTTCCTGCGGCTGTTGTTGGCCAGGTTACGGGTCGGGCTGAGAAAGATGCCGCCCGCGTGCATCAGCTTGCTGAACGGCAAATAGGCGACGAGGGCGCTCACCAGCGCAAGATGGGTAAAGAACAATGGGCTGAGATTCTTCGGCAGGAATGGCGAGAGGACGGTCAGAGACAGCGCGAGCTGTTTCACCGCGACGGCATCGACTCTGGAGAAGTAGCGCATCCAGACGCCCGAGACCGCGATCCCCAGCAGCAGGAACAGCGCGAAGTAATCGGTGAACAGGGAAATGACGCGGACTTGGGAGTCGCGCAGGCGCCGTTGCAGCAGGTAAAGCAACGCGGCGAGCAGCACGATATCGGTGGCGTAGAGCACCGGAGCGCCGACCTGGAAGAAGCCGTCGACACCATCCAGCCACCACGCCAGCTTGGGCACCGGCTCCACCAGGAACCGCAAATGGCGGAGAACCACGATGAGCATCGACCAGTGAAACGCGAGAGCGCCCAACCACAGCCACTTGGCCTCGCCCTGGATCAACCGGGGACTTTCATCGAGCCGCGCGCGCGTGTTGCGAAACAGGCTGCGGAACAGAAGGATTTCGAGACCCATGCGGGCGATCACGCCGGGCGTCGAATACGGGCTTTCGAGCCGGCCGGCCTTGATCCACGGCAGCGACTTTTGCTGGCCGCACACCGTGGGGATATGGAACGGCACCGGCGAGAGCGACCAACGAATCACCCGCCAGCTCAGTCCGATCAGGAAAATCGCCAGTGCGCCGTAAGGAACGGCGAATGCGATGAACCGTCTGAGCCCGTCCGCCTGGCTCGCCGCAAATGCCAGCAGGGCAATTCCGATGACGGCGATTAACGCGACAAAGACGTTCCTCAAGCTCCACCTCGCTCATGCCGCTCCGGCGCTTCACCCGGCGCCAGCCTGCGCTCGAGAACGTAGACGCGGCGGCGCGCCTCATTGGCCCTCGCCTGGTAAGTCCTCTCCCGGTATTTCACGTAAAGGTCGAGCGCCAGCAGGGCCATCTCGTCGATGCGGCCGTCCACCAGTTCCCGCTCCGGCCCGGAGAGCTGAGGGCGGAGGATATCCTTAAGCTGGAACAGGAACTCCAGGGCACGGCTAGGCTCCAGGTCCTGAACGGCCCGGATTTGCATGATCGAATCGAGCGCTCCGCTAATGCGGGTTCCGTCCATGCCGAGCCACAGTTCGTCGAGCAGAATGCCGAGCGCCGACCGGATCGTGCTGCCCACCGGGTTGCGAAACGGGTCGCGCTCCGCCGCCAGGAATTCCGCGCTCTGCCCCGGATAGGAGCGCAGTACACGCCACAGCCATACTTCGGCGATGTTTTCTTTACCTTGCACAGCCACGCGCCGCCTCCGGTCTACACGCAGCCGGTGGGTTTGGGCAGTCCGGCAAGCTTGCAAGCCCCCTTGGCTGGACCGGACGGGAACAGCTTATAGATCTCGTTGAGCTTGAATCCCGTCTCTTTGCACACTTTCCGGACCATGGGAGCGATGCCGAACTGGAGGTAGTAACTTCTCAGGTAGTTGATGACCTTCCAGTGGTCCTCGGTGAGCTCCGTCACTCCTTCGGTAGTCGCGAAATCGCAAGCGACTTTCTGGTTCCAGATTTCCGGTTCCTGCAAAAAACCGTCTTCATCGACATCGTATTTCCTGCCGTTGGCTTCAAATATTGGCACTGTCCAGTACCTCCAAATTCGCTAATTCATCTCGATGTAACCGCAGGGGCAGGCATCGGCACACTTCTTGCAGCCGTTGCACAGCTCCAGCTTGACTTTGTAATGTTCTCCCTTGGGCAGCTTGACGAAGCAGTTGTTGGTGCAGTACATCCAGCAGGTTTCGCAGTCCATGCACATGCCGCAGGACATGCACCGTTTGGCCTCATCGAGCACCTCCGCCTCGGCCAGCCCCAGTTGGATCTCGATATCGGCGGAGCGCCGCTCTACCGACACGCGCGCGCGCTCGTGGCGCGCAGCCGGCTTGTACCAATCGAGTTTCACGGTTTCCGGGCCGATGCAAGGCGCGGGAACCGGCCGGTCGATGGCCGTGGCGCGGATCCGCGCATCGATGGCTTCGGCGGCGAAGCGGCCTTGGGCGATGGCGATGGTCACCAGCCCTAGCTCCACACCGTCGCCACCGGCGAAAACGCCTTCCATGCCGGGAACGGCAGCGTTCTGGGCCTCGATCCACTGCCCTCCGTTGGCGACTTTGTCGAGGCCATCCAGCCGCGGTTGCTGGCTGATGGCGGCGATAATCGTGGCCGCCTCCAGGTCGAACTCGGAGCCGGCGCGCGGCACCGGCCTGGGCCGGCCGGAGGAGTCCGGCGCTCCGAGGTCCATGCGGATACACCGCAAGCCCACGGCCTGGCCGTTCCGCCGAAGCACTTCCACCGGAGCCGTGAGAAATTGGATCTCGACGCCTTCCTCCAGGGCTCCCTCGATTTCCGGTCTAATGGCGGGCATTTCGGAACGGGACCGGCGGTACAGGATCGTAACATCGGCCCCCAGGCGTTTGCCGACGCGGGCGGAATCGATGGCGGTGTCGCCGCCGCCGATCACCAGCACCTTTCCGCCGACATGAACCTCTTCGCCGCTATTGACACGGTTGAGGAATTCGGTCCCGGTGTAGACATTCGGCGCATCCTCCCCGGGGATGCGCAACTGGATGCCACGGTGGGCGCCGATGCCCACGAACACGGCCTTGTAATCGCTGCGCAGCCGCTCCAGGGACACGCCGGAGCCGATGACCGCGTTACACCGCAGCTCGACACCGAGATCCAGGATGCGTTGGATTTCGGCATCGAGAACGTTGCGGGGCAGGCGATACGCGGGAATGCCGTAGCGCAGCATCCCGCCCGGACGGCTGAACGCCTCGAAAACCGTGACCCGATACCCGCGGCGCGCGAGTTGGTAGGCGCAGGAGAGGCCGGCCGGCCCGGCGCCGATGACGGCGATGTTTTCGGCGCGTTTCTCATCGGCGAGCCGGGGGAGCTTGAGCCCCCGCTCGATTCCGAAATCGCCGATGAACTGCTCCAGCGCATTGATCGCGACTCCGCCGTCCTTCTCGCGCCGGTTGCAGGCGTCCTCGCAAGGATGCGGGCAGACGCGGCCGCAGACGGCGGGAAACGGATTGCGTTCCGCGATGATGCCCCACGCGATGCGATAGGCTTCCTCGCTGCTGCGGCCGTACGCTTCGGCCTGGGCGATGGTGGTGAGCCAGCCCCGGATATCCGTGCCGCTGGGACAGCCGCCGCCGCAAGGCGCCGCCTTGGCTACATAAGCCGGCCGCAACGGGCTGATTTCCCCGCCCGACGGAGCGGCTGCCTTAATCACCGGTTTTTTGACTTGCTTGAAGAGCGGCATGGCTGGGCCTTACGCGTAGGGGTAAATATTGCGTTTGAAATCCTCGAGCTGTCCGAGAAGACGGTCGTGCTTTTTCTCGTCCTCGATCAGGTACGTGAGCAGGTGCCGCTGCACGAACAAGCGGCAGTTTTTGAGCGCCTTCTCGGCCAGCTCGATCGTCTCCTTCTCCATGGCGGCGTGCTTTTCCACCATCTCCCAAATGTCGCCCAACTCTTCGGGAGTCAGGGAGAAAGCCTGGCGCTCGATGCCATCGAGCAGCACCTGCTGCACCCTGTAGTGCATTTCAGAGTCCTGGCGGATGATTTCCATGAGCAGCCGGATCAACGGGTTCTTGGTCTTGGCGATGACCTCGGTGGTATGGGAAATGGTGGCCGTTTCGAGGGCTTGCCAGTTTTCCAGAATGGCGGTCAGTTCTTCGGGGTTCGAGGCGGTCTTGGCGGGCATCTCCAATCTCCTTTCAAAAGCGGATGTGCGCCGACCGCGCGTAGGTCTGGCCCGCGTGCCGGAAATCGTCAATGTGGTACCGGGTGAATTCGATACCGGTCAACTGAAAGAATCGCGGCCAGCCGATGCGCTCGATCCATTCGCCCAGGCGTTCGTACTTGCGCGCGTGGGATGCGTAGACGTCCACGATGTTCACGACGGCGTCCACGACTTCGGGCCAGCGAGGCGGGTTATTGGGAATGAAGGGAATCGCCAGCTTGGTGAATTTCGGAGTGCTGCGCGCGTTGCTCACCTTGCCGCCCACCCAGATGGAAAGCCCGTCGTTCTCCGGATCGTTGAGGGGCATAGCGGGGCACACGGTGTAGCAATTGCCGCAGTACATGCACTGATCTTCGATGACTTCCACCGATTGCTTGCCATCCGCCGTGGCCGGCCGGATGGCGCCCGTGGGACACGACGCAATCAGGGTGGGAATCTCGCAGACCTTGTGCAGGATGTCGTTCCGGACCTTGGGCGGCTTCCGGTGTATGCCCAGCACGGCGATGTCGGAGCAATGCACGGCGCCGCACATGTTCAGGCAGCAGGCCACCGCGATCCGCAGCTTGGCTGGCAAGTTCTGCTCCACGAAGTGCGGAAAGAGCGCGTCCATCATGCACTTCACCAGGCCGGAAGCGTCGGTGGCGGAAGAGTGGCAGTGCACCCATCCCTGTGTATGGACGATGTTGCTGATGCTGTTATTGGTGCCGCCGACGGGGAAGCCCGCCTGGTGAAGCTCCTGTTTCAGGGGTTCGATTTTGGCCTGATCCTCGAGCAGGAACTCCACGTTATTGCGGCTGGTGAAGCGGAGAAAGCCGCCGCAGTACTTGTCGGCCAGGTCGGCAAAGAGCCGGATGGTATGTACGCTCAGCAGGCGGGGCGAGGCCGCCCGGACGGTGTAGAGCTTCTCGCCCGATTCGGCAACATGGCAGAGCACGCCCGGAGCGAGGGTTGTGTGGTACATCCACTGTCCGTAGTTTCGCTTGATGACCGGCGGCAGGAACTTCGCGTAGTTTGGCGGTCCGATGTCGGTGATTCGTTTCGGTTGGGTGCTCATGCTTTGGCCTCCTCGCTCGCTGGCTCTTTGGTTTGGAAAAAGATGTAAGGGTTGTCGCGCGGCGCGTTCACCATTTCCGGCACCGGGTCGAGACCAATCGCATCCAGGAAGCTGGGCATCCCCACGCGCTGGATCAGCTCTCCGACTCTCTCCCGGTTCTTGCCGTACTCATCCCAGAAGTCCCAAATCCGCGAGACCAGTTCCTTGATCGTATCGAGCAACTCCGCGGCGGGGACGAACGGGATCAGCACGGACGAGAGCAGCGCCCCTTGCAAAATCGGCGCTTTGGCGCCGATCAGAATGGCCGCGCCGCGCTCCTTGCCGGGCCGCAACGCCTTCGGCATCACGTTGATGCAGTGCATGCAGCGGACACACTCGCTGTTTGCAATCGCCAGTTTCGCGCCATCCCACGCCATGCAACGGGTGGGGCACCGGTCACAAACGTCTTTCTGGATGTCCAGGCCCGCCGCCGCGTATTCGGCCACGGCCGCGTCGTCCTGCTGAATCTCGTCCTTCCAGATGCCGATGATCGACAGGTCCGAGCGCGCCGCCGCCGCCACGCAATCGTTGGGGCAGCCGGCACACTTGAATTTAAACTTGTAGGGAAACGGCGGCCGGTGGAGCTCGTCCTGGTAGGCGTGGGTCAGGTCGTCGCACAGCTTCAGGGTGTCGTAGCAGGCCCATTCGCAGCGCGCGGGACCGACGCAGGCGGACGGTGTCCGCACGCACGACCCCGAGCCGCCCAGGTCGAAACCGGCCGCGGTCAGCTCGGCGAAGGTGGGCTCGAGCTCGTCGGTCTTGGTCCCCAGGAAGATGATGTCTCCCGTGGAACCGTGCATGTTGGTGAGGCCGGAGCCATGGCGCTCCCAGATGCCGCAGAGAGTCCGCAATGCGCCGCTCGTGTAGAACCAGCCGGAGGGCTGGTTCACGCGCAGGGTGTGGAAGTGCGCCACCTCGGGGAACTGCTCGGGGACGTCGCTGTAGCGGCCGATCACGCCGCCTCCATAACCGAGCACGCCCACGATGCCGCCGTGCTTCCAGTGCCCCTTCTTCTCCTCGTAGGAGAGCTCAAGCTGCCCCAGCAGGTCGTCGCACATCGGGCTGACGTCCTCGGTCTTTTTGATCTCCGTCACAAAACTTGGCCAGGGTCCCTTTTCCAACTCGTCCAGCAACGGCGTTTTGCGTTTTCCGTTTTCGTTCGCCATGCGTGTTTCTCCTTCTTACTCAAAAAGCGCCACTCCAAAACGCTACTCAGACTCCAAAGCGCTGCTTTTCACCGCGGCGATGTAAATCGCCAGCGGCCGGTAAAGCAGGTGCGCCCACTTCCCAAATGGAACTTCCACGACCAGCATCGGCACGGCGACCGCCAGATGGACCAAATAGAGAACATAGGTCGGCATCGGGAGGTCGAGGAGCCGGAACACATTGAGAAGCGTGCCGGTCAGCGCCGTAAGAAACAGCAGCCCCGGAAACAGCCAGTCCGACATCTGGCTGAAACGGTGCATCTCCCCGCGCTTGCCGAGCCGGTCCGCGATCATCCACCCGGTCGCCCCAAGCAGGACTGCCGACGCGTAATAGCCAAGCAGGCTGTTCCAGTGGAAGCTGCGATCCTGCACCTGGAACCATGGCAGGAACACCACGACCAGAATAAAAATGGTCGCGTAGCCGCTGACCAGGACCAGGTGACGCACCCAATTCTTGATGGAATCCGCGCCCCGGCACTCCTTCCACCGCTTCTGCGTCACTCCTTGCACAATCAAGCCGGGCAGGTACTTGAGATAGACGCTGTACGGGATTTTTCCGCCTCGCGTGGCGGCCAGGAACATGCGCGTGGCGTTTCCCAGCAGGAGCAGGCCGAGCACCAGCGCCAGAGTGGTGTCGCCGATGTGCACGATCTCGGTGGGCGCGAATTTGTCGAGCATCACGGTCGAGAGCGCCTTCGGGCCCGACCGGCTCAGCAGACCGAAACCGAAGTTGTGCGGCAGCGTAAACAGCAGCACCACCACCAGGGCCGTGAGCAGCAGGGCGCCGATATTCCAGCCCTCCCAGCGGTACATCAGGCGCGACAACCCCGTCCAATCGTATTGAGCCGTCAGGTAACGGCGCAGGGCCATCATGGCCTCGCCGGGGTTCGCCTTTCGCGGGCAACTTTGCGAGCAGTCGCCGCAGTAGTGACAGAGCCAGGGCCCCACGTCCGCCAGCACCTTATCTTTGAGACCCCATTGGGCGTGAAGCATCTGCTGGCGCGGGAAACCGTTCTCCTGGGGCGAAAGGGAGCAGACGGAAGTGCAGGTGGAACACTGCATGCACTTCTTCAGGTCGGCGCCGCCGGCCGCCATCACGCTCGCGATCAGCTCGACATCGGGCTCGACTACCATCGCATCCGCCATGTTCAGAAACCCTTGTACGGATTCGGTCCCAATTCCCGCATCCGGTTCACGAAACCATCGAACAGCGCCGGCAGCTTGTCCCATTCATCGATGGCCAACTGCGTCAATTGCAGGCGCTCGGGCTCGAGTTGCAACCGCTGGAGAGTCTCTTTCACGTTCTCCAGCCGCCGCGCGGCGAGCTCGCTGCCCTTGGTGAAATGACACTGATAATCGTCGCCGTATTTGCAGCCGACCAGGATCACTCCATCGATGCCGCGCGAAAGGGCGTCCGCGATCCATACAATATTCATCGAGCCCAGGCAGCGCAGGGGGATAACCCGGACGCTGGGATCGTACTGGCGCCGCTTCAGTCCGGCGAGATCGAGCGCGGGATAGGCGTCGTTCTCGCACACCAGGGCAAGCACGCGCGGCTTCTCCTCATCTTCATCGGGAACTTCGATGGCCTTGATCATGGACGCAATCATGTCCACCGAGTAATTGGAGAAGGAAACAATTCGTTCGGGACAGGCGCCCATGCAGACACCGCAGCGCCGGCACCGGTACAGGTTCGGTTTCGGCGTGCCCTTGGCGTCCTCGTCCAGCGCCCCGAACGGGCACTCTTCGGTGCAGCGCTTGCATTGCGTGCAGCGTTGCAGGAAGAACGACGGATACGAAAGATCGCCGCCGCGCGGGTGAACGGCCCGGCCCCGGGCAGCCAGTTCCATGCACTGGATGGCCTTCAGGGCGGCGCCCGCGGCGTCCTGGCGTGCCTGAGCGGCGTCCATGGGCGCGCGCGCGCCGCCGGCGGCATAAATCCCGGTGCGGCGGGTCTCGTACGGGAAGCACACGAAGTGCGAATCCGGGAAACCGTCCTGCAGCACCGGCAGTTCCGGTCCCTGCCGGTAGCTCAGTTTCAGGATCTGGTCGCTGCCGTTGGGCACCATGCCGGTGGCCAATACCACCAGGTCCACTCTTAAGAGGATGGATTCGCCCAGCAGGGTGTGGTTCACCGTGACTGCCAGCCTTCCATCCGGCGCGTTCTCCACCGATGCCACTTCGCCCTTGGTAAAGAAATTCAGCGGCTGGTCCTGAACCGCGCGGTAGAACCGCTCGTACTGTCCGGGCGTCCGAATGTCCTTGTAAACCACGTAAGCTTCCGCTTCCGGATCCTGTTCGTGGATGTAGGTGGTTTGCAGCAGCGTGGTCATGCAGCACGCGGACGAGCAGTACGGCAGATGGTCTTGATCGCGCGATCCGGCACACTGTATGAACAGCACGCGTTTGACGGGCCGTCCGTCGGACGGGCGCACGATCCGTCCCTTGGCGGCCATCTGTTCGAACTCCACGCTGGTAACGACGTTGGGGCCGATGCCGTATCCAAGATGCGCCAGCCGCGAAGCGTCGTATGGTTTCCACCCCGTCGCCACCACGATGGCGCCGGCGCGAACGGCGTGCCGCTCGGATTCGGCTTCGATCGTGATGTCGAACATGCCTGGCTGGCCTTCAATCCGGGCAACCTGCGCGGAGCGGAAAACGCGGATGCCGGGGTGGCTCAGCACGGTATCGATATCCGCTTGAATTCCACCCGGCGCCGGCGCATCGTAAGGAGGTTCGCTCGGAAACCGCTTCTTGACGAGCGCGGCGTGGCCGCCCAAGGTCCCTTCTTTCTCGACGAGGAAGACCGGGTATCCGGCTTGCGCGGCCCCGAGCGCGGCGCCGATTCCGGTTACGCCGCCGCCCACTACCAGCACCGTCTTCGAAATTTCATCGGCCAGCGGCTTCAGCGGTTCCGTTTTCAGCGCGCGCGCGACGCCCATCCGCAGGTAATCCTCGGCCAGCATCTGGGTGTCTTCATCCTGCGGTTGGTGGCACCAGGCTACGTGCTCGCGGAGGTTGACGCGTTCCACCACGGCGCCGTGATTGAAAGTGAACGACTCCGCCTTGAACCGGGGCGAACAGGCGGCCACCACCACGGTGTCGACCGTAAGCGCGGCGAGGTCCTGGCGGATCTGGCCGCGGCCTTCGGCGCCACAAAGAGCCGGGTGGCTGCGGCAAACGGCCGCGTGGCATTGGCCGCCGGCCAGCTTGGCCAGCTTCTCCGTGTCGATGGTTTCGCCGATGGCGCAGCCCGTGCAGATGTACACGCCGAGTTTAGCGGGCATGGCGGGCGCTCCCGTTGGCGCATTGCAGCGCCTTCAATGCCGTGCCGGTGGCCTCCTGCACGGTTGAAGAAACCTCGCACGGCCGGCGCACACAACCGGCCGCGTAGAGCCCTGCGGACCCGTTGTGCATGTTAAGAAATCCAAATTCGTCGCGCTGGAGAGCCGCCGGAAGCCCCTCCGTCTGGGGGACGATGCCCGTGGCCAGCACCACCAGTTCGAAATACTGCGTGGTCTTCCGGCTGGCAAGCACGTCTTCGGCGGTCACCAGCAGATCCCCCGTGGCGGAATTCTCCTCCACGAGGGCGACCTTGCCTTTGATCAGCCGTATGCCGGCGTCCCGCTGCACGCGCGCGCTGAACTCTTCCAACCTGCCCGGCGTTCGGATGTCGATGTAGAAAATAGAAACTGCGGTTTCGGGATACAACGCCCGTACGTAAGCGGCGTGCTTGATGGAAGCGGAGCAACAGACGGCGGAACAGTAGGGAAGATGGTTCTCGTCGCGCGAGCCGGCGCATTGCACAAACGCCACGGTCCGGGGTTCCTTGCCGTCCGAGGGTCTTAAGATCCGCCCCGCCGTGGGCCCATCCGCCGCGGCCATGCGCTCCAGCATCACGTTGGTGACCACGTTGCGGCATTTGCCGAATCCCAGCTTGTCCAGCTTGGCGGCATCGTAAGGCTTCCATCCGGTAGCTGCCACGATGGCGCACACGTTGTACGTTCTGGTCTCGGGCTGAGCGTTCAGACGGATGGAATCGTACGCGCAGGCTTCTTCACAGGCCTTGCAGCCGCTTGGGCAGGCGGAGCGGTCGATGGCGTACAAGGCCGGGTAGGCAACGCCGTGCGGCAGGTAGGCGGCACGGGTCGTCGAGAGGCCGTAGTCGAAGTCGTCGGCGCGAATCGCCGGGCAGACGCGCTCGCAAGCGCCGCAGACCGTGCAGGACGCGGTTACGCAGCGGGGCCGGATTGCCACCCGCACCTGGTAATCGCCCGCGGATCCGGTCACCTCCTCGGCCTGCGCCAGCGTGAGCACCGTGATCGCGGGATTCTCGCGAATTCGCCGGTAGTGCAGCTCGAGACCGCAGGTGGGCGGACAGAGCTTGGGGAAATACTGGTGCAGCCGCGCCACCCGGCCGCCCAGGCTGACCGACTTTTCGACCAGAATCACCTCGCAGCCCAAATCGGCCAGTTCCACCGCCGCGGTCAGCCCGGCGATGCCGCCTCCGATCACCATGACCGGTTTAGGCGAGGCGGGGCTCATTGACCGGCCTCCCCGGTGACGGCTCCCGGCCGCAGTTTCATCGAGCGCTCCCCGAAAATCGAGAACCGCAGCCACTGCATGCCGAAGTCCAGAAGCTCCTGGTCGTCGCTACCGAGCCCTTCGATGCGCGCTTCGTCGACGTCGAACAGTTTCAGAAAGCGGGTTTCGAAGACGAACCGGCGGAAGCGGTCGAGATCGTAGCAGGCCATGTAGAACATATCCGCCTGCGCCGGCGTCAGGGCGCGGCCGCTGTTCCAAAAATCGTGGAGCGTCAGTTCTTTGAACCCGCTGGACATCATTTCAAATTCGTCAATGCCCTGACAGTCGATCCATTCGCGGACCGAAAGAGAAACTCCGGCATCGTGTCCCTGGCAAACGTCTTCCTTGATCACGAAATGAAACGGCAGCTCGTTCGGCGTCGCCGACTTCGGTTCGGCCAGACCCAGCGGGTACATGCGGCACGCCCACGGGCGGTCGCGGTAAATCCCGCACCCCCGCTCGGAAAGGAACTGGCACCGTTTGGATTCGTCCTCCGCCATCTTGAGAATCACGATGGGGAATTTCCGGTCCGCGTTTTGCAGGCGAAGAGTGTACTGTTCCAGGAATTCGGAGGAATCCATGCCCAGCGATCGCTTCATGCGCAACACGTCGTAAGGCGTAAGCACGATGGTTACGTCGCGACAGCAGTGTCCGAAACAGCTCAACTGCGGACTGCACTGGAACGTGAACCGGTCGTCGAGTCCCAGGCGGGGGCACTCTTTCAGGATCTTCTCGGGCGTTACGGGATCACCGCACATGGGTGCTCGCTTCCTCGGCGTCGGGGACGATGCCGCTTCTCAGAGCCTGCGGCGACCACACCGGAAGCGGGCCGTGTTCTCCGGTCGCCGGGTCCAGCCGGCAGCGGTAGGACGCCGCCACGTTGTACTGACCTTCCATCCACGCCCAGCCGCGCACATAGTACGGGCAATCGTCACGGAAGCAGACGTACTGAAAATCGCTTCCCCAAGTGGAGTCTTGCGGGTTGGCCCATCGGAGCATGCGCCTGCCGCAATGGGGGCATAGAGGGTTGACGGTAACCATGGTCGGGACCTTTAAGGGCGGGAGGTTTCCGGGGCCTCCCGCCCCTGCTCGGCAGCTTCAGACCCTTGCTACTGCGGGCTCCTTTGGCTGCGAACTGAAGACGTGCAGAATTGGCCGGGCCATGGTCTCCCAGGCGCCGCTCTTGGGATCGTACCGGCAATTCGCAAAAACGTGCCACTTCTCTTCGTCGATCCGCGGCTTGTCGGCGCGGAAGTAGTAACCGGGCCATCGAGTCTCCTCGCGGAACAGAACGGTCCGGACGTGCGCTTCGGCCTGCCACATGCGGTGCGTATTCTCCCAGCAGCGCATGAGCTCGTGGAGATTGGAGGCCGCCAGCTTCTCGGCGTCTTCCTTCAGGTAGGCCAGCAGTTCCAGGCCCTTCTTGAGGAGCGCTTCGTTGGTGGTGAATTGAGCGGTAATGCCGCCGGCGTATTCGTCCATGATCTTTTGCAGCCGGAACATGAACATTCGGGGCTTAATGTAGTTCGGGTTGACTTCCGGATCGGTGGTGGCCTTGTGGAACTGCTCGTAGACAGCGAGCGGCTTCAGGATCTCGGATTTGAGCGCCTCCAGGGCCGCCGCGTCCAATTGCGGCATCTGGTTGTTCTCTACGATGAACTTGATCGCGGCCTTGGCGGCAACGCGCCCCTCGGCGTGCGAGCCCGAAGAGAACTTGTGGCTGGAAGCTCCGGACGCGTCGCCGGCGCAGAAAAGGCCCTTGACGGTCGACATGTGCGCGTAACCCCAGAAGTACTCGCTCTTGGTCTCCTCGGTCTGCAGATCTTCGGGACCGCTAAGCCAAGCTCCGGAAGCGCCTGAGTGAGATCCGATGAAGTACGGCTCGGCGGCGGCGATCTCGGAGCTTTTCTCCTCGGGCTGCAGGTTCGTGGCAGCCCAGAGCAGAGCCTGCGAGATAGTCATGTCGAGGAAGTCTTCCCAAGCCTCGGACTCGAGTTCCTTCATTTTCTTCTTGTAGGCCTTTGGGTCGTCCTTTAACGACTCGGCGATGGCCTGCATGGCTTCTTCCGTGCGCATCGAGATGGGGCCTTTACCCTCCATCACGTCGAGCATGCCGAGGTAGTTGCGGAGGTTCGCGGGAACCGGCTTCACACGGCCGTAGGGGCCCCACTTTTCGAGCTCGGGCTTGCGCTCGATCATGTAGTTGCCGCCCGCCGCGTTGGTCGCGCGGGATTTGAACAGCAGGAACCAGGCGCCGACCGGCCCGTACGCGTCTTTGAACCGTACTGGGATGAAGCGGACTTCCTGGCAGGTCATCTCCGCCCCGGCCTTGAGGGTGAAGTATGCGGAAGACCCGGAGTTCCATGGTGGATACCAGGCGCGCCCCATGCCTTCGCCGGAACTGCGCGGCTTGAACACGTGTACCGCGCCGCCCATGGCCACCAGGGTGGCTTTCGATTTGAACACGTAGAACTTGTTCTCGCGCACCGAGAATCCCACCGCGCCGGCGCAACGTTCGCCGTCCATCAGCGGCCCGACAATGAACACCCGCTCGAAGATCTGGCCCACGCCGGTTCCGAGCAGCGCATTCTTGGCGGCCTCGGCCACCACCACCTTGTAGGACTCGCCATTGATCATGAGTTGCCAGCGGCCTTCGTGCACGTAGGCGCCTTTCTCGTCCTTCCAGATCGGCAGCCCCCACTTCTCGAACAAGTGCACGGAGGAATCCACGTGGCGCGCGATACTCGCCACAAGGTCCTCGCGCGTGACGCCCATCAGGTCGTTGCGCACGTAGTCCACGTAATCCTTCATCGTGTTGGCGCCGTCTTTCAACCCGACGTATTGGTTGATCGCGGAAAGTCCCATGGCTACCGCGCCGGAACGATCCATCGCCGCTTTGTCCACCAGCGTGACTTTGAGGCCGTTCTGCATGGCCCAGTGCGCGGCCTCGACAGCGGCTCCGCACGCGGCCATTCCGCCGCCCACGATCAGCAAATCGGTTTCGACTACTACGGTTTCGAATTCAGCCATTGCAATCGTTCTCCTCTCAGTTGTTCAACCGGAATACGTCGGCCATTCCGATCGACGCCGGCTCCGTGAATAGCAGCGGACTGTCCAGTCCGCCTTTGCTTTCGAATCCGCCGTCCGGCGCCGCTTTGCCTTCGGGCGTGGTCCGAATGGGGAACTTGAAGCGTTTGATGGTTCCGTTGCGGAACTTCACCGTCCACAGGATCGTATCCGTGGAGCGCATCGGCGTCGCCGAAGCGCCCAGAGGGACGAAATCGGCGTAGCTGCGGACCTCGACGGCCTGCGTGGGACAGATCTTGACGCAGTTGTAGCACTCCCAGCACATCGAGACATCCTGGTTGTAAGCCTTCATGGTTTCTTTGTCCAGGACCATCAGGTCGTTGGGGCAGATGTACTGGCACGCGGTCTTGTCCAGCGCTTTGCACCCATCGCACTTGTCCGGGTTGACGTAGCTCGGCATTAGTCCACCTTTCCTTCCGCAGTACCCTCGTCGTACCGGTTGGTTTGGGTCTGCGTCTTGTGTCGTTGATAAAAACAGTTGCGGTGACCGTATTCGCCAAACCTGCACCGGTCGCGAACGTAGATTTCGCACTGCATGCAGGTCGCGTTCGGATAGGCGCTCTCACTGACGATGGCCCCCGCCAGCCGGTCCAGAAGTTCCGACGTCTTGCTCAGTTCCTCCGGGGAGAACTGGCGAAAAGCGGTTTTCGCCCTGTAATCGCGCGCCACGAGGTACGCATCCATCAGTTTGCGGCTGGTCTCGGTCAGGGAGAGCCGGATCAGACGGCGGTCTTCCTGAGGCGCCACCCGGCGCAGAAGCCGCCGGCGAACCAGCTTATCCACGGTCCGGCTCACGGCGCCGCAGGTCACTCCGAGGAAAGCCGCGGCATCGCCAATACTCAATACATCCGTGTGGGCGACCAGGTAGAGCAGTTTGAACTGCGCGAACGTCAGCTTGTCTCCACTTACCTCCCGCAGCACCGTCCGTTCGATCACCTCGCGCACCGACCATGCCAATACGCGAGCGCTGCTCAGGAACTCGTTGCTCAGATCCGCCGTAATGGTTCCCGTCGCGGCGTTTTCTTCGCCTGACTGCATCGGCTGCCACCTGTGGCCAGTTGTTTGACCAGATCGAATTTAAACCTGGTCAACGATTAGAGCAAGACCGAATCGGCATTTCGGACAAAATATTCTGAAATCGCCCCGGCGCCGCCTCTTTAGGTGCTTCCGGGCCCGGCCAGGGAGCGAAAACGACGCCCGCCGGCGCCCGCTGCCGCCTGTCCCGTCGAGCTCTTCCTCATGCTGCCGCGAAACGTCGTGCGCCATACCGGTCCATATCCCGAAATTCCGGATGGGGCCGCCCGGTAAACGCATATTTTGCCGCTTCCGTGTGCCTTGTCCAGTCAAATCGACGGAAAAAGCTACATCGCGCGGGCTGTTACGAGCTGAGTTCCCCCGGGAATCGGCTCCGTAATCAGCACGCGGAAGCCTACCGCGCGCAATTCAGCCTCCAGCCGCGAGAGGGACCAATTCCGGCTCCCGCCCCGCATGACATGGCGGCCGAGGGCGAACAGCAGAATTTCCGGGGGCGGAGGGACCTCCGAACACACGAAAGAATCGTGCAGGATCAGCAGGCCGCCTGGCTTCAGCGCTCGCGAAGCGCTCTCGAGCGCGGGGCCATACTGGCCTTTGTCGCAGCCGGCCAACAATCCGGAGAACAGTATGGCGCCGTAAGAACCGTCTCCGTTGCCGGTGGCCATCACCGGATCTTCCCTGCCACCCGCCTCGAAGGGATTGCGGACCTCGAGGGCCAGCAGGGGCCAACGCCGCGATGCAAGTTGCCGGTAGGCGCCGCCTCCCCATCCGACCAGCAAGGCGGGGCTATGCGGCGCGAGTTCCAGTTTGTCCAGCACGAACGGCGCGGCGTAGCGGGCCAGGCACTCGCAGGATTGGCGCTGCAGATCCTGGACCTCCGCCTGCGCGCCGCCGTCCCACCCGTTGAGCACATAGCGCCCCACGGCGCTCAAGGGCGCCACGTGCGCCGCCTGGTACAACAACGCGGGCCTCAACGACTGCGGCGAGTCCTCCCGCAAATAGCGGGAGGACAGTTCCAGATTGCGATACCCGTCCGCGCCACCTTCCACCAGCCTCATCGAAACCAGGCACTCCAAGACTTCCGCCAGCCCGCTGCGGTTCAGCCCTAACGCGCGGGCCAGTTCCGACGCCGTCCGCCACTGCTCCAATCGATCGAACAGGGATGCCGCCAGCGCAAAGCGCAGGACTTGGCTTCCCATGCCGGCTGTCGCCATGCGGAGTAACTGGTCGGGAACCGGCGCGGGCTCAAAATCGGAAGCGGCGTCGGGACGGCGGCACAAATCGCGCTGCGAGTGCTTCAGCTTTTCCCGCAGCCGAACGGCTTCGCCAATTACCAGCGTGGCCGGGGGTTCGATGCCCGCCCGCTCCACCTCGGCGGCAATCGACGAGAGAGTGCCCGAAACGACCTTCTCCCCGTGCCAGAACGCCATCTGAATCATGGCGGCCGGAGTCTCGGGATCGCGGCCGTGCGCGATCAGTTCCCGGGCCACGCGTTCCACCGTGCGCACGGCCATTAGAAACACCAGCGTATCGATCCCGGCAAGCGCGCTCCAGTTCAGCCGGCTTTCGTCCCGATTGGCTTCGTGACCCGTGACGATGGCGACCGCCGAAGCCGAATCGCGGTGGGTGACTGCGATTCCGGCGCTGGCCGGAGCCGCGAGGGCCGACGAAACGCCGGGGACCACCTCGAACGGAACTCCCCGCTCCGCCAGAAACTCGGCCTCTTCGCCTCCCCGGCCAAACAAAAAGGGGTCGCCGCCCTTGAGCCTGACGACGGTCTTACCCTCCTGCGCCTTGCGGAGGAGCACGTCGAATATTTCTTCCTGGCGCGATTCGTGGATGCCCACCGACTTGCCCAGATAGATCCGCTCGGCCGAGGGCTTCGCCAGGGTGAGGACCTCCTCCTGGATCAAGCGGTCGTAAATGACGACGTCGCTGGCTTCGAGAAGCTTTACCGCTTTGACAGTCAGTAAATCGGGGTGGCCTGGGCCGGCGCCAACCAAGTAGACTTTTCCCGGAGGCACGGATTCTCCGCGAGTCTTCGCATCCCGTTCGGATGAAGACCGAGTACGATGATAACATGATGCCGAAGTCCGAAATTCCTTACCGGCCAGGAGCGCACGCATGTCTGTAATTACGATTTCTAGAGGGTCGTTCAGCGGTGGCAGGATGCTCGCAGCTTGTCTCTCTCAGGCGTTGGGCTATCGCTGCGTCGATCGCGACGTCATTGTGGAACGAGCCGCCGCGCACGGCGTCTCACAGGAGGAATTGCGCGACGCGCTGCAAAAACCGCCCACCTTCCTGGAGCGGATTCAACACAAAAAGTATCTTTACCTGGTCTTAATCCAGGGTGCGCTCATCGAAGAAGTGAAAGCCGGAAAGGCCGTGTATCACGGCAACGCCGGACACCTTTTGCTCAAGGGCGGTCCGCCCATTTTGCGCGTGCGCATCATTGCACCCCTGGAATTCCGCCTGAAGATGGCCCAGGATCGGTTGAAGCTCGGCCGGACGGAAGCCCGGGATTATATAGCACGAATGGACCAGGAGCGCAGAAAGTGGACCCAGTACCTCTACGGAGTGGATTGGGGCGACGCCGCCAACTACGACACCGTCCTGAATCTCGAATTCATGGATATTTCCGAGGCCTGCCAGACGGTTTCGACCCTGGCGCGGCAACGATGTTTCGAATTCACGCCGTGTTGCCAGGCGGCCATGGACGATCTCGCTCTTGGCAGCCGGGTTCGCGTGGCGCTGGCGCTCAACGATCCGACTTCCCACCTCGAGGTCGAAGCTCTCGCGAAGGGACACGCCGTGCGCGTCGTCGGCTCGGTTTCCGACATGCGGGAAGTCGACGAGGTCCGGCGTATCGCCGCGTCCGTCCCGGGAGTCGAGACGGTGGACCTCGACGAGCTAGTTTCCCCCGCGCGATCGTGAGGGTCTCGAATCTTCCGGGGAACGGGCCGCGGAGCGAGGCGTCACGCGGTTTCCGCCACGCCGATCACGGGCTTGCCGGCCGGCAGGTGGCGTACATCGGCGCCGCTGTAGACTTGCCGCGGACGGGCGATCTTCTGTTCGGGGTCGCCCATCATTTCGTCCCAGTGGGCCAGCCACCCCACGGTCCGGGGAATCGCGAACAGAACCGTAAACATGTCCGGCTTAAAGCCCATCGCCTGGTAGATGATGCCGGAATAGAAGTCCACATTCGGGTATAGCTTCCGCTTGACAAAGTACTCGTCGTTGAGAGCTATTTTTTCCAGTTCCAGGGCGATGTCCAGCTTGGGGTTGCGGCCCGTAACCTGGAATACCTGTTCCGCCGCCCACTTGATGATGCGGGCGCGCGGATCGTAGTTTTTGTACACGCGGTGGCCGAAACCCATGAGCTTGAGTTTGCCGGCTTTCACCTGCTCGATGTAATCGGGGATGCGGTCACTGGTGCCGATGTGGTCAAGCATGCGAAGCACCTGCTCGTTTGCGCCCCCGTGCAAGGGACCGGACAGCGCCGCCGCCGCCGCCGCGGTTGACAAATAGGGATCGGCCTGCGAACTGCCCACCGTCCGCATCGCCGTCGTGCTGCAGTTCTGCTCGTGATCCGCGTGCAGAATGAACAGAACGGAGAGGGCTCGGGCCAACACAGGGTTGGCCACATACTTCGGCTCCAGCATCTTCCACAGCATGTTCATGAAATTTGCCGAATACCTCAAGTCGTTGTCGGGATACACGTAGGGAAGGCCCAAGCTGTGACGGTAGGTGTAAGCGGCAATGGTTGGCATCTTGGCGATCAGGCGCACCATCTGCAGCCGCCGGTTCTCGGGATTGAGCACGTTCCGCGCCTCGGGGTAGACCGTGGAAAGAGCCGCCACCGTGCTCACCAGCATGCCCATCGGGTGCGCATCGTAGCGAAAGCCCTCGAGGAATTTCTTGGTGGTTTCATGGAGCATCGTGTGGTGCTTCACGAGATAGTTCCAGTCGCTCAACTCGGTTCCGTTAGGCAGTTCTCCGTTGAGGAGGAGGTAAGCGACCTCCAGGAAGGTGCATTTTTCAGCCAGTTCCTCAATCGGGTAGCCGCGGTATCGCAGGATGCCGCGGTCGCCGTCGATATACGTGATGCTGCTCCGGCAGGACACGGTGTTCATAAAGGCGGGGTCATAGGTCATGAGCCCGAAATCGTCCGCGTCCTCCTTGATTTGTCGAAGATCCATCGCCCGGATGGTGCCTTGGTCAATGGGTATGGAATAGGCCTTGTCCGTACGGCCGTCGTTTAGGGTCAAGACTTTGTTTTTCATGGTATTCACCGTTTTGCGTTTCGACTTATCGCAGTCGCTGTGCGCCAATGCACCGCGAGTGCCGATTCCAATCTGCGTTCCGTGCGAAGATCGTCAAACTTCTGTTCCGGACGACAAAAGTATGCTATAAGATTCTCAACGGAGCAAGAGCTTTCAGGCCCGATGATCCGGCATCGGGTAAGGAATGCAACCATGGCAGCCGCCGGAACCACTACGGACTCGTCGCGAAAGTGCTCCGTAAGAGTGGATTGCACGGATACCCCCACTCTGCCTTCCAGCCGCGAAGTCTCGACCGTCCTGCTGATCTCGCGCGGAACCATGTCCGGCGCCGCGAGGATCGCCGGCTGCCTGTCGCAGGTCGCGGGGGTGCGTTCCGTCTCACGCGAGGATCTGCTCGCCGCCGTTAACAGTTACGGCGAACTGGCCACTCGCATCGCCGCTCAAATCGTCCGGGCGGACCGGGAGTACCAGCGATTCAGCGATCTGCGCCGCCCTTACCAGATTCTCATGCGGCGGGCGCTGCTGCAATACGCGCGCCATGGCTGCCTGGCCTATTTCGGATATTCCGGCCACCTGCTCCTTCCCCGGATCGCCCACTTCGTGCGGATCCGCCTGATCGCCCCCATGGCAATGCGCATTGCCCGCACGCGCGAGGTTTTGGGCCAGACCGAAGCGGAAGCGCGCGACTACATCCGGCAGGCCGACACCGAGCGCGTGCAATGGGCCCGCATGATGTATGGCGTGGACCTTCGCGATCCGGCCGAGTACGACCTGTGCGTCAACCTCGAGCGATGGTCGCTCCCCGGCGCCTGCGAATTACTGGCGAGAATCATGGCACAGCAGGACTTTCAGCCCACGCCGGAGTCGGTGACCCAGATGGACAACGAGTGCCTCTCCACCGAGGTCCTCGCGGCGCTGGTTACCAATCCGGATACTCATACCTGGGAAATTGGAGCGAGCGCGTCCGCTGGCGCGGTGCGCCTGGTCGGCCCGTTCCTCACCGGCGACGAGATGCGGGTGGTGAGCGCGGTAGCGGGCTCCGTTCCGGGCGTGCGGGAGGTTGCTTACGAGCCGGGTTACGCACCGGCCTTTTGTTAGGCTTTCGCCTTGGCTGAGGCCGGCCGCCGGCGCATGGAATACGAGGAAGAAATCATGCCACAGTTACATACCGACGACCCTGCCGCCGCGCACCCGGGCAGTTTGCGCGCCATGCTCGCCCGTTTGGCCCAGCTTGGAGAGACGCAAGCCGACGCCCTGCGGGAGCAAAGCGGCCTCGCGCGGCAGAGGACCCAAACCACTTCGAATCTCGTTCTGTTTTCCTCCAAGACGGCGGAAAACGCGGAGAAGCAGACCGGGCTCGCCGCCGAGCGCACCGCCCTGACCCGCGAACAGACTCATCTCTCCACTCGCAGCACCGAATTGGCCACGATCCGCACCGAACTGGCGCGCGAGCGCACCGCTCAAGCCGAGGAACGCAGCCGCCTCGCCACCCAGCGCACCGAAATGGCGCGCCAGCGGACCGATATGGCCGTCCGCCGCGTGCGCCTCGCCGAGGAGCGCACCCGGCTGGCTGAGCGGCGCAACGCCTTGTCACAGGACCGCACGACCATGGCCGGCCGGCGCACCGAGCTCTCCCTAAACCGGACAGCCACCGCCGTCACGCGCACCCGCCTCTCGCAGCAGCGCACCGAGCTGGCCCGCGAGCGCACGTCGCTGGCGCTCGTCCGCACGGGCCTGGCGTTCTTCACCCTGGGCGTCACCTTCCTGCGCTACTTCGCCTTCTCCAAATGGACGGCCTTCGATGTCGCCTTGATCCTCTTCAGCGTCCTGACGGTCTACTGGGGCGTTAAGACGTATCGCCGCGCGGCGGCGTCCGAAAAGCTGCTCCAGAATCTGCTCGCTTCGGACCGCGGCCTCTCCGACGCCCTTGCCCGTTCCAGTGTGTGACGGCGCCCGCTCGCCCGGCAAAATCACATTCTTGTGGTTCGCGCGAAGAAAGTGTGCTATAAGTCTTTTCGGAGAGAAGTATAGTTTCAGACCTGATGATCCGGCATCGGGCGGGAGTCGGAAAATGTCCGTTTTTCTGCCAGTCGCCGGCATTAGCGTCGCCATCTGGATTCCGCTCGGGGCAGGTGTCCTGGTGGGCTTTCTGTCCGGCCTGCTGGGAGTGGGAGGCGGGTTCCTGCTCACTCCCATCCTCATCATGGCCGGCATTCCTCCCACCATCGCCGCCGCTTCCGACTCGTGCCAGATCGTGGCCGCTTCGTCCTCGGGCGCCGCGGCTCACTGGCGGCTGGGCAACGTGGATCTCAAGATGGGAATCACGCTCCTGGCGGGAGGCTTGGTTGGCGCCGGCGTGGGCGTGCAGGTCATCAAGGTCCTGCGGGCGCTCGGCAACGCCGATTCCCTCATCACAGTTACCTACATCGTCGTGCTCGCGGCCATTGGCGGTTCCATGTTCGTCGCCAGCTTGAAAAGCCTCCGGCGCGGAACCATGACGGTCCAGGCGCACCGGCCACCCTCCCGAGCCGGAATCCTCGAACGCCTGCCTTTTCAGGTTTATTATCAACGCTCGAATGTCCGGCACTCCCTGCTGGCGCCGATCTCTCTGGCCATGGTGGTAGGCATCCTGGCGTCCATCATGGGAGTCGGTGGCGCGTTCATGGCGGTGCCCATGATGGTCTATCTCTTGGGCATGCCGGCGCATGTCGCGGTGGGAACATCGCTTTTCCAAACGCTGTTCACGTGCGCCGGAATTACGTACATGCAGTCTACCGCGAACCACACGGTCGATCTTGTACTGGCCCTGCTGCTGGCCGCCGGCTCCACCATAGGAGCCCAGATCGGAGCGCGCATGACGCGCTTTCTGCGCGGCGACCAGCCTCTGATCATTCTCGCGATACTGGCCCTGGCGGTGGCCGTGAAGATGCTGATCGGCGTTCTGGTCACGCCCGCCAACCTGCTGACGCCCCTCGCTCACGCGAGCCTGGAACCTCTTCTTGTTCCCGGCTTGGGTCAGCTTTACGGAGTCCTGTCAATTGCCTGAACGCACCTCGATGAGATGCCGGCAATGGCCGCGTTGGCGGCCGGTGCACTCCGTCTCGAGCTCGCCGGCGGGACCGGCGTGAACAAGGCCGCGAAATGAACCCAATCCCCCTCATCCCGGCTCTGCTTCTTGCCGCCGGAATGCCGCCCGAGCCTCTGACGTGTACGGTCGCTCCGCGCATCGTCCAGGTCGGCGCCTTTTACAGCGGCGCCAACATCAGGGTAGAGGGCCGCGCCACGGCAGGCTCCAAACTGGTTCTCACCGTAACCGGGTCCGACCGCGAGGAGCGCTTCAGCCGCAAGGCGCGATTCGGTCCCATCTGGCTCAACGCCAGCAAAGTGCGGATCTCGGGCGCGCCTTCGCTGTTCCTGCGGTTCAGCACCGGCCCGGTTGCGGCAATACTCAGTCCGGGCGCGATCGTCCAGAATGGTCTCGACGAGAAGTCTCTGGTGGCGCGCATGCGCATAGAACCGCAATCGCCGGACCGCCGCGACGATGACGCGGTTCGAAGCGACTTCGTGGCGCTGATGAAAAGCAGGGGCACGTACGTTTTTGGCGGCGGAGGTATCGCCATGAGAGACTTAGGCGATTCCGCGTCCTTCTCGCTTGATCTCCACTGGCCCAAGCGCGCCCCGCCCGCAACCTACCAAGTGATGGTATACGAGGTAGTCCAAGGCGCCGTCGTTGGCAAAGCGTCCGCGTCGCTCTCCGTCGTCGCCACCGGATTTCCCGCCTGGCTCGCCGCGATGGCTGCGAATCGCGCTTCGGTTTACGGTGTCGTCGCCGTCCTGATCGGCGGCCTGGCCGGATTCGGAATCGACCGTCTCGCGACGCTGCTTTTCGGCAAAGCGCGCTCGGTGGATCACTAAGCCCGCGCGAATTCAGTTATGCCGGATCGCCCGCTCCGCAACGGCGGATCGATAGTTTAAAACCGCTGTGGAGCGCGCCTTTGGCCTGCTTTGACTTGCTCCCGCCTCAATTGGGCCGATAGGCCCAACTCTGAGACGCCCGGACGAAGTCGATCTGGAAGCGAAATATAAGAGCGTTCTCGGCGGGCCGGTTCAAGCCTGCCGCCACCGTGGCGCCACCCTCGAAAGTAGTGTGCCCGTAGTCGAGTGAAATTCGGAAAAGGTCATTGAGGTACCAGTTGACGCCACCCGCCACCTCGTGAGCCAGCCGGGGCGACGTCGTGTAACTGGCGAACCCGTAGTTATAGAGTCCCTGCTCGGCGCTGAATTCTCCCACGCGCGCCGCCACTTCAACCGCTCCCCAGCCGTGATTGCTCGGATCGAAATTTTTCTTCGGCGTGGGGCTCGCGAAAGTTTTCTTTTCGCCCGTCAAAATGTAACTGGCCGCCGCTTGCCAGGCGCGAAAAGCGATGCTGCGTCGAACCGCTCCCTTCTGCAAGCCTTCCTCGGTGAGGCCATCCTCCAGGAACAAACCGAGCGGCCCCACGTAATAATAGGCACCTGGCGTCAGACGGGCGCGGTGGCCGGCTTCGGTCACCCCCGAGGCGAAGGGAAGGAAGGAGTTCTGACCGAATGTCTTGTAAGAGGGCAGCGCCTCGCCATCCACGCTGCCAAACGACGAACCCATTCCGAATCCAAGGCCGCTCAGAAAACTGTTGTCAGGCTGGAACGGAGACAGGAACAGCCGCGCCGCGTAGTCCCGGTGATCGCTCGTGGCGGAATCGCTGAGGCTGTTGTCCGGAACCCCGTTGAACACCCCGACCGCATAGGTCGCGCGGCGATTCGCCAGGTCGCCCGAGATTTGAAAGCCGATGTCGCGGCTGGGAGCCAGCAGCGTGGGCAGGCCGCGCTCGACGAAGGTGGTATCGTCATCCGACTGCAGACGCTCCAGCCCCACCGGCGGCTTGAACTTGCCGGCCCGCACTTTGAAGTACTGGAAATACTTAAGCTCCACGTAGGCGTCGTAAATCAGGGCCTCCCCCATGCCGAAGTCGGGCCGGAAGAAATAGTCGATGTACCGGAAGACGGTTCCGGAAAGGACCGGCCGAACGCGGCGAAGCACCGCTGTGTCGGTGAGACCCGTGGCGCCCGTGCCTAGAAACGTCCGATTATCCATTTGCAGGTCCGCTCCGAACTTGATCAGAAAGTTGCCGTCGCTCGACTTGATCGTGAATCCGGTCTTATCGGCGGTGACTATAGGGGGGGCATTGACCGGTTCGATGACTCGGGGTACGGGCGGCGGCGCATTTATCTTGGATTCGGCCGCCAGGACTCTCTGCTCGAGATCGTTGATTTCCTGTTCGAGTTGCTCAATTGTCGGCTCGGTGTTTTTCGGACCGTCCGGCGGCGGCGCGGCGGCGGGGCCTGCGTCCCGGCTAGCGGCGTTGGGTTGGCCGGCGCCGTCGCTCCTCGGCGACTGCTGCACCCCGGAGCCGGTTGTGGCGCCAGGCGCGGGGTTTGCGCTTGCATTGCCGTTTTGCGCCGGGTCGGCGGACGCAACTGCCGGCCCGACCCGAGCCGTAAAGAGGAAAATGAAGAGAAGAAGCCATTGGGTACCGCTACGATTCGCGTTCATGATGTGACTCCTGGGGAAGGCCGCGCGAGATCGTGGGGTTCATGCAGGCCGCTACCCGTTGGACAGAATGGAGCTTCGATCCAGGAAGCTCTTGAGATGCTACCGGGTGGCGCGCTCGCGGCAGGATCATCCTCGGCTAATCGCCTGTTTGGTCCTCCCATGGTAACCAAAATGATTAGCGGACTGATTTCATTGATGACTCTACAACCTGGGCCGGTTTTATTCAAGTGAAAAAGAGCTTATTATCTGTTTTGTCGGCAAACCCTACGGCGGCGCGCGGCTTGTTCGGGAATCGATAAATCCTCTTGACAATTTGTTCCACAGCCCTATCGATATAATTGATTTAGCTGATGACATCCGTCAAAACGTAGAACTGTGCAATATAGTGGTGTCTGGTTGAACTGCGACGTATGAGGTTCTGGCATCGCGTAGACTCCGTGCCCGCCCTTCCGGCCGAGGTGGCCAACCCGGTACGTGCCAAGTATTCCAGCTTCCGGGAACTGCTCACGTCGAACAACGAGAGCCTGGAGCTGATGGCGCGGCTTCAGGAAGATCTTCAGCATGTCCCCCCGCACCGCGACGTAATCGAGTCCCCGGTTGCCGCGATTTTCCAACGCGTTGGTTGTGTGGTGGGCGCACTCGAGAGACTCACGGGAACGCCCAACCGCACGCTGGTTGAGGCGCTGGTTTCCCAACAACAGGAAATTCAGCGGTTCGCCGCCACGCTGCAAGAGACCGCCCGTCCTCGCCTTTCAGCGTGGTTGTCGGAAGTGAACGCCGGGTCGGAACAGGAAGTAGGCAGCAAGGCGGCGGCACTGGGCGAAATCCGTAACAAGGTGGGCCTGCCCGTCCCCGACGGCTTTGTCCTCACTACCGAGGCGTACCTTCGGTATTGCGGCCTGCCTCTGTGGCGGGAAATCCGCGATGCCACTCGCAATCTCGATCTGAACGACCTCGACGCGCTCCGATCCGTTTCCCAAGATCTCCGCCGAAAAGCCATGAGTTGCGCCGTGCCGCGGGCCGTCGAGGTGGCAATCGCCGCCCGCGCCGAAGCGCTGTTGAAGAGCGGCGGTGCGCTAGCCGTGCGTTCCAGCGCGAAGGGCGAAGGCGGCGCCAGAACCTGCGCCGGCCAGTTTCTGACGGTCTTGAACGTTCCCTGCGAGCAGGCTCTCGATGCCTACAAACAGGTGGTTGCCAGCCGCTTCAGCGACACGGCGCTCTTCTATCGCCTCTCCACCGGATGGCTCGAGGTCGACAGCCCCATGGCCGTGCTGTTCCTGCCGATGATCGACGCCCGCGCGGCCGGCATCATGTACACGCGCGATCCGGGCGATCCGAAAAGCAAAACCGTGTGGATCACCGCGACCCGCGGCCTGGGCCTCGATATCGCCAGCGGCCGCACCCCGGCCGACATGTTCGTGGTTTCGCGTTCCCGCCCACACACCGTCTTGAGCCGCGCCATCGTGACCAAGGAAGAACAAATTGTTCTCCAGGACGGCGGTGGGCTCGCGCGCGTTCCTCTTCTCCCCGGCGCCCGCGACGAGCCGAGCCTGCGTGAAGGACACTTGCACACGCTGGCCGAATGGGGCACGTGCCTGGAACAGCACTACCGGACGCCGCAGGATGTCGAGTGGGTGCTCGACCGGAGTGACCGGCTATGGATCGTCCAGTCGCGTTCTCTGGCTAATATCGACGTTACCCGGCCGAAGCCGCGCGCGCGGCCAAAGGTGGAACCGCGAATTCAGGGCGGACGCACGGTCTATCCCGGCCAGGCCTCGGGAGCCGCGTTCCTGGTGGAGGAAATCCAACGCATTGGCGAGGTCCCGGCGGGAGCCATCGTGTTCGTCCGCAAACCGGCGCCGGAGATCATCCAGGTCTTTCCACGCATCGCCGCGTTGGTGGCCGAATGGGGCAATATCACCGGACACGCCGCCTCGCTGCTGAGAGAGTTCCGGGTTCCCTCGGTGTTTCAGATGTCCGGGGCGTTTGACCGCCTGAGCGACGGAGAGCCGGTCAGCCTCGATGCCGTTCAGACCCGCGTCTATCCCGGCATTCTGTGGCCGTCCGGGCGAAGGGAAACGCCCGTTCTCGAACGCCATGGGGCACGCAGAAGCGATCCCATCGCCACTCGTTTGCTCACCCTGAACCTTTCGGATCCCGCCGCGGTGAACTTCCGCCCCTCGGGCTGCAAGTCCACTCATGACGTTCTCCGTTATTGCCACGAGAAAGCCATAGAGGCAATGTTCGCGGTCAACGACTACGCGTTCGAACATGGCGCGGTATACGGCCGGAAGCTGAAGACGGCTCTCCCGCTGAATGTGCTGGTGTTGGATCTCGGCGGCGGTCTGGCGGCAGGCCTTGCCGACGACCACAGCGTCGCTCCCGCCGACATCGTGTCGCGGCCGTTTCAGGCGCTGTGGGGCGGTATCGTGCATCCCGGCGTTTCCTGGGTTCGACAGATGCCCGCCACTCTCGGCGATCTCGCCTCCGTTTTGGGAAGCGCCATAGGCCCCAGGGACGACAGCATACGCCCCCTCGGCGAAAACAGCTATCTGCTGGTGGCGGACGAATACCTCAACCTGAACACACGCCTGGCGTACCATTACAGCCTGGTGGATGCCTGCCTTTCCGATACCCCCGGAAATAACTACATTTCGTTCCGCTTCGAGGGCGGCGGAGCCTCGCACGCGCGCCGCAGCCTGCGCGCCTGCTTCCTGGAAAGTTGCCTCCTGCGGTATGGCTTCCAGGTGGATCGCCGCACCGACCTGGTCAACGCGTGGTTCCGCAAAGCGCCCGCCGAACAGACCGCGGCGCGTCTCGACATGCTGGGTCGCCTGCTCGCCTGCTCCAGCCAGCTTGACATGTACATGGCCAGCCGTGAAGTGATGAATTGGTTTGTACAGCAGTTTCTGGAAGGCAACTACTCGTTCCAAGCCGCGGGTGAACACACGGAGCCGCGCTAGCGGATCTTTCGCGCTTGACCGCGCGCGTGACACGCCATAGCATTGAAGTAGACCTTTAACTCTGAAATTGGAGAGCTTCATGCCTCTGACAACCGAAGCGCTGGCCGACGAGATGTACGCGCTGGTTTCGCAGTACGCCGGCAAAAGAAACCTAAAAGCCGGCGACCTGACCAAGGAGATGATCGCCCGGCACGGAGAGGCCGAGTGCAGCAAAGACGATTGCAAACACGCCATTCGCGTCCTGATGGACTCGGGACGCTGCGTTTACAGCTATTTGGGCGGCTCTTATATTACCCTGCCACCCAAAGAGGGAACCCTTCCCGGCGCTTGAGGAGCGGCGCGCGATGAGCATGGCAAGCGCCGCCACCATGTCCGGCCTGCCGCGTCTCGTGGTCGCCGGCCTTTCCGGAGAGTCCGGGAAGACTCTCGTCTCACTCGCGTTGTTGCTCGAGGCCGGGCGCCGGGGGATCCCCGTCCGGGCATTCAAGAAGGGGCCCGACTACATCGACGCGGCGTGGCTCGAATGGGCTTCCCGGAAACCCGCCAGGAATCTCGATACTTACCTGATGGGTTTCGAGCGAGCGGCGCATTCTTTCGCCCGCCACGCCGTGCCGGATGGGTTCAACCTGGTGGAGGGCAACCGCGGTCTGTACGACGGCGCCGATGGGCGCGGAACCCACAGCACGGCGGAACTGGCCAAAGCTCTCCAGGCCCCGGTAGTGCTGGTAGTCAATGCCACCAAGGTGACACGCACCGCGGCGGCGCTGGTGCTGGGGTGTCAGCGGCTGGATCCCGATGTCCGCATCGCCGGCGTGGTCGTCAACCAGGTCTGCGGAGCCCGCCACGAACGCATCCTGCGTGAGGCTATCGAATCGGTATGCGGCATTCCCGTGCTTGGAGCGATTCCCCGCGCCGCCGGCGGCATGCTCCTCCCCACGCGCCACCTCGGTCTCGTTACCCCTCGCGAGCATCCGCACCGGGACCTGCTGGCTCAAAACCTGCTGGATCTCGTGGCCGGCCGTCTGGATTTCGACCGGCTGATCGCGATCGCGAGTCAAGCGCCGCCCGTCGCCGTACCCCCCGTTCCGCCGCGCGAGCCGGCTGCCGCCGGCGGCCTCGCCATCGGTTATCTCGACGATGCCGCCTTCAGCTTCTACTACCCTGAGAATATCGAAGCCCTCCGTGCGGCGGGTGTAAACGTAGTAGCGCTCTCCGCGCTGACTGCGGCTTCTCTGCCGGACACCCTGGATGCTCTTTACATCGGCGGCGGCTTCCCGGAAACACACGCCCGTGAATTGGCCGCGAATACGAGCTTCTTGGCTTCGATTCGCCGCGCCGCCCAGGCCGGGTTGCCGATTTATGCGGAGTGCGGCGGCCTGATGCTCCTGTCGCGCGCCTTTGCGTGGCGCGGATCGAAGTATCCCATGGCCGGCGTGTTCGACTTCGAAGTGGAGGTGTGCGGGTCGCCGCAAGGTCACGGCTATACCGAGCTTTCGGTGGACGCCGAGAACGCGTTCTTTGCCGTGGGAACCCGTCTCCTGGGCCACGAGTTTCACTACTCGAGAATCGTTCTGAACGGCGAGGCGCCCCCGACGGCGTGCGCCGTGCTTCGCGGCGCCGGGTGCTTCTCCGGCCGTGACGCGGTGGTATCGCAGAACGTTTGGGCCGCCTATACCCACCTGCATGCCCTGGCCACTCCGGAGTGGGTGGCCGCCATGATCCGGGCGGCGTCCTCGCGGGTCGCGGCTTAGAGTCGCAATAGGCTCAGGCCGGCACGTCGGCGGTTTCCGGCTCCAGCGTCTCCACCGGAATCCGATCGATGATGGCCTCCAGCTCGTCCGCGTGGAACGGCTCCTGGATCTTGGCGTAGACCGCCTTGCTGCGAACCCGAAATTCCACCGACTCCTTGCGGACCGCCACCACAATTCTGGCGCCCGGCGTTCGGGGATCGGTCGCCAGCGCTTCCAGAAGCGCCATGCCCAGATTCTCCAGAATCGCCTGGTCGATAACCACGAACGCCGGCCGAAATACCTCGATGACGGCGGAGGCGTCATAGCCGCGGCGCGCGAAACGAAATGCCACACGCACGCTCTCCCGCTTCGCCAGGCTCTGGATCAGGTTCTCGTCCTGACTGACGACGAGCACGTTCGTCGGCAGAACGTGTACCCGGCGGTAGTACGGGCACTCCTGGCACAAACCCTTGCAGTACCGTTTCGCGTGCCCGGCTCCCTTAAGCACGCCCACCATCCGGAAACACCAGGCCGCGTGCGTTTTATAAACGACACAGTCCGCGCATTCGGTTCCGGGACCGTTGTTCATGTACTCCCAGCAGCGCATGGGACGGGAACAGAGCGCCGGTTCTTCCGCTCGATTTTCGCTGTAGTCTTCAGGAGAGAGCACTTGGAGCAGGTCCTGCTCTTCCACCCGGTAGTGCCCTCCTACCGTGCGCGTAGCGGGAAGTACGCCCTTCTTGATCCACTTCAGTACGGTATCCGGCTTAACCGAACACAGGCGCGCCGCTTTGCCGGTAGTCAGAGACGGGCTCGACATGGCCGATAACCTCGAATCTTCTGTCTATATTATCTGCACTATCGCATGGGGAGTCAACGAGTGCCAGCTTGATTTTCTGGGTTTGCAGGATTCACCTCGGTACTCGCCGCGATTTCTGAATTTGCCCCGTGGCATCAGTCTAACTCCAATGATATTGCGGACTTAAACCACATCTGAGGGTCGAAAAACTCAGTGACAATTTGCTTCTCTCGCTCTATGATTGAGGTGGTTAAAGTCTGAAACTCCGAAATATAGACGTGGTAAACGATTTTTCCGGACAGGAGGCTATCAATGAGTAAACTGATTCTGCCGCATGGCGGTGGAGAGTTGCGTCCCTTGCTTCTGGAGGGCGAAGCCAGGCAGGAAGAGATTCGCAAGGCCGAGCACCTGAAGAGAGTCCCGATGACCAGCCGGGAAACCAGCGACCTCATCATGATGGGCATTGGCGCGTTCACTCCCCTGGATGGCTTCATGGGACGCGACGACTGGCGTGGATGCTGCGAGTCCTACCGCATGGCGAGCAAGAATGGGCTGTTTTGGCCGATTCCGATCACCTTGTCCGCCGAGGAGGACTATGCCAAGTCTGTGGCTGCCGGCGACGAGGTTGCCCTGTGGGACGTCGAGACGGAATCCCTGATGGGGACCATGAAGGTCGCCGAGAAATACGCGATCGACAAGGACTACGAGTGCAAGCAGGTGTTCCGGACGACGGACCCGGCGCATCCCGGCGTACAGAAAGTGATGGAGCAGGGAGCGGTCAATCTCGCCGGCCCCGTGAAGGTGGTTTCCGAATCTTTCTATCCCGAGATGTTCAAGGGCATCTACCAGCGGCCGGCAGAGGCGCGTCAGGCGTTCGCCGAGCGTGGCTGGTCCACCGTGGCGGCGCTCCAGCTTCGCAATCCAATGCACAATTCGCACGCCTACCTGGCATGGATTGCCATCGAAGTGTGCGACGGCGTCTACATCCATCAACTCGTCGGCAAACTGAAGCCGGGCGACATTCCCGCCGAAGTCCGCGTCAAGGCCATTGACGCATTGGTGAACAAGTATTTCCGCAAAGACCGCGTGATTCAGGGCGGCTACCCCATGGAGATGCGTTACGCCGGGCCGCGCGAAGCCCTGCTGCACGCCGTGTTCCGTCAGAATTACGGCTGCACCCACCTTATCGTGGGCCGCGACCATGCCGGGGTAGGCGACTACTACGGCCCGTTCGACGCGCAGAAGATCTTCAACGAGATCCCCTCCGGCGCGCTCTTGCTCCAGCCGCTTTGCATGGATTGGACGTTCTATTGTTACGAGTGCGGCAGCATGGCTTCCATGAAGACCTGCCCGCACCAGAGCAAGGCCGTGATCGACGATACCGGCAAATACCAGGGCGGCGCCCGCCTGCTCCTCTCCGGAACGCTCCTGCGCAAGCTCATGAGCGAAGGCAAACCCGTACCGGCGGAGTTTTCCAAGCCCGAGGTGATCGCCGTTCTCAAGGAGTACTACGACAGTCTCGAGGAAAAGGTCGAGATCAAGCTGCATACCGCCGCCACCGGCGAAAAGAAGTAGCGCACGACGGATTCTGCGAGTCCGTTCCGCTCCGTTGGGCCGTGGCTCGGCGGCAGGGAGCCTCCCAATGGAGCGGCACGGTGGCTGGTGGGAGACAGATGCATGAAACAGTTGACGCCGGAGGAACGAAAACAGGCCTTCTCCAACACCAAGAAAGAAGCGGTCATCCTCAAGCAACGGCTGCCCGTCCGCTACCACGTTGAGGATTTCGAGGTGCGGGAACGGCCGCGCCGGTTCCTGGAGGCCTTCGCCGCCATCCTGAAACATACCAACTACCGGCTGGCTCTCGATCACTATATCCGGGTCGCCGCCAAGTGCGCGCGTTGTGCCACAAGCTGCCAGATCTACTTGGCGACTGACGACTGCCGGGACATCCCGTGCTACCGTTCCGAACTGCTCCTTTCCGTTTATCGCAGGCACTTTACGGTATCGGGCATCCTGAGGGGGCGCATCCTGGGCGATCCTGGCCTGACCGACACCAAGGTCCAGGAGATGGCGGACGCCTTCTACAACTGCACCGGATGCCGCCGCTGCTCTTTTGAGTGCCCCGCGGGAATCGACCACGGTCTCATCACCCATCTCGCCCGCTACATTCTCTCGGAAATCGGCATCGTCCCCCGCGCGCTCGCGGTGAGCGTGCGCGAGCAGTTGGCGGGCGCGTCGGGCAATACATCGGCCGTGCCCGTGCCGGCTCTTCTGGATAGCCTGGAATTCCTAAGCGACGAGATGCGCGAAGAGAAAGGCGTCGAGATTCCTTTTCCGATCGACCAGGAGGGCGCCGAATACCTCTTCCTGCCGGCGGTTTCGGATTTTCTCATGGAAGCCGACACGCTGATGGGCAATGCGGCGGTGTTCCGCGCCACCGGCGATACGTGGACCATCGGCACGGGCTATTTTGACGGCATCAATTACGGCCTCTTCTACAACGACCAGGTGATGGAGCGCGTAATCGCGAAAGTCGTGGCCGAGGCCCGGCGCCTCAAGGTTCGCAAGCTACTGATTGGGGAGTGCGGGCACGCGTCGCGAACCGCCAAAGCCTTCTACCCCGCTTTTAGCGGGGATGGGCGCGAGTCGCTGCCCGTGGTCAACATCGTCGAGTATACCTACCAATCGTGGAAACGCGGCCGTCTGAAGCTCCGCCCCGAAGCCATCGACGAGCCAGTGACGTACCACGACCCGTGCAACCTCGCGCGCACCGGCTGGATCGTCGATCAGCCGCGCGAGTTGCTTAAGGCTTTCTGCGGCAACTACGTGGAGATGACTCCCAGCGGCCGGAACAACATCTGCTGCGGAGGCGGTGGCGGTACGGTGTCGATCGATGAGATCAAACCGTACCGAATGCTCGTGGGAGGACGGCTGAAAGCGGAGCAGATTCGCGCCACCGGCGCCAAATACTGCGTCGCGCCCTGCGCCAACTGCAAGAAGCAGTTGCGGGAGTTGGTCGAGCATTGGGGCATCGACTGCCAGATTGTGGGTCTGCACGACCTCCTTTATAAGGCCATCGTTTTCGATTGATGCCGTGAGGTGGATGGAATGGAAACCTGGATCGAATTCGGCCGCGGCCCGCTGTTCCGGCTTGCCTTTGCGCTGATGGTGCTCGGCCTCCTGCGCGCCTTCTTGCTGACGCTGGCCGGCCTGGCGGAAAGCTACCGGCGGAACATGGATCGGATCGTGCCCTGGCGCGAAGTCACCCGCCAGACCGCCGCGTGGCTGCTGCCGGCCGGCCGTTTCTGGCGCCGCCGGCCTGCGTATGGCACCCTTTCCCTGCTCTTCCACGTGGGCCTGCTCATTGTCCCCTTTTTCCTCGCCGCGCACGTGCTTCTGTGGAAGCGGTCGGTGGGCTTCGCCTGGCCTGCCATTCCCACGGAAGTTGCCAACTGGCTCACGCTCCTGACGATCGCGGCGGGCGTGGGCCTGTTCGGCGGGCGCTTGTTTCACGCCGGAGCCCGCAAGCTGAGCCGGCCCCAGGAATTCGTCTGGACGCTCTTGCTGGTGGTTCCGTTTGCTACGGGTTATGTCTGCGCGAACATGCCGGTTCGTCCGGCAACCTACCAGGCCATCATGTTCCTGCACGTGTACTCCGGCGACGCCATCCTGCTGATGATTCCATTCACGAAGCTCGCCCACTGCGTGCTGGCCCCGCTCTCTCAGGCGGTCACCGCGGTGGCCTGGAAATTCCCTCTCGGGGCAGGCGACCGGGTTGCCGCCAGCCTGGGCTACGCCGATCAGCCGTCTTGGATCGAGGGCTCTCGGCTGAAACCGCCCACCCGAGGCGTGAATGACGAGGTCTGCGCCAAATGAAAGCAGCCATCCTCACCGACACCACCAAATGCATCGGATGCCACGAGTGCGAGTCCGCCTGCAAAAGAGAAAACCACCTTTCGCCAGACATTCCCCGAAGCTGGGACCGTGACGACGGGCTCTCCGCACGGAACTGGACTTCCATTGTGGAAGGCCCCGGCCACGCCTCTGTCCGCAAGCAGTGCCGTCACTGCCTGGAGCCGGCCTGCGCGTCCGCATGTCCGGTGGGCGCCCTCCACAAAACCGCCACCGGCCCCGTCATTTATGACGACAGCAAGTGCATGGGGTGCCGCTACTGCATGATGGCCTGCCCCTATGGCATCCCCCGCTACGATTGGGACGCGGCGGTCCCCTACGTGCGCAAATGCATCTTCTGTTATGAGCAGCGGCTCTCCCATGGCCGGCAACCCGCCTGCACCGAGTCCTGTCCCACCAAGGCTACCGTCTTCGGCGACCGGGACGACCTCATCGGCGAAGCCCACCAGCGCATCGCGGAGAACCCCGGCAAATACCTGTCGAAGGTGTGGGGCGAACGGGAGGCCGGGGGCGCTTCCGTTCTGCTGATCTCCAATGTCGATCTTTCCTTCATCACCGAGGGCCGTCCCCTGGGCGCCCAGCCCTTGCCCCAGACTACCGCCAACGCCATGCACGCCGTCCCCTTCGCCTTTACCGGCGTGGTGGCCGCCATGGCCGGCCTGAGCTGGATCATCGGCCGGCGCATGGAGAGGCAGAAGGACAAGTCCGATGAGTAGGGTACGCAAGCTGAAACTGGCGCTCTGGATGGTCACTGGCGTGGCCATGGCCGTGGCAGTCGCGCGTTTTCTCTATGGGCTGGGAGCGACAACCCATCTCTCCGACGCCAACCCATGGGGCCTTTGGGTCGGCTTTGATGTCATGAGCGGCGTGGCACTCGCGGCCGGCGGCTTCATCGTCACCGCAACCGTCTATGTTTTCAGGCTGGAGCGCTTTCACGCCGTGGTTCGACCGGCGGTGCTGACGGCCTTTCTCGGCTACCTGGCGGTTGCCGTCGGCTTGTTGTTCGACCTCGGTCTGCCATGGAACATCTGGCACATGATCGTGTTCTGGAATCCGCACTCGCCTTTGTTCGAGGTCGGCTGGTGCGTCATGCTCTATCTCACTGTCCTGGCACTGGAGTTCTTCCCGGTGCCGGCCGAAGAGTTCGGAACGCTGGCCGGCATCCGGCGGTTCCTTGTCAGGCTGAGGATGCCTTTGGTCGTCATCGGCATCGGACTTTCAAGCCTGCATCAGTCTTCGCTGGGATCGCTGTTCCTGATCATGCCTTATCGGCTCCACCCGCTCTGGTATTCTCCGCTCCTGCCCATCATGTTTCTAGTGTCCGCCATAGGCCTCGGGCTGCTGATGGTTATCTTCGAAAGCAATGTCACCGCCTTTCTGTACCATCGAAAGCCCGAAACGGAGGTGCTGGCAGGACTGGGAAGCGCCGCCCGCTGGGTGCTCGCCGGGTATCTGATCCTTCGCTTCGGCGATCTGCTCGCGCGCCGTCAGGGGCAGCTGCTGTTTGCCTCGGGATGGCGCACCGGGCTCTTCTGGTTTGAAGTGGTGGTCATGGCGGCGGCGCCAGCCGCCCTTTTGTTCCTGCCCGCCGCCAGACGCTCCCGCGCGATCCAGTGGACGGCCGCCAGCCTCGGCGTTTTCGGTGTCGTTCTGAACCGGCTCGACGTCGGTGGTCTCGCTCAGATCAGGCCGCCTGGCATGTTCTATCTCCCGAGCTGGACCGAAATTGCCGTTAGCGCCGGGATTGTCGCCGCCGCGATTTTGCTCTTCCTCTTCATGATTGAGCGGTTCAGGATATGGGAGCAGCGTCCCGCGGACCCGGATGCCGACCCGCTAAAACTCCCTGAGTTCAACCCGGTGGATTCGACCTGGCTGGGTGTCCCCGCCATTGCCGCGCGCACCACGTATTCGCTTGGATTTGTATTTGCCGCGGCCGCCGGTTTTGCTTTCCTGGGCAACCTCCCGGCCAAGAGCCGCGGCGCCGAGCCCGCGCCCGTGCAGCAGGCCCGCGGCGGCGACAAGCTGTGGATCGACGGCAATCTGGATGGCCGCGGCGTCCTGTTCCCGCACGAGGAACATGAGAAACGGGAAGGCGGCAACGCTTCGTGCGTGAAGTGCCATCACATGAATTTCCCGCGCGACCTGAACTCGGCCTGCGCGCGCTGTCACCGCGACATGTATCAGCCGACCGACGCGTTCCGGCACGACTGGCACGCCTCGCCGGAGGGGGGCCGCTTATCCTGCGCTCAGTGTCATCCCCTCGGGCAGACACGCGTCGCGTCCACCGCCGTCCGCTGCGATCGCTGCCATAAGAACCTCGTGCCCGCGGGCTCCACCATCGCGGTCAAGACCTACGCCGCTTGCAGCTATGCCGACGCCATGCACCGTCTCTGTATCGGTTGTCACGTACAGAAAGCGCGCGAAAAGAACAAGCCCGAGATGACACGTTGCGCCTGGTGTCACAAAGAGACCCACGATGTGGTGGACGCCCCGGGCGTTCCGCGGCCGGAGGATTTCGTCGGCAGGAACGTGGTGCTCCCGGCGCCGGTCAAGTCCCAGTAAGCTGGCGGAACGGGTGAGATTCGAACTCACGATACCCTTTAGAGGTATGGCGGTTTTCAAGACCGCTGCCTTCAACCGCTCGGCCACCGTTCCGCTATATGCCCATTGTACGCCAGCGGGCGGGGTGCTTCCTATCGCGCCAGCAGCAGTATGCCGGCCAGCACCAGCAGGTTGCCGGCGGCGCGGCGCCCTCCAATGCGCTCTTTCAATACCAGGCGCGCCAGCACGGTTTCGAGAAGAAAGCTTCCGGCCGATGCGGGCACGGCGAAACTCAGCGGCGCGCTTTGCACCAGCGCCATGAAGGCGAAGAACGAGACCGCCAGAAAGACGATCGAAAGAATCAGGTAGCGGCGCGCCGCGATGATCCGCACCAGGCGCACCAACCCGCGCGCGCCCACCGATTGCGCCCCGGCCTGCTTTAGCTCGTGGCTCTGCAGCAGGTCGCTCACCACCGTCGCCACAATATTAATCCCGACCAGCACCCACTTCATTTCGACAACTCCGCGGCCTGCGTCTGGACGGGCTCGGGGGTGGTGCTGCGCGGCGTAGTGCCGACCAGGGCGGTGCCGGCGAAGATCAGCGCGGTGGCGAGCCAATGCTGCGCCGAGACCTGCTCCTTCAGAAAGAACCAGCCCAGCACGGCCGCGAGCGGATAGCCCACCGCGGTGGTGGGCAGCACGAAGCTCAGGTCCGCCACGCTGAGCAGCGCCATGCGGGTGAACAGGGAAAGAATCAGCAATGCGATGCCCGCCGCCACAAAGGGATCGAGCATCGAGAACAGGTAGGCCGCGGCATGGATCGATAGAGTCTCCGGCAGACGCTTGGTGCCCCAGGCCAGCGCCAGGTTGCCGAAACTCCGCAGACCGACAAAGAGCAAGACCAGAAAATAAGTACGAAAAAGATGTTCGCGGCGAAGGTTCACGTCCCATTTTAACGAAAAGAGCCTTCGGCACCGCTGGCACGGACCTTATTCATGTGCGAGAACCGGAATGCTTTTCCGCGCCAACACGCGGCAGAATGGGTTCGTTGGGGCTGCCGGCTTGCCTACTAACCGGTCCTACGCGGCTTTCGGAACGAGTGAGCGCGGGGCCTGTGGCGGCTGGGTGGGAGTGGAGCGAACGTTACGTCACGCGGCGGAGGGGCGGAAACGGGCGTCCCACCGGCGGCGGGCTTCGGCGCGAAGCATGGCGGTGAGGCGGTGCAGGGTGGCCTGCCAGTCCGGGAACAGGTCGATGTAGTGATATTGGCGCGCCACGGTGCGCGGCACGCGGCAGGCGTCCAGACGCAAGGGGACGATGTAGATGTCGTCCAGCGGAAGGCTGTGGGCGCAATCCAGGGCGTAGCGGATTTCGGCCTGGAAGCCGCCGCGCTTCACCACGGCGCGTTGCGAAAAGCAGGCCAGGAAGAATTCGGCGTTCTGAATCGCCATTTCGATGGCGCGCGGCCAGTTCTGGCCCGGCAGGAGCATGCGGACGTCGATCCAGGGGCGGAAACCGGCTTCGCGCAGGGTATCGTGCAGCCGCAGCGCCACCTCGAGGTCTTCCTTGGCGTAAGCGATGAAGACGGAGGGGCCGCGGCAGTCTTCAAAACGGAAACCGCAAGCCGGATCGGGGTAAAACACGCCTAACCCTTCCACTTCCACGGATTTGCCGCCAGCCAGAGCCTCGGTGACCACTTGCGCCAATTCGGCGAACAGGGAGGAATCAGGCACGCGGTTCGCCCCGGCGCCGCCGTTCCGGCTGCAGCACGATGCGGCCGTCGCGCGAGATCAGGAAGCGCCCCAGCCCGGGCAGGCGCGCTTCCTTACCGTGGCGCAGGTCTTGCAATAGGCCATGAACCAGGCGGTCGAGCCGGTCGGCGGCCTGGCTGGTGCTCTCGCCCGAGCCGCGTGCCATGCGCCGGGCGATATCCGGCTTCTTCATACCGTCTTCAAGGTAGCAGGAGGGGGCGTGAAAAGGCGGTGCTGAAGGGCTCGGTGGAGATCGTTTAAGCGATAGCAAATAAA
>JBKQVG010000008.1:0-18387 GCA_052325345.1 Bryobacteraceae bacterium
CCGGGTTTCGGGCCACGTGACCGGCTCCTTTCGCGGCTCGGACCTGGACGTAGAGCCGACTAATGGAGCGAGCGCGGGCCTCTACCGCAACCCCGGCTACTTCAACCTGGGCATCAGCCTGAATTACCGCCTGGGTCATGGCCTGACCGCGTACGGCAACCTCCGCAACGCCCTCGACCGGCGCTATGAAGACGCGTTCGGCTACCCGGCTCTGCGCCTGAATTTTGTCAGCGGAGTGAGATGGACGGTGGGGAAGTGAGGGACGGGCAGCAGTCAGCACAGGCACCTAGCCTGGAAGGCTTCCCCGCTCTTCGTGAAAGCCAGGTAGACGGCGTGGTGCGTGCCATGGCGCGGACCAGCACGTTCCAATAGCGCCATAATGGGGACTGTGCGCAAGCGACTGCTGCTTCGGGTTCTTCGAGGTACCGCCGACGCCAACATACGTTTCGATGATTTGAGATCCCTGCTGACGGCTCTTGGTTTCGTCGAGCGCGTGAAGGGCAGTCATCATATCTTTACTAAACCGGACGTTGTGGAAATTCTCAATCTTCAACCGCTCGGCTCGCTGGCGAAGCCGTACCAGGTCAAGCAGGTTCGGGCCGTGATTGTTCGGTATAAACTAGCGGAAGGGGTCCAATGACGAAATACGAGATTATCTTGTACTGGAGCGGCGAAGACGGGGCGTTTATCGCGGAAGTGCCGGAATTGCCGGGTTGCGTCGCCGACGGACCCACTCGGCAGGAAGCACTCGCGAACGCGGAGGTCGTCATTTCGGAGTGGCTGGAGACAGCTCGTGAACTGGGCCGCCCCGTCCCCGAACCCAAGGGTCGCCTCCTTTTCGCCTGAAGCTGGAATCGGTTGCTGAACGATTATCAGGCTCGGACGTTTTGCGGCCAAGTGCGGTGCTGCCATCTCGACGAATAAGTCAGCGCTCCGCGGTTACTCAGGAACTGGTAGCGCGGACGCCCTCAACGATCTCCGCGATTTTCACGACGCGCTCAGAGCCAAGAAAGTCGACCCGACAGACCTACTGATAGCGCTGCTCAAGAAAATGGGAAGTCAGACGAAGCTCTCCGGATCGACCAGTTGAGCAATGCCGACGTGAAGAACACGTTTCGCCATCATCGGGCCGGATTCTAAGCCTGTCGCGGTCACAACCTTTCAAAATTCCTATCCCCTTTTCCCACCATTCATTTACCGCCCTCCCACCCTCAACCCCAGCCCGCTCGCATGCTACTTCTGAATTGGGCTGCTGGAACGGGCGGGGAATCCATCCGGCCGGCGGCTCAAATCTGTTTTCCCCTTGGCGCCGGCAATCTTTGTCGCCGCCGCTTCTTTGAAAGGATATCGAATGCCGAAAGAATCAAGGCAGGCGCCGCCGGACCGCTCCCTTACGGTCGCGGTTAGCTCTTCAGATACCGGTTGAAGAAATCGAGGGTGCGCTGCCAGGCGAGCTTGGCGGCGGGCTCATCGTAGCGGGCGGTGGTGTCGTTATGGAAGCCGTGGTTGGCGCCCTCGTAGACGTAACCGGAGTAGGTCACATGGTTGGCCTTCAAGGCGGCTTCATAAGCCGGCCAGCCGCCGGTGATGCGGGTGTCGAGCGAGGCGTAGTGCAGGAGGAGTGGGGCTTTGATTTTGGCAACGTCGTCGGCGTGCGGCTGGGCGCCGTAGAACGCGACCGCGGCTGAAAGGTCGGCGCCCATTCGAACCGCCAGGGTGTTGGCGATGCCGCCGCCGAAACAGAAGCCCACCACGCCGATTTTTCCGGTCGAGTCGGGGCGTGCCTTCAGCCAGTAGGCCGCGGCAACGAAATCGGCGGTCATTTTGGCTTTGTCGACTTTTTGAAAGAGCTGGGCGCCCTGCTCGTCATCGCCGGGGTAGCCGCCGACGCTGGTCAAACCATCCGGAGCGAAAGCGATGTAGCCTTCGGTTCCCAGGCGCCGCGCCACATCCTCTATATAAGGATTCAGGCCGCGGTTCTCATGGACCACCAGCACGCCGGGCAGTTTGCCGGCGGCGTGGGCGGGAATTACGAGATAGCCGCGGATGCTTCCGTTGCCCCGGGGTGAAGGCACGGTTCCGTATTCCGTCCTGATGCGCGGGTCGTCCTTGGGAACCTGCTGTGCCCAGGCATAATTGGGGCTCAGGCTTTCCCAGATGGCTGTGGCCGTCAGTCCGCCGACGGCAAACTTCCTGGCGGAATCGAGGAAGCCGCGGCGGTCGAGCTCGCCGTGGACGTAGCGGTCGAACAGATCGAGCAGCTCTTGGGGATAATCGGATGCTTTCTTACGTTCCATGTTGCGCCGGGCTCCCTCCCAGGCTTGCCAGAATATCATACTCACGGAGTGGCGAACCGGGGGTGAAGACAAGGGGTGAAGACAGGGTGATGACGGGCCTGCGCCAGCCGCTTACAATAGTTCATTCATGTCTGAATTCGACGTTGTGGGCGTCGGGCTGAACGCTACCGATACGCTCCTGATCGTGCCGCACTTCCCGGCTTACGCGGGCAAGGTGCCGTTTGAAGAAGAAGTGGTGAGCCCGGGCGGCCAGGTAGCCAGCGCCATGGTGGCCTGCGCGCGGCTTGGGCTGCGCGCGAAATATATCGGCAGCATCGGCGACGACGAGCGCGGCCGCATCCAGCTGGAAAGCCTGCGCGGCACCGGCATCAATCTCGATCACGTGCAGCTTCGCAAGAATTGCCCCAATCAATCGGCTTACATCCTCATCGATCGCGCCACCGGCGAGCGCACCGTCTTGTGGCGGCGCGACGACTGCCTGCGGATCGACCCCGAACAGATCACGCCCGAGCAGATCACCTGCGCCCGCATGCTGTTTATCGACGGGCACGACACGCCGGCCGTGGCGCACGCGGCGGCCATCGCCCGCCGGCACGGAATCCCCGTCACGGTGGACGTCGATACCATCTATCACGGCTTCGACCGCGTTCTGCCGAACGTCGATTACCTGGTGGCGAGTTCCGAGTTTCCCAACGCCTGGACCGGCATTCAGGACCCTTTCCAAGCTCTCGAAAGCTTGCAGAACCAATACGGCATGCGCGTGGCCGCGATGACCCTCGGCGCCCACGGCTCGCTGGCGCGCGTGGATGGGCGGTTCGTGTATTCCCCGGCGTTTGTGGTCAACTGCGTGGATACCACCGGCGCCGGCGACGTCTTCCACGGGGCGTTCTGCTATGCTGTTCTGAAAGGAATGCCGATGGGTGACGTGCTGGAATTTTCCAATGCCATGGCGGCTTTGAACTGCACCGCGCTGGGCGCGCGCGGCGGCATTCGCGGCCTGGAAGAGGTCCACGCTTTAATGGCGCGCACCGAGCGGCGTTCGCATTCCGATTTCGCGGCCCGCGCCGCCCGAGACTGAATGTTTCCCATCCGAGATACACAGCCGAGCTACTCCAAGCCCGTGGTCACGGTGTTTCTCATCGTGGTCAACATTTTGGTTTTCCTGTTCGAGTTTTCGCTCGACGATTACACCCGCAACGCCTTCATCGGGCAGTACGGGCTGGTGCCCGACCGGTTTGCCGTGGCCAACATCTTCACCTCCATGTTTCTGCATGCCGGCTGGCTGCACGTGCTGGGCAACATGTGGTTCCTCTGGATCTTCGGGGATAACGTGGAAGACATCCTGGGCCACGGCAAGTTTCTGCTCTTCTATCTGCTCTGCGGAACGGCGGCGGGCCTGGCGCAGGTTCTGATGGACCCGGCGTCGGGCGTGCCGATGGTGGGCGCCAGCGGCGCTATCGCGGGTGTGCTGGGGGCCTATATGGTGAAGTTCCCGCGGTCGCGAATCGTTACCCTGTTCGTGCTGATTATTTTCATTACGCGGGTCGATCTTCCCGCCTGGGTCTACCTGTTCTACTGGTTCGTGATCCAACTGGCAGGCGGCTTCGAGTCCGCCGCCGCGTCCCAATATGGGCAGGGCGGCACGGCGTTCGCGGCGCACGTGGGCGGCTTTGTGGTCGGCATCGCCCTCATCTTCCTGCTGGGCACGCGCCCTATCTATTCCCGCCGCGAGGACCTGCGCTGGTAACATGGCACCCGACTACCTGGACGTCCTGGCCCTGGCCGCGCACCCGGACGATGTCGAACAGACTTGTGGCGGAACCCTCATCCGCATGGCCGAGCTCGGATACCGCACCGGCGTGATCGACCTGACCGCCGGCGACATGGGCACCCGCGGCGCCCCCGAAGAGCGCATTGCCGAATCCGCCCAGGCCGCCGCCGATATGCTGGTCTCGTTTCGGGACAACCTGAAGATGCCGGATGCGCGCCTGGAAAACTCCCTGCCCGCCCGCATCACCATCGCCGCCAAGATCCGCGAGCTGAAACCGCGCGTCCTCATCCTGCCCTACTGGGAAGCCCGCCATCCCGACCATTACCGCGCCAGCGAACTGGGCTTCGAGGCCAGCTTCCTGGCCGGCCTGAAGAAGCTCGATCCGTACTCGGAGCCGCACCGCCCGCAAAAAATTCTCTATTCCAGCCTCTACGCCGACGTCAAACCTTCGTTCGTGGTGGATATCAGCGCGCAATTCGAGCGGCGCATGTCGGCCCTGCTGCGCTATCGCTCCCAGTACGGCGCCGCCGACGCCGGCGCCCTGTTCCCCGATGAAGCCGAAATCCGCGAGCGGTTGGGCGCCATCGCCCGCTTCTACGGCAACCTGATCGGTGTCCGCTACGGCGAGCCCTTCGTGGTCAAAGAGCAGATCCGCATCGACGATATCGTGGCCATGCCGGTACGCTCCATCTGAGCCACGCATGAAACTCTCTCCGCCGTTGGTTCTGTTCGATATCGATGGCACCCTGGTCCGCCGCGCCGGTCCCCATCACCGCGAGGCTCTCGCCTACGGCATCCGCCGCGTCATGAAGCTCGAAACCACCACCGACGGTATCCCGGTGCAAGGCATGCTGGACCCGGTCATCCTCACCGCCATGCTGCGCCGCGCCGGTGTCGCGTCGTCCAGAATCGGCGCCAATCTGGCCGCCATCGAGCGCGCCGCCACCCGCTATTACCTGCGCGTCTGCCCGCCCATCGGCGACCGCCTCTGTCCCGGGGTTCGCGGCGCGCTCGCCAAACTCCAGCGCCACGACGCCCTGCTGGGGTTGGTCACCGGTAATCTTACCCCCATCGGCTGGCGCAAACTGGAGCGCGCCGGCCTGGAGAGCTATTTCGCTTTCGGCGCTTTTGGCGACATGGCTCCCAACCGCGCCACCCTGGTCGCGCTCGCCATCGCCGAGGCCCAGCGCCGCGGCTGGACGGGCAAGCGCGGTCAGATCTCCATGATCGGGGATGCCCCCGCGGACATTCTGGCCGCCCGCCGCAGCCGCATTCGCTCCATCGCCGTCCGCACCGGCATCTCCCCGCCCGGCGAGCTCGAATCGCTGGCGCCCGATTTCCTGCTCCCCAACCTCTCTCACCTCCGCCTGCGCATGCTCTCAAGCCAGGGGGAGGACCGCAAAGTCTGACGGACCGCCCGCAGGCGGCCGGTAGGCGAAAACGCCTACTCCACTTGCACGCGCCAAAAATTCTTCCGAGCGCAATCGCCGGATTCGACACTATTCAGGTGACAGCATCGGACTCGAAATGCTTAGGCGGCGGGCGCGCGCCGCGTGGTATAAATCTAAGAAAGTCGCGTTTTGAAGATACGGAAAGAGCGGAGGGAATTCCTCGCTCCCTGCGCACACGCCTGGTTCCCGCGGCCGGCCATCACCGGCCATAAGAGCCGGCCTGCTCTCCCCTTTTCCGCGTCGCATAGAAAGTCGAGGTAAAGAACCGTGTTCAGGGTTCTTCCGGGATTGGTTGTAGTGGTGTGCGCCGGTTCGCTCGGTGCGCAAAACGTAATTGAGACGGTCGCCGGGGGCAACCCGCCCGTTACCCCTATTTCCGCAGTTTCCGCTTCGGTGGGCGATCCGCCGCGGCCGGCGCTCGATCGCTCCGGCAATCTTTATTTCGGCGGCCTTCATTCCGTCTTCAAAGTCGACACCTCCGGTACTCTCACGCGCATTGCCGGCAACGGCCGTTCCGGCTACCTGGGCGATGGGGGTCCGGCCACCGCCGCCCAACTCGAATATCCCGCCGGGATTGCGATCGACGCCGCCGGCAACGTCTACGTCGCCGACCGCGATGCCGCCGTCGTACGCCGCATCTCTTCGAGTGGCGCCATCTCTACGTACGCCGGCACCGGTATCCCCGGCTATGCCGGCGACGGTGGCCCGGCGGCCCTGGCCCAATTGAACGCTCCCCTGGGCGTCGCGCTGGATGCCGGTGGCAACCTCTACGTGGCCGATACCGGCAACAACGCGGTCCGCAAAATCTCCCCCAACGGAACCATCTCCACCGCGGCCGGCAATGGCGTAGCCGGCTATTCCAGCGACGGAGTGCAAGCCTCCACGACCAGCCTCAATGGACCGGAAGGCGTGGCCGTCGACAGCCTCGGCAATCTTTATATTGCCGATACCATTAACGACCGTGTCCGTCTGGTATCGCCCGGCGGGATCATCAGCACCGTGGCCGGCACCGGTTCCTCCGCCGTCTACGCCCCCATCTGGGACAACACCGGGGTTTCCACCACCACCGGCGATGGTGGTCCGGCCACCGCCGCCGCCATCGTGCTGCCCACCGACGTGGCCCTCGATTCCTCCGGAAATCTCTACATCGCCGACTATGGCAACGGCCGCATCCGTCAGGTGGTCAAAGGCACCATCGAGACCCTGGCCGGCGCCGCCGGCGGCCTGCCCCTGGAAATCGGGCAGTTGGCCGCTTCCGAACAGCTCACCGGACCTACCGGGCTGGCCGTGAACGCGGCCAGCATCGTCTATTTCGCCGAAGGCTCCATCGGCACCGGCTCCGGTCTGGCGCCGGGCGACTTCCGCATCTGGGAGGTCAATTCCACCGGCCTGCTGGCAGTCGCGGCGGGCAATGGACTGGAAAGCTACTCGGGTGACGGCGGGCCGGCCGCGGTGGCTCAACTGAACACCCCCGCCGGCGTCGCTCTGGATTCCTCCGGCAACCTGTTTGTCGCCGACACGCTCAATCATCGCGTGCGGAAAATTTCACCCGCGGGCGTCATCACCACCGTGGCCGGCAACGGCGTGGCGGGCTTTTCCGGTGACGGCGGGGCCGCTACGAGCGCCCAACTCGACAGCCCTATGGGCGTTGCCGTCGACCGCGACGGCACGATCTATATCGCCGATACGCATAACAACCGAATCCGCATCGTCGTTGGGGGCGGCGTGATTTATACCCTGGCGGGCAACGGCAACGCCAGCTTCTATGGCGATGGCGGACCGGGCGGAGCCGCCTCCGTACACGCGCCCCAGGGTGTCGCCGTCGACAACAACGGCAATGTGCTGGTGGCCGACACCGGCAACCAGCGCATCCGCCGCATCACTCCCGATGGCGCCATCCATACCGTGGCCGGCAACGGCGGGCAAGGCTATTCCGGCGATGGCGGCGCCGCCGCCCGCGCGCAACTCAACCTGCCGGCCGGCATCACGGTGGATGCGGCGGGCACCATCTACGCCGCCGACACCGGCAACAACCGCGTGCGCGTCATCTCCCCGTCCGGCAACATCTTCACCATTGCCGGCAACGGGACCTCGGCCGTGCTCAGCGCCCCGCAGGGCTTGGCCGTGGACGCCGCCGGCGATCTCTTTATTGCCGACACCGGCCACAACCAGGTTCGCGAAATTCCATCCGGCGGACAACTCACGACCATTGCCGGCAGCGGCGCTTGCTGCTATTCGGGCGATGGCGGCACGCCCACTTCGGCCGCCCTCAACCTGCCGCAAGGCGTGGCCGTCGACCCTTCCGGCGACGTCTTTATCGCCGATTCGGACAATAGTGCCGTGCGCGTCATCGAGCCCTCTTCCAGCGCGCCGTCCATCGCCGCCGTGGTCAACGGCGCCAGCGGCCAATCCGGTCCGTTGGCTCCCGGTGAAGTGGCGGTGGTCTACGGCGCCGGACTCGGTCCCGGCACGCTCGCGGCCGCTGCCTCCCGCGTCACCCAACTGGGCGACGCCAGCCTGCTGTTCAACGGCGTTGCCGGCGAAATGCTCTACGCTTCCTCCCACCAGCTCTCCGCCATTGTGCCGGCGGGCTTGAGCGGCTCGACGGTCACGGTCACGGCGGTTTATGGCGATGTCGAATCCAGTTCGGCGGTGCTCCCGCTGGCCCAGGCCGCGCCTGCCCTGTTCACCGCTTCGGACGCGGGCTCGGGACCGGCCGAAGCCCTCAATCAGAATGGAACTCTAAACAACGCCGCCAACCCGGCCGTTGCCGGCAGCACCATCACCCTGTTCGCCACCGGCACTGCCGCCGGATCCACGCTTTCGGTCACAATCCAAGGCGTGAGCGCGGCGGTGCAATCGGCCTCCGTCACCACCCCTGGCGTGACCCAGATTAGCGTCCAGGTTCCCAGCGGGCTGACTGCCGGCGCCGCCTCCGTCGTCCTTCAATCCGCCGGGGTCGCCAGCCCCCCCGGTGTCACCATCGCGATCCATTAGCCCGGCCGGCCGCCGAATGCCGGTGGTTGCAAGCTTTCTCACAACCAATTCAGGTCGGCGTATTTTTCACCCGTCAGATATAGGAACAGCGGTTCCAGCGCGTCGAACTCCTTGCCCTCGTGGCGGAGCACGCCGTTGTCGGCCAGGGCGGTGATATCGCCTTCCCAGACGAGTTTGCCAGGGCGCGTAATAATGGCCACTTCGTCGCACAGCCGCTCCACGGTCTCGAGCACGTGGCTGGTGATGAAGACGGTGCGGCCCTGGTCGGTGAAGCGGCGCAGCCATTGCTTCATCAACGCCACGCCGGCCGGGTCGATGCTTTCGAACGGCTCGTCCAGAAACAGCACGTCGGGCGCATGGATGACGGCGGCGGCGAAGGCCACCCGTTTGCGCATGCCGGTGGAGTACTCGGACAGGGTCTTGCGGGAATCGCTCAGCTCGAGCGCGGCCAGCAGTTCGGTGACGCGCTGGCGGGTGGTGGTTTCGTCCAAGCCGTACATGCGGCCGACGAAGTCCAGGAACTCGTGGGCGTAGAGCGGCTCGAACAGGCCCAGAGTCTCTGGCATCACGCCCATGCGGCGCTTGAGGGCGGCGCTATTCGCATCGAACGGCTGCCCCAGGATGGAGATTTCGCCCGCGGTAGGGTGGAGCAAGCCGGTCAAGCAGCCGATGGTGGTGCTTTTGCCGGAACCGTTTGGGCCCAGGAAGCCGAACATGCGGCCACGGGCCACCGCCAGCGACAAGTCGTCCACCGCAAGCACGTTTCCGTATTTCTTGACCAGGTTAGAGAGCCGAATGGCGTCCATGGGTTCAGCCCTTTCCCTCGACCACCGCGATCAGGCGCTCGCGCCCGCGGCGGACGAGCGCACCGGCGGCCCGCAATGAGAAGGCATAGAATATTAGCGCGAAAACCACTGGAACCGGCGCAAGCCACCACCGGCCGGGCGATACCAGGCCAGGGTCCAGTTGCGCCACTGCCTCCGGCGCGAACAGACAGCACAACGTGGTGCCGACGAGAACCACGATTCCGCCGAGCGACATGTCATTGCCCATCGTCTGATAATACTTGCCGCGGTGCGGCGCGAACACCGTGGTCCAAAGGCCCAGACCCGAGAAAACGAGCATGCCCGCAATCGAACTGGCGATCAGCATGAATAGCATCCGCGCATCGAACGGCAGCGGAGCCCAGACCGCCCAGCCCACGACTGCCACAGCGGCCAGGGGCGATCCAACGAGCATAGAGGCAAAGCTGCCGGCGCGGAGGACGGCGGCCGGATCGATGGGCAGCAGAAAATAGCGCCGCATTCCACCACCCGCGTATCCGAACTGGTTGACGGTAAAACGCCCCACGCCCAGAAAGGTGGCCAGCGGAAACGTGCCCAGAGCCGCCACGAAGAGCTTGCCGGAGCCGAGTCTTCCGAGGCGCACGGTGAGAAAAGGAATAATCACAATGGAGAGCAGCGATAGAACGCGGCAGCGGTTATTGCGCAGGTAGAAACGCAGCCAGTGCCCCACCAGCGGGGCATTGGCCGCGCCGAACCAGGCCCCCAGGCGCTCATAGGCGCCGCCCCAGCGAAGCGCCCCCTCGGGCCGCGTCTCGAAACGCTCCACCGGCTGCCGCTCCAGGGCCACCAGCAGCAGCAGCAGAAACGCCAACCACCCCAGCAGGCAAGCAAAACCCTGAATTTGAGTCCAGCCGGCGGCCGTGATGGCGTCCGCGGCGCCGAAAGGAGGCAGCCATTGGATATCCGCCAGAATGCGATGGAGCAGCGGCCGATTGTGCCGCAGCATGGGCAAAAGCGTACCGGGCAGCAGGCCGAAAGCGATTATCGCCGCGAGCAGCACCGCCGAGCCGGTTTTGTGCGCCATCATCCGGTCCACCACCAAAGCCACGATGCGGGCCAGCAGATAGCAGGTGAAGAACAGCAGCAGCGCCGCCGCCAGGCCGAGCCAGAAGTTGGCGGCGCCCAGCAGGTACAAGCCGGCTACCAGGCCGAATTCTAGCGCCAGCAGCAGGAACCAGAACGGATCGAGGATGCCGGTAAGATGGCGGGCGGCGCGGCGGTCGAGCGCCGTCAGAGGGTAACGCCGCAATTCGGCATCGCTGAACACGGTGCTGAGGCCGAAGCCCATCACCACGGTGGCGAACAGCGTTTCCAGGTAGAGAGACGCGAGCACGATGGTGGCTACCAGGCCGGCCTTGCCGGAGCGGACGGCCACCACGGCGGCTCCGGCGCCGCCCGCCGCCACCAGAATCGCCACCAGCACGAAGAGCAGATAGCCGACGAAAAACAGGGCGATCTTTCCATTGCGCGAACGCGTCCTGGCCCACATGAGCTTGTAACGGAGCCGGATGAGTTCGCCTACCAGTCGCGTGTTCATTTCCGCGGCCGGATGACCTCCGTATTGAGGTAGGGACGCAGCGCTTCCGGAATGACGACGCTGCCGTCTTTCTGCTGGTAGTTTTCGACGATCGCCACCCAGGTCCGTCCCACCGCCAGGCCGCTGCCGTTCAGGGTATGGGCGAATTCGGACTTCTTGCCGCTGCGGCAGCGAATGCCCGCGCGCCGCGCCTGGAAGGCCTCGAAATTCGAACAGGAGGAAATCTCTTTGTAGCCGTTCTGCCCGGGTAGCCAGACTTCGATGTCATATGTCTTGGCCGAAGAGAAACCCATGTCGCCGGTGCACAGCACGACCGTGCGAAACGGCAGCCCCAGGCGGCGCAGAATGTCCTCGGCGTCGGCGGTAAGCTTTTCGAGCTCGTCGTAGCTCTGCTCCGGCCGGGTGAACTTCACCAGCTCGACTTTTTGAAATTGGTGCACGCGAATGATGCCGCGCACGTCGCGGCCGTAGGAACCGGCCTCGCTCCGGAAACACGGCGTATAGGCGCAAAGCTTCACCGGCAACGCGTCGGCCTCCAGCGTTTCGCCCGCGTAGATGTTGGTCACCGGCACTTCGGCGGTGGGAATCAGCCAGAAGTCGGTGTTTTCGCACTTGAACAGGTCTTCCTGAAACTTGGGCAACTGGCCGGTGCCGAACAGGCTTTTGGAATTGACCATGAACGGCGGCAGCACCTCGGTGTAGCCGTGCTGGCCGCTGTGTACATCGAGCATGAAATTGATGAGCGCGCGTTCGAGTTTCGCGCCCATATCCCAATAGAGGGCGAAGCGGGCGCCGGTGATTTTGGCGGCGCGCTCGAGATCCAGGATGCCGAGCTCGGGGCCCAGGTCCCAATGCGCCTTGGGCGTGAAATCGAATTCGCGGGGTTGGCCCACGCGGCGCACTTCCACGTTGTCGTCGGCGTCTTTCCCCACCGGAACCGATTCGTGGGGCAGGTTGGGGATGCCCTTCATGAGCTCGCCGAATTCGGCATCGACGGCCTTGACCACCTCGTCGCCTTCGGCAATGCGGGCTTTCAGCTCGCGGACGCGGTCCTGGCGCTCGCCGGTGTCGGCGCCCTCGCGCTTCAGCTTGCCGATTTCGATGCTTTCGGCGTTTACCTGCGCCTTGAGCTGTTCTGCTTCGGAGATGGCGGACCGGCGCCGCCGGTCGAGAGCGCGAAACTGGTCGAGGTTGGGAACCGATGCCCGGGTTGCCAAACGCGCGGCAACCTCGTCGAAATGGCTCCGAAAATAGCTGAGATCGAACATGTCCTTTTATGCTAGCGCATGAGCGGCATAAAGCCCCTGGGGCAGGCGACTCGCCTGTCGGCTGGCGTACTGACTTACTCTGATTTCAGCGATAATTTATGGTCCGGGCGAGGTTATTCATCGTCTTCCTCGACTGGAACGGGCTCGAGGTCTTCCGCCTCGAAGATCTCGTGGCAGACGAGGCACTCCACGTAATCCACGCCGTCTCGGCGGGCGATGACTTTGGTCTGGGTATGTTCACAAGCGGTCTGCATAACAAACGCTTTAATGAGAAATATTCTAACTGGGCTAACGGCCATGTCAAGTCCCACCCCGGTGGGAAATATCCGGAGCCGGGCTAGGACGGTACCTGGTCGGATAGGATTGAAGTATCGTCACGGATTGGAAAGATCGCTTACGCGTGGTACTGGTGGAGACGCGGAACCCGCTGAATATCGGGGCCGCGGCCCGTGCCATGGCCAATTTCGGCTTCGAGGGGCTGCGCGTGGTGAACCCCTACGATGTGGCGTTTCGGGAGGCGCGGTCGGCGGTCGGGGCGGCGCCGCTATTGGCGCGGGCGGAGGAATTCGGGAGCGTGGCGGATGCGGTGGCGGACGCGAGCCTGGTGATCGGAACGACTTCCGTGGGAAACCGGCGCCCGCAGCTTGCGGTGCGGCGGTTGGAGTTCGGAGCGCGCCTGATCGGCCGGCGGCTGGCGGCCAGACCGGTGGCGCTGCTGTTCGGTTCGGAGAAGTTTGGCCTGTCGAACGAAGATATGGCCCACTGCCACTGGCTGATGCGCATCCCGACCGTGGACCGGGACCTGTCCATGAACCTGGGACAGGCAGTGGCGCTATGTCTGTACGAACTGGCCCGCGACCCGAAGGCCGCCCGTGGGGCGCTGGAGCGCGTGTCGCCGGCGGCCGCGGGCGAAAACGAACAGATCACCCGGTTGCTGGTGGAAGCGCTGGCGGCCAGCGGTTACATTCAACCGCTCACCGCGGCATCCACCGAGGAAAAGGCGCGGCGCCTGGTGCGCCGGTTAAGGATTTCGAAGAAAGACGCGCCCGTGGTGTTGGGCATGCTTCGGCAGATTCTTTGGAAACTGGGCGAGTTGCAATGATGCGACCGAGCCGCGACTAAAAGGAGCGGTTTTTCGGCCTTGAGAGAAGGCATTCGAACATGACATCCGCAATCGAACCGCGCGCGCTGGGATCCACGGGGCTCCAGGTGTTTCCCCTGTCGCTAGGGTGCATGGGAATGTCGGGAATGTACGGCCCGGCCGACGAGCGGGAAAGCGTGGCCACCATCCACGCGGCGCTGGACGCAGGCGTCGGGCTCGTCGATACCGGCGATTTCTACGGCATGGGCCATAACGAAATGCTGGTGGGCCGGGCCATCCAAGGGCGCCGCGACAAGGTGCTGCTATCGGTGAAATTTGGCGCGCTGCGAGGCCCCGACGGCTCCTGGCTGGGTTACGATGCGCGGCCAGCGGCGGTGAAGAATTTTCTGGCCCACAGCCTGTCCCGCCTGGGCGTGGACTCGATCGACATCTATCGGCCCGCCCGCCTGGATCCGCAAGTTCCCATCGAGGACACCGTCGGCGCCATCGCCGACATGGTCCAGGCGGGCTATGTCCGGCACATCGGCCTTTCGGAAGTGGGAGTCGAGACCATCCGCCGGGCCAACGCCGTGTACCCCATCGCCGATCTGCAAATCGAATATTCGCTGATCAGCCGCGCTCCGGAGACCGCCATCTTCCCCGCCCTGGCGGAGCTCGGAATCGGCGTCACGGCTTACGGCGTGCTCTCGCGAGGGTTGCTGAGCGGCTCGGTTCCGGCGGCGGGGAACGACATTCGCGCTTACTTCCCGCGGTTCACCGGCGAGAATCTGAGCCGGAATCGAAAGCTGATAGAAACGCTATCGGCAATGGCGGCCGAGCGCGGCCTGCGGGCGTCGCAACTGGCGATCGCCTGGGTGCTGGCGAAAGGCCGGAACATCGTCCCGGTGATCGGCGCTCGCACGCGCGCGCAACTCGCCGAAGCCCTGGCAGCCGTTCGGGTTCGCCTGTCGGCGGAAGAGGTAGCTCAAATCGAGGCGTCGCTTCCGGCCTCCGAAGTTGCGGGCACGCGCTATGGCGAGCAGCAGATGCGTACGCTCGATAGCGAACGGGTTTGAGCGGGGCAGAACTCCCGGTCTGCCCTCTGTTCCGCCGAACGCGCTTGACCACTGCCGGTGCCGGGAGCCGCTTTCCGGTGCGTCACATTTTCCCGGATAGGTATGCGAGTACCGTCGCCACAATTATCGTCAAGCCCAACCCCGCAAGCCACCACGATTGCTGGATTGGGTCTTGGCGATGTGGCCGACTTGGAAATGGCGACGAGAGTAAGCCGTGGAAATTGTGTGCGGCTTCCATAAGCCCCTGAAGCAGGCCCGGCACGAGACCGAATACGACCAGGACGCCCCCTGACGCCACGCCGATCATCACATCTCTGAGGGTAATCACACGACGATGATAGCCCGTCTATTGGCCGAGCGGGAAGGGGGTAGGGAAAACAACCATGGCCCATCAACTATTCGAGCCGATAACGCCTGCGCTCGACAAGGTGTTCATGATGATCGCCATCGGGTTGAGCGAATTGTTTTGCGAACCGCTGGACCCAAAAGCGGCCAGGATCTGAGCGCTCAGGCTGTCGCTGGTGCTGGTCGAGCTGGTGCTGCCGGTCGAGCCGGTGCTGGTCGAGCCGCTGGTCGAACTGGTGCTGGAATCGGAGCCGGAGCTGGAAGACGCGGCGTGATGGTGATGATGATGGCCCCCGCCGAGGGCCTGCGCCAGGTCCTGGATATTGGGGAGCTGTCCGGAGGAGGCTGCGTTGCTGAAATCCGTCGCCAGCGTGTTGAGCTGGCTCGCGGCGTTGGTGTTTCCGTCCGACGTGGCTGTCGAGGCGGCGTTCTTCAAATTGGTCGCAATCTGCGACATGACCGATTTGTACTCCGTCGGGTCGGACTGTTGAAGCTGCTGCAGCGTGCTCATCAATTCGGCAAAGGGTGAAAGCTGGCTATTATCGGAGGATGTGGATTCGAGCGAAGACAAGCTCAGACCGCTGAGGCCGCTCGTGTTCGAACTGCTATTGCTGCCGGTCGAACTGGCGCCTTCGAGGGCGCTCAGTACCGACTGCAGATAACTTGAGGAGAGACTCGTGATTGAACTCATGTCTCTTATATCGGCACTTGGCTGGCCGGATCGTGTTAAGCCCTGGTAAAGTTCTGCAAACTCTTCAGCGCGCTTTCGAAGCCTGGGCAGACGCGTAACTCGCGCGGTTTCAAGCAGATTGGTCCGCCGGCGGCGCGGAGCTTACAAAGTTAACGTTCTTACCGCGAAGAGTTAAGTTACAATCGGCGTCAATTTCCCCGCGCCGCGGCAATTTATTGACACCCGGCCGAGGCGCTCCACCTGCGCTGGCTGGCGCCCACGGCGGCGCGCCACGCCGCCGAATTGCGCGCTAACACCACCTCGCGGCAGGCCGCAATCCACTCTCGGGGCGGCGTATCCCACCGGCCGCCGCGCACCACGAACACGCAGCCGAGCGGGGGCGAACTTGCCGGCGCCGCTTCGGCGGCGATCACGGCAGCGGGCGCCGCACCGGAATATTCGCCCGGAAAGCAGGCCACCGAACCATCCGTCAGGGCGAGGATTTGGCCTTCGTCCTCCATGGTTGTGGAACGGCGCCCGGCCAACGCAATCGCGGCGGCCTGGCGCAACGCTGTTTCGGCCGCTTGGCCGCCGATCAGGCGCAGCCGGCCCAGGGCTTCGTCCCACAGTTTGCGGAACAGGCGGCGGCCGGCCACGGAGCGAGCCAGAAACTTGAGGTAATTGACTTCCAGAATGGCGGCCAATTCCTCTTCGCGAAAGTAGCGCGAGGTGGTGGCGCGATGGCGGTGTTCCACTTGCGCAGCGGCCACGTACACGCTGGGCCAGCCGCGCTGCCAGGCGCGATAGCCCAGGTCCAGGTCCTCCACATAGGCCGGCTCGTAGGCTTCATCGACGCCTCCCAGGGCGCGCAGTTTCGCGGCGTCGTAGAGCGAACAGCCGCCGCTGCCGTAGAGCACCCAGGTCTGATCCTCGCCGGGAAGCGGCTCGTCGCAGCGGACCGGAAAATCCTCGAGGCGGCCGGCGGCCATCACGGCTTTGCCGGTTTCTTCGCGGCGCGCGCCGGTGGGAAAGCGAATCTGGGCCGTGGCGCAAAACAGGCCGGCCGTGTAGGAGAACGCGGCCAGGAGCGCGTCGAAGAAACCTGGATCGAGCAACATATCGTTGTTCAGCAGGCAGATGTGGGAGAAGCGGGCGCGGGCGATGCCGCGGTTGACGGCGCGGGCGAAGGACAAGGGGCGCGGGGAAACCTCCACCGCGACGGCCGGCCATTCACGCTCCAGCCACGGCGCGGTGCCGTCGCCGGAACCGTTATCCACCACCAGGATCTCGGCCGAGGCGGGTAGCTGGGCCACGATTCCGGGCAATTGCAACGAAAGCAACTCGCGTCCATTGCGCGAGGGGATGACCACCGAAATGCCGGCCGGGCCGTCTGCCGAAGGTGGGCTGGAAGGCCGCGAGCCGCAGCGCGGGCGCAACCGCCCGGCCAGCCGCGCCGCGAAATAGTGAAGTGAGGATCTCAATTGTCGGTCCCCCGCGTGGCATTCGGCCGCACCGGCTGAAGCCTGTGCCACCTCACGGAAAGCTCTCTTCCACGGCTCTTCAAATCAGCAGGCGCCGGTCCGGCACACGCCCGCTTTCGCGGGCCTCCCATATGGCCAGGGCCTGCAGCGCGAACGCGGTGGAAACGGGGCTGACGTGCGGCGACCAGCCGCCGCCCTGCCGCCCGAAATAATAACCGCCGTCGATGCGCGCGTCGGACGAGATCGCGTGAAAGCTCTGAAGCAAACCGGCTTCGCGTTCCGCCGCCGCGCCATCGAGCGGCGCCGCGCCGCTGGCGGCGGCATACAGCCGCATGCGCAGCAGTTGCGCGTAAACGTCGGCGCGCTCCAGGTGCCCGGCGCACTCGGCGGCATGGCGCGCCACGCGCCCGATACCAGCGGCGGCCGCGGCGGCGCAGCGCGGGTCGTCCATCGCGGGCAGCATGCCCTCCAGGAAGTACAGGTAGGCGTGCAGGCGGTCCACCACCCTGGCCGGCTCGGAATGCCCGGGCAAGAAGGCGTCGTGAGTGGCCAGCGCGGCTTCGAGCGAGCGGCGGTAGGGTCCGTCAAATTCCTTCCCGCCCGTGGCCTGGTCCAAATCGCGCCACGCCATGGCGGCCTTCAACTGATAACAGCCGGGCGCGCGCGACCAGCGTTGTGGCTCGCGTGCCGCGGCGCTTTTTTCGGGCAGGTTGAGGACCGGGTGCCAGTCGCCGCCGCGGTCGGCGAAATCGCGGGCCATAACGCGGCCCAAGGCGATCGCGGCCTCCAGAAATTCGGGATCTCCGCTGGCCCGCCAAACCGCCAGCCAGCCGCGCACGACGATACCGCAATCGAAAAAGTAAGCGAATCGCGGCGGGTCCACCTCAAACGGCATGGCCTGCCATTCGCCGTGCCACGCCTGGTGGGTCAAAAAACGGGCGGCGCGAATCGCGCGCGAGAGAAATCGCTCGTCGCCCGTGAGACTGTGCAAGTACACGAAGGCACTGGCGGTATAGCCGGTGATTTCGGTGGAAACCGCCCGGTTGCGGTTCAAGTCGCTGTTATAGTAGCGCGCCACACCGCCACCGGGTTGCTGGATGCCGGACTGGAGAAACCAGTGTCCCGCGCGTTCAAGGTTCGACAAGGTACGTGGCTATTCTAACATCGGCTAACGAGCGCCCGGTGCGGCTCGCGTGTAGAAGTCGGCCAGGTCCGTCTTCAGTTGTTTGAGCGCATCCACGTTGAGGTAAATCATGTGCCCGGACGGGTAATACCGGAATTCGATGTTTTGCCGCAATTTCGGCGCCAGTTCCATGTGGGCGAGATCGAACTCGGTGATGAAGAATGGCGTGGCCAGATCGAACAGACCGTTTACCGAAAGCACCTTCAGGCGCGGGTCCTTGCGCATCGCGTCGGCCAGGTCGCCGGCCACATACGGTTCGCGCAGGGGCTGAGGCTGCCCCAGTCCTCCGCCGCCTCCCGTGGCGGGCGGCCGGTGGCTAACGCGGGTTATGAAGGCGCGGTTCTCATGGAGAAGATCCTCAACAACAAGGACCGTAACTACGGCT
>JBKQVG010000009.1:0-22304 GCA_052325345.1 Bryobacteraceae bacterium
GCCGCAAGAAAAGAGGGCAGGTCTTCACTCAGGCCTTTTTCGGCGTTTTCCCCAGGGTCGTTGTTGCAGACAAACCAAATATAATTCGGCCGCGGCGCAAAAAGGCGGCGAACTGCGAAGGTCGGGCTAACACCCCCGTGAGCGGTTAGGATCTCCTCGGTTTTCCACAGCAAACGGCGTTTACGCAACGATGCGATCAGGCGCCGATATTGCGTTTCGCAAGTGGGCTTTGTGCAGATTGGGTGTCGTGCGACTCGCTCGACAGAGAACAGTCTACTGGGCAGCGGCGGTCAAGGTTGCTATCGACGCAGCTGAGGCTTTTTCCCGCCCCTTAATGGCTGTCCGCTTCTTCGACGCCACCTTCTTTGCGACAGTTGGCTGCGACTTCTGAGCTTGGGCCCGTTTCGACGCCCAACGTTTCTTCGTGGCTTCGCTGATCGCCCTCCTGCCGGCGGCGCTCAGCGTCCTTTTCCGCTTTGCCGGTTTCGGCGCGGTTGGTGATGACGTTGGCCCAGCTTCTCCTCTGATTTTGGCCCACCTTGCTTTCTGAGCGGCGGCAATTCTCCGCCGGCCGGCGGCGCTCATCTGCGCGTCGGGGCGGCACTCTCGGAGGTGGCGGCTGTGCGGTCACCGTTCAGCAGTTGCCGCAGTTCGCCAATCTGGGAGTCAATCCGGCGCTTCTGAGACTCGAAGCCTTCGATGGCGGCGTGGATGATTTCAGCAGTCAGTTTCGTGGTTGGCATGTGAGTTGGGGCGCTTCAAATGCTTAAGGCGTCGAGACCATTCTACATCTTGCCTGGTGAATCGGGATAAAGGGGACGGGGAATCTGGTTATGAAGTGTGAGTTCGGGAGCGGTGGTATGCGCGCAACTCCATTCTCGGACGCGGCATCTGTGTCCACGCCGGTGCCCTCGTGGAAGGCTGTGTGATCATGGACGGCTGCGACATCGGCCGCCGCACCAAGGTGCGCCGCGCCATCCTGGATAGGAACGTCTGGGTTCCGCAAGATGCCCTGATCGGCTACGATCTCGATGCCGACCGCGCGCGCGGATGGCACGTGACCGATTCTGGCATTGTCGTCATTGGCGGAGAACGCATCAGGGTGCCAGTGTCGGAGCTGGTCGTCTGATGGAACAACCGGCCCTGGCGTGAATCACCCAGGACAGGTATCTGGCCTGGATGGATTACTCCTCGACATGGCAGCTCTCAGTCTGCCTCGCAGTAGGCCAGCCGTCCGGCACCGTCTGAGTCATTCGCACTTCGAGGTTGCTGACGTTGGCTGGCGGCGGACTCAACTCCAAGATAGTCGGTTATTCGGACGGTGCGACCGGCACGGCCTTCCGTACACCGGGGACGGGTTTTGAGGAGCGTTATCCCCTTACCAGAACATTTCGCGAGCACCTCATGAATTGTGTGTGGTCCGGGTGAGTGGAGACACTTGCGGCCCGGTAGGTTACAACGGAGGACTCAGATTAGAACTGGGATCAACGCAGGTGCGAATTGCGCGCGGCTGTGTGTGGCGGGATCTTCAGGAGCGGTGGTGCGGTTCTGGCTTCCGGCCGAACACGTACTCCAGCGCGTAGCGGCTGGCGGCCTCGTAGAGCGGGCACACCTCCGGCAAGGCGGGTCCGAACGAAACAATCAATCGGGAGCTAAATCAGCCGTGCAGGAGGGAATCGGGCGCGGCTCAGAGGATGGCGACCAGTGTGCGAGAGCCGAAGAGGCCGCTCGGAAGAAGGCGGCAATAGTAAAAGCGGCGTAGCCAGCCGCCTCGTCAGTATCCCTGGCCCAGTGGCCAGTGTATTGCGAACTGAATTGGTCCCAGAAAAGCCAGCGCCACCGCCTCCCGCCCGTCATCGCCTCGCGGATCGGTCTCCCACACCGCCGCCCGATTCTCCGCCTGCTTGACAATGCTGTCGATCGCGATGAATTCAATGTTGGTCACGACCGAACGCCTGACTTTCAACAGCAGGTATCGCACGTTCTGGTAGCCACGGCTGCGGCTGATTCATGATGCGGATGTTTCAATTGAGGGCCTCCACCACCGGTTTTCGAGATGGCGTCTGCTGTAAGAAGCCGAAGATCTCAAGCAGATGGAGCTGCTGACGGAAGCCACCCCGTTGGCCGCACGAGCGCTGAGCCGAGGTCCACGCCGGCCGCCTGGGAGCACTCCGGGTTGGTCGGTGAGCGGCGTGCTGGAATGAGATTATAACGCCAAATTATGAAATCATCTCAAATATCTACTGTACAGTCAAGCTTGCGTTTGATACAATCCTCCCGAAGTTGCGAACTTGCGTGTCTGGGAGACAGGCAAATCACGGATCTGGCTATGGCGTGAGTGGATGTGACGTTGCGTCAGTTGTCCAGCGGCGCAGTCCGTGAGGTGAAAATCATAGCCCGCTGCCTACCCCCGAATGATCAACGAGTCCGCTGGGAGTTTTGACAAGGGAGATTGATTGTATGCGTACACGTTCTGTGTTTATCCTTGTCAGACTCGCGCTTCGCCTGCCCGCGCAGAGTTGCGCACGACAATATTTGGACACAAGAAACCCAGATGAAGGGAACGATTAACATGAAGGTATTTAGTCTCGTTCTCCTGACCGTTATGTCAGGCTCGCTCTGGTTCGCGGCCGGTCAAACACCGACAGGCACGATCTCCGGTCAGGTTCGGGACCCGTCCGGGGCCGTGGTAGGAGGAGCCCATATCATCGCCACGGCGACGGCCACAGCGGTTGCCCATGCGACGGTCACCGATGGGGGCGGCAACTACCAGCTCCCCCTGATGCCCATCGGCAGCTATACACTGCATGTCGACGCTCCTGGATTCGAAAACATCGAGCGCTCCGGCCTCACGCTTGTGGTGGATCAACACATGGAGCTGAACTTCACCCTCCAGGTGGGCAGTGTATCGGACACGGTTACGGTGACCGGCGATTCGGCTCAACTGCAGACCGAGCAAGGCTCCGCTGGCACGGTCCTCGACCAGCAGAAGGTGGTCGAGCTGCCGCTCAACACCAGGACGTTCTACTCGCTGGCGTACATGGTGCCCGGGGTGGTACCGCCGGCCAACAACTCCTACAATGGCTGGCGCGGTGGATTCAATGTGGCGGGCGCGCCCGAGAACACCAACAACTTCACGCTCGACGGCTTCGACAATAACAATGAACAGCTTGGTAATCCGAGCTACCGTCCGTCGGTGGATGCGATCCAGGAGTTCAAGGTGCTGACCGGAGTCTACAGCGCCGAGTACGGCCACCTTGCCGGAGGTCAGGTGATCGTCACCGGCAAGAGCGGCAGCAACCAGTTCCACGGGCTCGCCTTCGAGTACCTTCGCAACCAGGATTTAGATGCCAAGAACTTCTTCGCCCCCGCGGGTCCCAGGCCCGCTTACAAGCGCAACCAGTTCGGCGGCACCTTCGGCGGCCCGATTAAACGCAACAAGCCTTTCTTCTTTTTCTATTTCGAAGGACTGCGGCTGAGGCTGCATCTGAGCGTGCTGACCACCGTACCGACCCAGGCGATGCGCGCCGGCGACTTCAGCTCCATCCTGCCAGGGACTCAGTTAAAAGACCCGTTCAGCGGTGTTCCTATCCCCAACAACCAGCTCTCTTCCATCCCTCAGTGGAACACGCAAGCCTCGATCATCGGCCGCGCGCTGGCCGCGTACTATCCCGCTCCGGCCTTCGCCACCGCCGCCGGCGCCAAGCCGTCGAACAATTACCTCTTCAACGCGCTGCAAACGGACGGGGCCAATCAGAACGGCCTCCGCATCGACCACTACATCTCCACACACGACTTCCTCTACGCCACCACGAACTACTATAACGATCCGGGCGTGTTGCCCTATAATACGCTGTGCGCCAGCCGCACGATTCCAGGCTTCGGATGCACTTCCACGCAAAGCAACGAGCTCTCCGGCATCTCGGAAACCCACACGTTTTCGCCCACGCTGGTGAACGACATCCGTTTCGCTTACAACCTCTACCATACGGTTCGACTGCAGCAGGATGCCGCCATCAACTTCATCGGAACCTATAACATCCCCAACGTCTTCATCGGCTCCGCCATCAACAACAACGGACTTCCTTCCACAACCGTTACCGGTTATGCGGCAATCGGCGGACCGACCAACAACCCGCAGAACATCAAGAACAACGAGGGCCAGGTTGCCGACCAGTTGATCTGGACCAAGGGCAGTCACTCGTTGAAGTTCGGCGTCGACATCCGGCGCAACCGCCAGGACGCGCTGTCGATTCTCACCGGCCGCGGAGCCTTCAGCTTCACCGCCAGCTCCGGCACTCCTACCACCGGTTACCCGCTTGCGGATCTGTTGGCCGGCCTCCCTACCAGCACTTCGAACAATCCTTACGCACCGAAGATATACGTGTTCACCACCGACTTCGACGGCTACGTCCAGGACGACTGGAAGATCTCGTCCAAGCTCACCATTAACATCGGACTGCGCTGGGAACTCAACACGCCTTTCACCGCGCAGGGCAATCAGCAGTCCTCCTTCCTGCCCGCCGCGGACAAGGTGGTGCAGGCGGGGACCGGCGGCTACGGCCCGAACCTGGTCCAATACAATTACAAGTTATTCGAACCGCGCCTCGGCTTTGCCTACAAGCTTGCCGCGAAGACGGTTTTCCGCGCCGGCTACGGCCTCTACGGCAACGCGCCCACGTCGTTCGCCGGCATCGGCAACTTATTCTACAACGCGCCGATGCGCAATCCCCAAACCTTTAACAGCAGCACCGCGACTCCGCTCGAATTGAACAATCCGTTCCCGACCGGCGTCTCCGGCGGAACCAGCGCGCCTTATGGCATCGACTACCATTTCGCGCCCGCCTACATCCAGCAGTACGGCGGTGGCGTACAGCGCCAGTTGACCACCAACATCCTGCTCGACGTGAGCTACTTCGGCTCCAAGGGCACCCACCTTCCCGACCAGATCAACATCAACCAGCCGCCGGCCCAGTCCGCCATCACCGCCACCGCCGGTGTCAACGCGCTGCGTCCATTCCCGGCCTTCGGCAACATCATCTGGTATCAGACCGCCGGCCTCTCCAGTTTCAACTCCTTGCAGGCGAAGTTCGAAAAGCGCTTCAGCCAGGGGGTGAACATGCTGGTGTCTTACACTTATGGCAAGTCGCTCGATAACACACCGGGATTCAACGGAAGCAACGCATCCAACGCGCAGCCGCAGAATTCGCGGGACCTTCGCTCGGAATACGGACCTTCGGACTTCGACAACCGCCAGCGGCTTTCGACGAGCGGGGTCTACCAGCTCCCCTTCGGCAAGGACCGCAAGTGGCTGCGCAGCGGCGCTGGATCCTGGCTCGCCGGCGGCTGGCAGTTTTCCGAGATCCTCAGCTACGTGTCGGCCCGGCCGTTCACCATCTACTACTCGAGCAACGTGAGCAACACGCTCAATTCGCACGACCGGCCGAACATCGTCGGCAATCTGAATGCGGGCCCGAGAACCGCATCGCAGTGGTTCAACGCCGCAGCCATCTCGACGCCGCCTACCGGGACGTTCGGCGACGAAGCACGGAATGCTGCGGTGGGGCCTAATTACGTCGATCTCGACATGACCCTCAGCCGCGACTTCCGCCTCAACGAACGCTGCTCGCTCAGGTTCCGCGCCGAATTCTTCAACCTGCTCAATCACCCCAATTTCGATCTGCCGAACTCGACGGTGGCCGGCAGCGGCTTTAATACGATTCCGACGGCCGAAGATCCCCGCCAGTTGCAGTTGGCGCTCCGCTTCTCTTTCTGAGGTGGCTGAAGGACAACGGGAACACAAGCCCGGGGAGTGATTCTTGATTCGACAAAAGTGGTTCGTGGCCGCCGCTTTAGCGGCCGTTGTGTTGGCGGTGTCGCAGCCCTACTCACGCGGCCAGCAGCCTGCCGCCCGGCCGCCGGTCATTACACTGGCCCAGCACGACGGCAAGCTGACGCTCAAGGGTCTTCACCAGCCCGTCGAAGTGCTGCGAGACCGTTGGGGCGTCCCGCACATCTATGCCGGGGACACCCATGACTTGTTTTTCGCCCAGGGTTTTGTGGCCGCGCAGGACCACCTCTGGCAGATGGAACTCTGGCGCCGCAACGGCGAAGGCAAGCTGGCCGAAGTGCTTGGACCCCAATACGCCGAGCGCGACCGCTTCGCGCGCCTGATCGCGTTCCATGGCGACTGGGACGCGGAAATGCGCAAGTATCACCCCGAGGGTCCGGTGATCTTCGCGGCCTTCGCCGAGGGCGTGAACCGGGCCATCCGCGTGGCGCTCGACAACGGGAAAGTGCCGATTGAATTCCAGTGGATGGGATTCCAGCCTGATCCCACGTGGACCGCTCAGACTGTTCTCGGCCGGATGCCCGCCTGGATTCTGTCCGGGAACGCGCAGCGTGAACTGGCGCGCGCCCTAGCGATCAAGACTCTCGGCATTGAGAAGGCAGCCGAGATCGATGTCACCGATCCTTTCAAAGCCCTCACGGTTCCCGGCGGGCTGAACCTCGACGACGTCTCGCCTCGCATCTTGGACATTGCCCGCGGCGCCAGCAACTTTTGGTGGAAGTTTTCGCCTGCGTCCTCCGGCTCTGCCGGGCCGGCAGGCGCCTTGGCATTACCGCTCGCGCCCGGCTTCCAGGACGTGGTGGCCAGCGTGCTCGACGGCGAATCGAACTTCGATCTGGGCAGCAACAACTGGGTGATCGGCCCCTCGAAATCGGCTACCGGAATGCCGATCCTCGCCAACGATCCGCACCGCGAGATTCAGAATCCCGCGCTCCGGATGCTGGTCCACCTGGTGGCTCCAGGCTGGAACGCCATCGGCGCCACCGAACCCGGCATGCCCGGCATCAGTATCGGCCACAACGACAACGTCGCCTGGGGTTTCACTATTTTGGGCGTCGACCAGCAAGACATCTACGTCGAAGAAACGGACCCCGCCAATCCGCTACGCTACCTGCACAACGGCCAGTGGCTCACCATGGAGTCCCGGCGCGAATTGATCCAAATCAAGGGCCGCCGCGCCACGCCTGAGATCTACGAGGCGCGTCGAACCATCCATGGTCCGGTGCTCTACGAAGACCCGGCCCGCCACCGCGCCTATTCTCTCCGCTGGGTCGGCGACGAAGCCGGTGCGGCGGGCTATCTCGGTTCGCTCAACGTGATGCAGGCGAAGAACTGGACCGAGTTCACGCACGGCGTGGAAAAGTCCTGGTATCTGCCGTCGCACAGTCTGGTCTACGCCGACAAGCAGGGTCACTACGGTTACATGGCGGCCGCGCTGAGCCCAATCCGCAAAAACTGGGATGGACTTTTGCCGGTGCCCGGCAAGGACGGCGAGTATGAGTGGCAGGGCTTCGTTCCGCTCGACACGCTGCCTCGCGAGCTCGATGGCAAGCGCGGTTTCTACGCCTCCGCGAACAACGATGTTCTGCCCAAGCTTTTTCCGGACTACAAGACGCCGCTCGGCTACGACTACAGCGCGCCCTATCGATACCAGCGCATCGACGAGGTGCTCTCCGAAAATCGCAAGTTCGCCGTCGCCGATATGGAAGCGCTCCAGCAGGACGAAGTCTCCATTCCCGCGCGCCGGCTAGTTCCGCTGCTCCGCCACATCCAGGGTGGGAGTCCGGAGGCCCGCGCGGCCATCGATCAGCTCTTAGCCTGGAACCTGGTGGTGAGCCGCGACAGCACCGCGGCTTCGATCTACGAGTACTTTGCATATCGGCTGACCGAGCTGGCGTACGCGGCGCGCTTACCCGCGGGCGCCACTGTGCCCGGCCGCGGAGGGGATATGCGCCGTGTGCTCGAATGGACTTCCACGCCGGGCCCGGATCGCGATCGTCTTGTGCTTCAAGCGGTGGAGCAGGCCGTCGCCGACCTGAAATCGAAATACGGCGCCGATCCCGCCGGTTGGAAATGGGGCACCATCCACCGCGCCCTCTTTCATCACCCGCTGCTCGCCCAATCGAACCAATCCATCCTGGGCGTCGCGCCGGTCAGCCAGGGCGGCGACGCCTACACGGTTCACGGCACAGGGAACGCCGGACCGCAGGGAGCCGAACAAATTCACGGCGCCAGCGCCATGATGATCCTCGACACCGGGGACTGGGACCGTTCGGTCGCGATTAACGCTCCCGGAAACGAATCGCAGGCCGGCAGCCGCCATGCCGCCGATCTTGCGCCGCTATGGGGCGACGGCAAGTATTTCCCGCTGGCATTCAGCCGCGCCAAGGTGGAGGAGGTGACGGAGAACCGCCTCGAGCTTTACCCGGTGGCGGAGCACGATCGCCCCGGTTCCGACGATCCCTTCGAGCGAATCGAGACCGACTTTTTCACTGATGCCTCGCCGGTGGCCATTTCCTGGGGCGACTATGACAACGACGGCTGGCCGGATCTTGCCGTCGCCTATCGCAGCGGCTACGTGAAGCTCTACCATAACGATCACGGCCACTTCACCGATGTCTCTCTGGCCGCTGGGCTCACCGATCACGGAGGCTGGCCGGTGGCCGTCTCCTGGGGCGACTTCGATGGCGATGGATTTCTGGATCTGTATGTCGGCTACGCTTACGGCCCGGCCATCCCCAACCGCCTCTACCGCAACGATGGTCACGGGCATTTTGTGGATGTGGCGCAGAAGATGGGGGTCAACGACTGGGGCGAGACGCGCCAGGTCTCATTCATCGATTTCAACAATGACGGCCGGCTGGACCTGTTCGTTGGCTTCCGCGACAGGCCCAACCGGCTGTATCGCAACGACGGCGATCATTTCACCGAGGTCTCGCGGCAGATGGGGCTCACCGGCGCCCACAGCACGGTGGCCGCCGTCTGGTTCGATTACAACGAGGACGGCCGGCTGGACCTGTTTGAAGCCAACCAGAGCGGCGCGCTGAACCGCGTCTATCGCAACGATGGCGACAAGTTCACCGATGTGGCGAAGCAACTGGGGATGGACGGCGCGGGCCGGTCGCCTGACATGGGCAGCGTGGGCATCGCGGTGGCGGATTACAACAACGACGGCCGGCTGGACATGTACTTCGCCAACTACGGTCCGAGCTGGCTGATGCGCAACGACGGCGGCGGCAAGTTCACCGACGTAGCGCCCGACATGGGCGTCGCGGTGGGCGAACACCTTGTCTCCGCCGGCTGGGGCGACTACGACAACGACGGGCGTCCCGACCTCTACACCGACGGCTATCTGGTCGGCCATGAACATATCCCCGATTATCTGTTCCACAATGAAGGCAGCTACTTCACCGATGTCACGCCGGGCTACATGCTGAAGCACGATGCCGATCATGCCGTCGTGTGGGTCGACTTCAATCTGGACGGCGCCATCGATCTCGCGCTTGCCGATCACGAAGGCGAAGGCGTCCTGAATCTCTATCGCAACCGTCTGCCCCCGGAACGGGCGCGCCGTTCCATTTCCGTGCTGGTGCTCGATGCCAAGGGCCACTACACCCGCGCCGGGTCCGAAGTCCGGGTCTACAAGGCTGGAACGCGCGAGGTGCTCGGCTCGCGCCTGGTGGATACCGGCAGCGGCTATAATTCGCAAAGCGCTCTGCCCGTGCACATCGGCTTGCCCAACCCCGGTAAAGTGGATGTCGAGGTCACTTTCATGACCGCTGCCGGCCGCAAAATCACGCGCGTGGCCGGCGTGGACGCGTGGGCGCGCCGCGGAAAGCCGCTCGTGGTCAAAACGGAGTAATTTAATATGAGAATCATCACCCAATCCCTAATCGCCGGAGCGCTGTTGGCGCTCCTGGCTACTATCCCGGCCGCCGCCGCCGACCCCGCTCTGGTTGGCACCTGGCAGCTTAACCCGGCAAAATCGCATTTCTCAAACGGCGAACTGCCGGCGAAACTCGTACTGACAATCGAGGCGGATGGCAAAGACGGCGTTCGCTACCGCTCCGCGAATATCGTGGCGGGCAAGGCCGGCGGCGCCACCTGGACCGCGCACTTCGACGGCAAGCAATATCCTGTCACGGGAACCAACGACTACGACGCCGTCACCCTCCAGAAGATCGACAACCATACCTTTCATCTCCAGATGCACAAGCACGGTGAACTTACCGTCGACCTCACTTACACCGTCGCGGCCGACGGCAAGAGCCTCACGCGCAAAGGCGAGTCCCACAAAGCCGGCCACGAAAATCACTTTGACGAATGGTTCGACCGCCAATAGCGAACATGAATAAAAAGCTCCTTTTCGGCCTGCTGCTGGCGGGCGCTTCCCTCAGCCCGGCCGCCTCGCCGGCGCCCCATGGCGAAATCCTTTGGGACACGTACGGGGTTCCGCATATTTTTGCCTCCAATGAAGCCGGGGTCTTTTACGGTTTCGGCTGGGCGCAGGCGCAGAGCCACGGGGACGTGATCCTCCGCCTTTATGGGGAAGCGCGCGGCCGCGCCGCCGAGTATTGGGGAGCAAGCTACGCCGATGGCGACCGCTGGGCCGTCGCCAACGGCATTTACGAGCGCGCCGGAGAGTGGTACAAACAGCAGACGCCGCAGTTCCGTGCCGATCTCGACGCTTTTGCGCAAGGCATGAACGACTACGCGGCGAAGAATCCCCAAAAGCTCGCCGCCGACGTCCAGGCCGTCCTGCCGCTCTCGGGCGTCGATATCGTGGCCCATGCCGAGCGGCTGATGAATTACATTTACATTGCCTCACCGGCGAAGGTGCTGGGCGCGCCCCCGGCCCGTTCCTCTGGCGGCTCGAACGCCTGGGCCGTCGGACCCGCAAAATCCGCCAGCGGCCACGCCATGCTGCTGGCCAATCCCCACCTGCCCTGGGCCCCCGGTTACTTCACCTACTACGAGGCCCAGCTCGAAGGTCCGGGCATTCATATGTACGGAGCCACGCAGGTCGGCCTGCCGGTGCTGCGCTTCTGCTTCAACGATCAGCTCGGTTTCACCAACACCGTGAACGCCATTCCCGGTGCCACGGTCTACAAGCTCACCCTCGCCGAGGGTGGTTACCGCTTTGACGGCAAAGTGCTGCCGTTTGGGACTTCCGAACGCAAGATCAAAATCAGGCAGTCCGACGGCTCCCTGAATGAAGAAACCCTCAGCATCCGGCACACGGTCCACGGTCCCGTCTTCACCCGCGCCGACGGCACCACGGTGGCCCTTAAGGTTGCCGGCCTCGACCGTCCCTGGATGCTGAAGCAGTATTGGGACATGGCTCTGGCCCGCAATTTCGCGGAGTTCGAGGACGTGCTGAAGAAGGTGCAGGTGCCGATGTTCAATATCGTCTACGCCGATCGCCAGGGCCACATCGAGTACCTCGACAACGGCATCGTGCCGCGGCACAAGGACGGCGACGCGGCGTATTGGACCGGTCTGGTTCCGGGCGATACCTCCGCCACCCTGTGGAACGAGATTCATTCCTACGAGGACCTCCCCAAAGTGGTCGATCCGCCCACCGGATTCGTTCAGAACACCAACGACACACCGTGGGGATCTACGTACCCGATCGCGCTCGATCCGGCGAAATTCCCGGCTTACATGTCGCCGATGACACCGATGTCGTTCCGCTCACAGCAGTCCGTGCAACTGCTGCTCAGCCAACCCAAGATCGGCTTCGACGATTTCGTCCGCCTCAAACTGACCACGCGTTCTCTACTTGCCGACCGCATCCTCCCCGAGCTTCTCGCCGCGGCTGAAAAAAGCTCATCCGCCGATGTGAAGGCCGCGGCGGCGATCCTGAAATCGTGGGATCACCAGTATGAAACCACTAGCCGCGGCGCGCTACTGTTTGAAACCTGGGCGCTGAAGTTTCAAGGCCCCGGCTTTGCGAGCATGGCGAACTTCGCCGTGCCGTGGTCGCTCAACGATCCGATCCAGACCCCGCGCGGCCTCAAAGATCCAGACGCCGCGGTCCGCATGCTCGAGCAGGCCTATACCGAGACGGCGCAGAAATACGGTGCAGCCAACAGGCCGCTCGGCGATGTCGCGCGGTTTCACCTTGGCAGCGTGAACGTCCCCGGCAACGGCGGCTTTGGAAATACCGGCATTTTCCGTACCATCACATGGAGTCCGATGAAGGACGGCGAGCGCACCCCGGTTCACGGCGAGACCTGGGTGTCGATGATCGAATTCTCGACGCCGCTGAAAGCCAAGGGGCTGATGAGTTACGGCAACTCCACGCAGCCAGGCTCCAAGCACCGTGGCGACCAGCTCGAACTCCTATCGCGCAAGGAGCTACGCACACTCTGGCGCACTCGCGCCGAAGTGGAGAAGCACCTTGAGGACAAGCTCAGATATTGATGCTATATACCACGCTCTGGGCGGACCGCAGATCGCCGAGGCGCGGTGATCATCAACTGGTTCGGCAACACCACGGTGGCGGCGAGTACGGCGGGGCCGTTCTGCACCCAATTGACGGCGTTGATCTGCTGGGCAATGGACAGCAGGATGGACGCGGCGGTTGTCTGCGCGAGCGTGTCCGCCGCCGATCCGTCCGAACTCGAAACCGCCACCGGCCCGGAGATTCCACTTTTCAGCGTGATAAAGATCTCGTTGCCGTAGGTTCCCGCTCGTTTAGCATGTGATGTGCAAGACGGCGTTCGTGGCACGCGGGTGTTGTTTCAGTTCTTCGATTGCTTCAGCCGTCGGCAGGATCAGGAGCTTGATCTTGCGGTGCTTGGCTTCTCGCTTCACTTCCTCCATCACCGGCAACGCACCGCTTCCGGTGCCGATCAGGAGGCGCCTGCACTTCCACGGTATCTCCTCTTCCAGCGAGAGCGGCGTGTGGCCAAAGGCCTCGCGGAATTTCTTGGACGGCTTCTTGTTGCGCTTGCGCACCTCTCCGCGGTCGATCACCACGTCGCGGTCATAGGTGACACCGTCGATGCGGAGGGAGCCGAAGGAGAACGTCTCGAAGCGCACGGGCGCCTCCGCCAGCATTATACGCCCCGCGGGCTCGGACTCTTCGAGCCCGGTCTTGGCAGCGGTGAACAGACGGCTTTACAAAAGCACCACGCCAGACCACGCCAGAGCAGCGGCGGAAATATTTTGGGCGGCCGTGGTATAGTAGAGATGGTTTGATGTTTCTGCCAATTCAAGGCTGACTTCTCTAGCGTTATTTCCGCTACCTTCGTCCACCTTCCAAATTTGCCGCTCCTCAAATCAGTAAAGGAAAACGAAAAGTGAAAAATATATACGTTGGAAACCTCAGCTTTGGGGCTTCGGAAGAATCGGTTCGTGCGTTGTTTGAGACCCACGGCACTGTCGGCCGTGTAAACATCGTTACCGATCGCGACACGGGCCAACCTCGCGGCTTCGGCTTCGTCGAGATGGCAAACGACGGCGAGGGCGAGAAAGCCATTGCTGCCGTCAACGGCACGGACTTCGATGGCCGCCCGTTGAGCGTAAACGAGGCACGCCCGAAGGGGGATCGTGGCAGCGGCGGCGGCGGGTTCGGGCGCAAACGCTGGTAGCAGGATTTCGATCACGGCCCCGGCCCGCACAGAGCCGGGGCCGGGGTACTCATCCGGAAACTCCCGAAGACCGCTCCCCGCGGTCGCGATTCGGCGCCGCTTCGCGCCGATTAGTCGTGCAGAACGACGTTCAACAGGGAACTGTGGATTTTCAGGCCATCGTTATACTCGACGAATCCAAGCTTGCGAAACCGGTTCATAAAGAAGCTGACCCGCGAGCGTGTCGTACCGACGATTCCGGCCAGGGTTTCCTGACTAATCTTTGGAATGACTGTTTGCGGCGCGCCTTCCTTCCCGAAATTAGCCAGTAAGAGAAGCACTCGCGCCAACCGTTTCTCACTGGAATTGAACAGTTGGTCCACCAGGTCCTCTTCAATCCGAATGGTACGGGAAAGCAAATGGGCGACGAACACTTCCGCAAAGGCCGGCTGTTCGTGAAGCGTACGGATCACGTCCGGCCTTTCGAGCTTCATAATGGTGCACGCGGACATGGCGACGGCCGTTCCCATGCGCACCGGTTGTCCGGCCAGGCACCCTTCGCCAAAGAAATCGCCGGCGCCCAAAATGGCGACGACCGCTTCCTTTCCCTGGCTGGAAACGACACCGAGCTTGACCTTGCCCTTATGGATATAGAAAATGGCGTCCGCCGGATCGCCTTGCGAGAAAACGACCCGGTTTGCGTCATAGTCCGCCCTGGTCCTTCCGCCGTTGGCCTTGGACAAGAAGACCTTCAGATCGAAGGCCGGTTTCGGTTTCCCTTTCGGCTTCATACGCTACTTCCTGCGGTCTCGAGTTCCCTCCCGAAATCCTCCAATCCGGGCAACCAATCCCTTATTTTGTGACGTTTCTTGGATGAAATCAAGGCAAGCAGGACAAACGCGTCCGATGGTAATGTCGGGCGCGGACATGAGCGAGATCGTCACCCAAAATGTTAATTTGCCATTTCTGCCCAAGCCGTTCGACGGACAGACTCTCAAAGCGAGAGTTCGCGCGATCCTGGCCGTTCCCGTTCGGCCGTAAGACTCGCCCTGCCGGCGGCGCTCAGTTACAAAACCAGTCCGAGGGCGGTCACTCGACCGGGTTGGCGAGCGCGTCGCGCCATCGGTAAAGAGCAGCCCGTGGCGTCAAAGCAGGCTAAACGCCTACTCCGTATCGCGGAAAGCCGCAAACAAACCTAACAGTCCATGGCGGAACTCGTGGCCCAACCGGTTGCAGGCGAAAACGCCTGCTCCACGAAAGCAGCCGAGTGCAGGGCAGACCACAAAAAACGATGGTCTGCCCCACCGCCCCGCGACGATTTTGCGGCCGGCAACCGGTTGTCGCCACGAGTTCCGCCACGGGCTGCTAGCCCGGGGCTAATCACCGCGTTTTGGACGGGCTAAGCATGGTTCCCGGCGCGGGCGTTGCCACGGTGACGTAGGCGAGCGAGGCATGGGTCACGCTACCGCTTTGACCGCTAACGGTTACGAAGGTCGATCCCAGCGCGGCGCTGGACGCCGCCGTGAACGTCACGGTCGACAGGCCGCTGCCGGTAATGGACGGCGGATTGAAGGAGGCGGTTACGCCCGCCGGCAAGCCAGATGCCGATAGCCCCACAGTCCCGGTAAACCCCTGGGACACGCTCACCACGGCAGTGTCGATCGCGGTTCCTCCGGGCACGACAGTCACCGTCAAAGGGGAGGTCGAAATCGAAAAGTCCGGCGCGCCCAGAACGGTAAGAGTGGTCCTTGCGTAATGCTGCAACGAACCGCTCACACACCCATATTGTAATCGGATAGATCCCGGGACGCGTCCCCGTGGCCGCCGTTACGGTCAGGCCTACGGAACCGAGGCCGCTTGACGTACAGTTCGTTGCGCCGAAGCTCGACGTTACCCCGGCCGGCAATCCGCGACCTCTGCGCCTCTCTGCGCCTAGTCCCTCTGCGCCCAGGGCCGGAAGCGGAACCCGGCTCTGCTTCCAAATGCGGTTACAATAACCCCCAGCCATGCGGCTCGATTTTGTGATTCCGGTCTACAACGAAGGGCAGGCTTTGACCGCGTTCCACCGCTCCCTGGTGGAGGCGCTCGCGTCCCTGCCTCACGATTTTCGATTCCTGTACGTGAACGACGGTTCGAAGGACGACACCGCGGAAGTCCTGGCCGGCCTGGCAATGGCCGATGCGCGCGTGCAGCCGATCGCACTCAGCCGCAACTTTGGCCATCAGGCAGCTCTCAGCGCCGGACTGGATGCGGCGGATGGCGACGCCGTGGTGATGATGGACGGAGACGGCGAACATCCGGCAAGCCTGGTGCCGGAAATGGTGCGGCTCTATGAAGTCGGCTACGACGTAGTGCAGACACAGAGGTTGGACCACGGCCGCAAGGACGTGATGTTCAAACGGGTCAGCGGATCGGCGTTCTACTGGCTCATCAACCGGCTGGGAGAGACGCGCATCGCCGAAGGCGCGGCGGATTTTCGCCTGCTCTCGCGTGAAGCCGCGCGCGCGCTCGGCCAGTTACGGGAATACCATCGATTCTACCGGGGCATGGTCGAGTGGATCGGATTCCGCTCGGTGATTCTGCCGTACGCTCCGGGCGCCCGCCTGGTGGGGCAATCCAAGTATTCGTTGCGCAAGATGCTGCGGCTGGCGAGCGACGGCATGTTCTCCTTCTCGCTCGCGCCGTTGCGCCTGGCCTTGGTGGCGGGACTGCTGTTCCTGCTGCTGGCGGCCGCGGAAATTGTCTATGTTCTCCACTTCTGGATTCGCGGCGCGGTGGGGTCGCTCGTGCCGGGCTGGAGCTCGCTGATGCTCATGCTCACCGTGAGCAATGGTATTTCCATGATCGTGCTGGGTATCCTGGGAATCTACGTGGGTATGATCTTTCAGGAAGTGAAGCGCCGCCCGGTGTACGTGGTGCGGCCGGAGCGGAAGGGGACGCAGAAGATATGACCCCTCGGGAACGCGGCGGCGGATGGCCGCGCTTACCCACCCAAGCCAGGGCGTACGCCCCCGTGCTGCTGGCGCCGTTGTACATGCTGCCGCGCCTCGGGAGTGCGCATTTCGGCCTGCTGGACGATGCCGTCACCCTGGCCAACTCGCGCCTGGCGCTACATAGCCCGTCGTTGGTTCTGCAGATCTATGAAAGCGCCGGACGCTTCCTGCCGTTCTACTGGATCTACTGGGCGCTCTTGTATGCAACTGGCGGCAACAGCCCGCTATGGTTTTACCTCGGCAATACCGCGCTGCTGACCCTCACGGTGGCGGCCCTCATCGCACTGATGCGTTGCTTCGATGCCACTCTTTTCGAGACCTGGGTGGCGGCCTTGTTCTTCCTGTTTTCCGCGCCCGTATCGGAAGCGTATTTCACTCTGTCCAAGGGCGAGCCGGTGATGGTGCTTTGCATCTTGGCATCGTTTGTGCTCGTGCACCGGGCCGCCCGGTCCCGGCACTCCGTGATCCTGGGCGTGCTGGCAGCGACGCTTATCGCCATTGCCGCCGGCACACGGGAAACCGCCCTGGCCGCGGTTGGTACGGTGGGAATCTGGTGGTTGCTGTCCTTCTGGACGGGATTCGGCGAGCCGATCTTTCTGTCGCGGCGGGCCTTAGGCATATACCTGGGAGCGGCTGCCGGAGCGGCCGCGGTGGTGTGGAGCGCACGGCTGTTTCTGCTTCGCCCTGCCGCCGCCGGCGCGTACGCTTCGGCATACCGGCTCACCGGGCTACGGTTAGCCCAAGGCATCGTGGCCATGAGCTTTGACTTGGTGCGCGACTTCCCCGCGCTTTGCCTGCTGGCATTGGCGGCCGCGGCGTTGGCATGGCGGCGCCAACTCCGCCAGCAACAGCTTCTACTCATGATGACGGCGTGGATGGGCTGCGCCGTGGCCATCCTCCTCCCCTGGCCTGGTATCCGCCCCTATTACCTGCTGCTGTTTGCGGTCCCGGCCAGCATTTTTTCGGGGACGGTCGCCGGAGAACTCCTGGCGCTGTGGCGGAACGGCCGAAAATGGGCCGGCGCAGCATCGGCGGCGGCAGCCGCGCTGCTGGGAATTCTGGCCATCGACAGCGTGGATTTCGGCCGCTGTCAGATCATGGTGGACGAGGCCAATGCGGAGCTGCTGGAATGGCTGCGCGCCACCCCTGCCGGCAGCGTTGTGCTGCTCAACATACCCTTCTCTCACGAGTACGCTTTTGAAATTAAGCTGCACCTGAACGAGCAACTGGGCCGTCCCGACCTGCGGTTTGCGGCCCTCGACTACTCGCTCCCCGATCCGCGCGACGCCGGCCATCCCTATTACGTCGTCTCGCTGGTAGAGCACAATCGGCTTTGGCCCGGCGTGCGCGGGCCCATGCTGGAGAGCGAGACTGCGGAGTGGAACGCGTCTTTGAACGGGGGGTTGGCGCGCGGCCTGGTCCCCGTGCGCCGGATCGCGCGGACCTGGCAGATGGCCGATATCGGCATCGAGGCTTTCTGGTGCGCGGCGGGGAACCGGTTGGCGCCGCAAGCGGTAGCGCTGTGGTGCCACTCGAGCCCTCGTCCGATGGTGGATCTGCGGGTGGCTTCCTACGGCTGGGAGGTCTATACATACCCTTTGCAATGGAGGGATCCGGCACGCGCGGCCTCATTTGCCGGCGGCGTGTGGACCATCGAACAAGCTTCCCGCGATCCAATCACGCTTCCATTGGGGGAAGCCGGAGACCAGGCTGTGGCGGCCGATTGGAATGGCGAAGGGCGGCTGGCGCCAGGGGTCTACCGGCCTTCCACCAATCAGTGGAGAATTGGCCGAAACCCGGATGGCCAGCCCGCCCTGGCATTCGCCTTGAACGGCATGAAACCCGGGGATGTGCCGGTGGCCGGCGACTGGACCGGCAGCCACCGGGCCAGCCCAGGCTTCTATCGCCCCTCCGATGCCACCTGGCACCTGTTCGCCTCGCCCGAAAGCCGTGAAGAATTTGTGCCGGTCATCCACCTGGGGGGTAACGGCGCGGTCCCGTTGACGGGCGATTGGGATGGCGGCGGCCGTGACACGCCGGGAGTGTACCAGCCCGAAACCGGGTTGGTCACCTTGCTCCATTCTTTTCACGACGACGCCGGACCCATGCAATACACTCTTCCCGTCGGGTCGCCGGTGGTGGTGAATTGGACGGGGTTCGGAGTGGACACGGTGAATACCGTTAAAGACGGCTCGTGGTTTCGCCGCCTCGCGAACTGCCAGTGCGATACAGCCAACTCGACCGCGGCATTCTCCACGAGATTGCCTGCCGGGCAGCCTTTTGCGGGACGCTGGAAACTGTAAGGTGTCCGCCGGGCCGGGGCGATTCTTCCTAATTGGCGCGCGGCCAGCCGTACGCTGTCTACGAGTGTCCGGACTAAGTGCCACGTTACGTAATAACCGCGGCAACCGCTCCCTTGCGGTCGCGGCTGTACTGGGAAATATGGGTGTAGCTGTAGTTCATCATGACGCCCTTTCCTTACGCGAGCCGTTACCCTTGGCTGCCGGCGGAATGGGGACGGCAGTGGACAGTTCTTCCCACTGGCTGGCCGGCGCGAAGCCGTCGAAGTTCACCAGCGAGATGCCATTGATCACGGTGTGGCTGATCTTCACGACCCCGACCAAGCCGCGCAGGGCTCGTTCGTCGATCTCATCCTGGCTCAACAGTTCGGGGTCATAGAGGAAATCCCGCAGGAACCAACCCAGCTTCCACATCGCCTTCGGCGTGCAGTAGAGACGGCTGACCATTGAACGTCCGGCAAATGGCTTGGGCTCCAGAACGGAGAGCCGGAGCAGATAAAAGCGTTTCTGAGCTTGCCAGCGATGCTGTGCACCATCGAGCCGAACGAGAAATACGCCGTCGGGACCCTCGGAGTGCGAATCACGTGCGGTGTCAGAGAGTCCAGGAACATGACGTTTCATCCCGCCACCTCCTGGCTCGGGGGTGCGTAGCTGTTGAGCTGGCAGAGCAGGGAATTGCGGTCCTTCTTAGCCGCCTCAGCAAGCTGCTGGACGAAGCTTTCGACCTGCTCACGAGTGGCGTCCTTGAGGACTTTGGTGCCGCAGAAGTCGACGGCGTAGGCTTTCACCAGCTCAGGATCGAGCTTGTGCTGACGGATGATCTGGCACAGCCGGTCACGGACCTTGTGCCCACCACCATTGCCGCTCGCGCTCCCGTTTCCGTTTGCATTCTTGGGCGGAAACTTCTGTGCATCAGGAGTTGGCGCCGTCGGACCGGGATTGGATCCGATCTCCTCGACCGAGCAGATGCCGATGCCATAAGCCTTGCGCAGAGCGCGATTGACGGCTCGCGTCTCGGCCATGCGCATCTCGGCGCCGCGGACCAGCAGAGATACGTTGGAAGGGTCGGCATCACCGTAGCCGACGAAGCCGGCGGAATCTTTGGACGGATACACCGTCGCCTTGAGGACGAAACGATTCGCCGCAGAATCACACAGGGAATCGACGGCCTCGACATGGATGCCGCGGCACCGCTTGCGGCGGGCCAGGCGAACCAGTCCCGTATGGGTCACATACCAGGAATTGTTGAGGAGTTGGAGTTCTCCTTTACGCAGAGAAAAGTCAAAATCCTGAGATAGAGTTTTCAGGGACTCGGTCAATCGAATGGGCAAGGCGCCGGCAATTAGCCGGTGGGCGAACCTTAAGTTTTCCCGCACCAGGGGCTTCCTTCGCGGGCGTACACCAGAACGTTGTTCTTCAGACTCGCTCATAATGCCTCCTAAGGCTTGATTTTTTTGTCGCGGGACTTCGTAAGCCACTATGCCGGGCGTCCTCGGATAAGGTACAAAAAGGCAGGACATGTTAAATGCAGCAATGGAATATTCATTATTAGAATATGCCATTTATGAATGTTGAAGTCAAGAGATTTCTATTTCGATGGCAGGCAAATTCAAAGTCGATTTGATGGCGGTAGGTTCTCGGATCAGGAAGCTACGTGGGACTATGCTTCAAGAAGAACTGGCCACTCATCTCGACGTCAGCCAAGGACACCTCTCAAAGATTGAAAGAGGAAAGATTGCACCGAGTCTGGAGATGCTCGTTTTGCTTTCCGCAAGATTCCACAAGACCATCGACTGGATACTACGGGGCGCAGACAGCTAAGGAAATCCTCGGTCGACGCCGCCAGCGCCCCCGACTGGTCGCCAAAATAGAAGCTGAGGACGAAGTAAAGAACCCACTAGACCTGCTTCCTATTATCAATCCAGGTTCCCATCCCGATCTGGCTGGCGAAGCAAAAGCGAATATGATAGGCTCCGTCCATTGCGACAGAGGTATCGCGCCATGGAAGAGAACAGCCACGATAATGTCGTTTCGTTGAGTAAAAAGACCGCAGCGAATCGCCGCAATGCACAACTGTCGACTGGTCCCAGAACCGAAGAAGGCAAGAGTCGGTCGCGATTCAACGCTGTTAAACATGGTGTCTTAGCCTCTGCAGTGCTTATCACGGAGGGCGAGGGCCGGGAAGATGCGGCCCGGTTCCAAGAATTATTGGGCGAACTCACTCGAGATTCTGCCCCGATTGGCAAGCTTGAAGAGATGCAGGTCGAGAAGATAGCGGTCTGCTGGTGGGAGGCAGGGGCGGGCATTACGATGCGAGGCTGGACTGATCCGTCGAGCATTTGCAAAGAAATCGAACGACGGCCTCGACCAAATAATAAACCCCGCAGGAGCAGGAATTACGGATCATCTCAAGCTGCCTTTGGATGCTGACCTCGATCGAATCCTTCGCTACGAAACAACCATTCAGCGCCAGCTGGTCTGCGCCCAAAACCAATTGGAGCGCTTGCAGCGCGCTCGCAGGGGGGAGCACATACCAGCGCCTGTAAGCATCCAGCTCTCAAGTGATCAGTAGAGTTCAGAAGGACAGAGGTGCCACGGCGACTGGGGTATCCCCAGGGTCGCTTCTAGGGTTAGCGCGCCGCCGAGTCTGCGGGTCATTGACGAGGTGATCTGGGGGAGAATGAGCGTTTTACCAAACGAAGCCAACAAGTCCGTTGTTATGAGCAGGAGAATGAAAAATAAGTAAAACAGCGCGGCAGGTAAGTGCGACGAGGCTTCGAGCGAGAGTTCAGGACGACTGGCCACGGTGTGGCTAATCTTTACGACCCCCATCTGTCTTCATGGCCCGACGTTTCCCAGCGAGAGCGGAGAGATGCCATGGCCGGCCGCACCGTCTTCGTGGCGTTTTGCTTCGACCAACCGCAAGCCCCCGGCGTGCGTTCGGCGACAGAAGATCGCACAATAGAAGATTGTTTCTAGTCAAACTGGCTCCCAGTGATAGACTTGCGAAAAACCATCCTTGGATCGCAAGATGCCAATGCAGAACAGTAACGGTCCGTTGTTGCAGCCCCGGCCGTATCCCAATCTGCTCACTCTCGTCATTCCCGTGTACAACGAGGAATCGGTTGTGCCTCATCTTCGAGGTGTGCTCGATGAGTTTATGAGCGAAGTGAAAGGCGAAACGGAGGTCGTGCTGGTCAATGATGGCAGCACCGATTCGACCCTGGGCCTGATCGCAGCCTGGGCCTACGAAGATCCACGGATCAAGGTGGTCAATTTGTCGCGCAACTTCGGCCATCAGAGCGCGTCCACAGCGGGTCTGGACTACGCTTCGGGAGACGCGATTGTACTGCTGGATGCCGACCTGCAAGATCCTGTTGCGGTGATTCACCAGATGATCGCCCGCTATTGCGAGGGCTACGATGTGGTTTACGGGCAGCGCATAGCCAGACAGGGAGAGGGAATATTCAAACGGCTGTCAGCATGGATATTCTATCGGCTGATGCGCAACCTGGTGTACAAAGATCTCCCACTGGATGCGGGTGACTTCCGCTTGATTTCGCGGAATTGCCTCGATGGTTTG
>JBKQVG010000010.1:0-11079 GCA_052325345.1 Bryobacteraceae bacterium
AGGTGCCCGTGAAGGTCGGACTGAACATCTGGGTATCGTTCAACGCCCCCACCGGTTTCTACGCCGAAAACCTCTTCCGCAACCAGTCGGCAACATTGAACGATACCCAGATGTTCAGTCCGACCTTCACGGGCACCTTTTATTTCAGCGCCGGCCGGTTCGCGCGTACGCAAATCCCGGAGGCCCCCGGTCTGCAGACGCTGCAAAGTTTCGGACAGCAGGTTCCGCTCGGAACCCAAGTGCCGATCTTCCCCGGCATCCGCGACAACATTTCCGGCTACGTCGATATCTTCTCCGGCGGCGCCCTACGCCAGGATTCCACGTCATTTGTCTATCGTGGCATCTTAACCAAAATCCTCGGAGCGCACACGCTCACCTTTGGCGCCGAATTCGAACGTACCCGCATCGACGCCAACGATTACTCCTATACACCCGGCGACAACACCTTTAACGGCCAGAACAGCGGCAACGCTGTCGCGGATTTCTACCTCGGCGCCGAGTCGCAGTTCTTCCAGGACAACGGCCGTACGTTCTATCTGCGGGAGAACCGGTTCTACAGCTTCTTGCAGGACGATTGGAAGGCCACCCGCCGGCTGACTTTGAACCTGGGACTGCGCTGGGAACCCTGGCTACCCCCCGACGACAAGAACGATACCCTGGTGGGCTTCGTCCCCGGCGCGCAGTCCAAGATCGCGCCCAACGCTCCACTGGGGATGCAGTTCGTCGGAGACCCGGGCATCCAGGCTTCAATCTTCAAGAAGGACTGGAAGGATTTCGCTCCGCGCATCGGCTTTGCCTACGATCTGTTCGGCGATAACAAGACGATTATCCGCGGGGCCTACGGCATCTTCTATAGCTTCCCGGAGGGCTTGCTCTATCAACGCACGGATGCCATGCAGCCGATCGATCTATATTTAAGCATCCCCAATCCGCCGAGCTTCGACAATCCGTATCAGGGATACCCGGGAGGGGATCCTTTCCCGCGGGCGCACATCTTGCCCAGCCAGTTCTCCACCTATCAGTTCCTGCTTCCGCTTTCCGGCGGCGTGCTCGATCCGTCCTCCAAAGTCGGCTACACGCAGAACTGGAACCTCACGCTGGAACACCAATTCCAAAACGACATTGCCGTGTCGCTGGCGTATGTCGGCAATCACGGCTTGGACATCATGGGGTCGCGGCAGTTCAATCCCGCGATTTTCGGCCCCGGCGCCACAGTGGCCAACGAGAATACCCGCCGGTTATACCCGGGCCTGGCGGCCGTCGAACTTGCCAGTTCCTACGTCTATGACGAGTTCAACTCCCTGCAACTCAATCTGACCAAGCGTTTCTCGGGCGGTCTCACCGTACTGACCAATTTCGTCTGGGGCAAGACAATCGACAATACCTCGAGCGCCACCGAAGGCAATACCGGTCCGCCCAATCCCTTCAATTTCCGCAGCGCGCGCGGACCCGCGGATTTCGACCAGGAATTCCGCTATAACCTCTCGGTCGTTTATGCGCTTCCCAAGGTGCACGTGAACGGTGTGGCGAACACTCTCCTCAACGGCTGGAAGTACAACACCATCGTAACCCTGGATAGCGGTACGCCCTTCACCGTCACCAGCGGCACGGACCGCTCCGAATCGGGCATTGGCAACGACTACGCGGACATCGTCGGCGATCCGGCGCGCGTGTCGGGGAAGAGCCAGACGCAACAGTATTTCAATACGGCCGCATACACGGCGGCAACCATTGGAACGTTCGGCAACGTCGGACGCGGTTCCCTGCGCGGGCCCGCATACTTAGACATCGATATGTCGCTGTTCAAAGACTTTGCCTTTACCGAGCGCTGGCGTCTCCAGTTCCGCGCCGAATCGTTCAACACCGAGAACCGTCCGAATTTCCAGAACCCGGTTGCGTCGGTTTCCTCCGGCACCTTTGGCAGGATCACCGCCGCCAACGATCCGCGCGTTTTGCAGTTCGCTTTGAAGCTGTTCTTCTAGATTCTTGCCTTGCGGGGCGGGCCGCTCGGTCCGCCCCGCGTCCTTCCTCCTTCCCGCTATCATTCCCTTATGAATCCCTTGTTTCGGTATGCCGCGCTCGCGACCGCGTTTCTCGTGGCCGGTTGGGCCGCCAATCCACCCTCGGCCGTTCACTGGGGCGATGCTCCCGGCGGCAAGCCCATCTACCTCTACACCCTCACCAACGCGAAGGGGATGGAGGCGCGGGTCACCAACTTCGGCGCTATCCTGGTATCTCTCAAGACACCGGACCGGCGGGGCGTATTCTCGGATATCGTTCTCGGATTCGATACTTTCGATGGCTACCTCAATACCAAAAAATATTTCGGAGCGACCGTGGGAAGGTACGCCAACCGCATCGCGGGCGGCGCGTTCACCCTCGACGGCCATCGGTACACTCTCGCCCGCAATAACGGCGAAAACTCGCTGCACGGCGGCGTCCGCGGATTCTACAAAGTGGTCTGGAAAGGCCGCGCGATCGGCGGTCCGCCGCCGGCGGTCGAATTTACCTATCTCAGCCGCGATGGCGAAGAAGGCTACCCGGGCAACCTAGCCGTAACCGTCCGCTACACTCTCACGGACGCGAACGAGCTGCGCATCGATTACACCGCCACCACCGACAAGCCGACGGTAGTCAACCTGACCAACCACTCGTTTTTCAACCTGGCGGGCGAAGGCGCGGGCGACGTGCTGCGGGATGTGGCGACGATCGATGCCGACCGCTTCACGCCCGTGGCGGCGGGTCTGATTCCAACCGGCGAGCTGCGGCCGGCCGCCGGCACGCCGTTCGATTTCCGCCGGCCCACCGCTATCGGCGCTCGCATTGGCGAGGCCAATGAGCAGCTTCGCCTTGCCGGGGGATACGACCACAACTACGTGTTGAACCACCCCGCCGGAAAGCTCGGTTTCGCCGCCCGTGTTTCCGACCCCGAGTCCGGCCGCTACATGGAAGTCTTCACCACCGAACCCGGCTTGCAGTTCTACAGCGCCAACAGCCTGGACGGCTCGGACAGCGGGAAGAACGGGCATCGGTATGGGCCGCACTCGGCTTTCTGCCTGGAAACCGGCCATTTCCCCGATTCGCCGAACCACCCCAACTTCCCCACCACCGTGCTTCGGCCCGGAGCCCAGTTCCACTCTACGACGGTGTACCGCTTCGGCGCCCGATGAAGGCTCGTCCGGAAGCTATTCCTAAGTCGTGATGGCCGGGCCGCTGCCTTTCATGAAATCCTTGTTCTTGTCGCCCACCCAGTAGCGCTCGCCGGCGATGCACCAGATGAACTCGAGCGGGTCCTCCTGCGAAAACACCGGGTGGTAATTCAGGAAGGGGATGGTCACCAGGTCGCCCTCGCCGAGCGAGTGGACGAACGTCATGTTTTCAGGCGTGTCGTAGACTTCCATGGCGCCGTGGCCCTTAATGAAAATGTAGGTCTCTTCCTGGTCGGTGTGGTTGTGGGGCGGCCACGCGCGCGTGTACGCCTGGTAGAAGGTGTAGCCGGCTACCAGCTTATCGGCGGCCTCGCCCACGTCGAACATCATGTAGACTTCCTTGCCCTTCAGGTGGCGGATACGGTCTTCGCGGCGCGAGAACTCGGCGAATCGCGAATGGAACACGGGGTGGACGTTGGTCGCGGGAGCCGAGGTCTGGATGATACGCGCCGGCTCACCGGATTCATTGCGAAGGCGGAAAGCGGCCCCCAGCGGAACGTAAAGCGTATCGTACGGCGCAAGCTCGAAGCTCGCCTCCCTCATCTCCACTCGCGCCGTACCCTTCCACATGAACAGCAGGCTCTCGCGCCCGGGCGCGCCGAACCAGGAGGAATACCCTCCCGCCGGAATATCGTACTCACCGCAATCGAGAAACAACAGATTGGCGCGGTCGTGGACAAACCTCTCGCGGAACATAACCCCCGCTGCGCTGGCCCGGAACACCAGGCCCGGTTTGGCCGCGGCGGTGCCCTGCCCGGTCTGTTCCTGCGTCGTATTGACGATAGGTGCCATGGTTGTGCTCTTTGCCCTCTCAGTTCTTTTCAGAGTATTACTGCCTGCAGCGCCGGCGATCTTGCCGCCGATGTCTTACGCTCAAGGTTGCGCTGCTTTGTGGGGCAGGCTCGCCGCCATCATTCACGCTTCGCCTCGAAATACGCGAAACAGCGCGTCCCGCGCCGGCTTGATCGCTTCGTCCCCCGGCTTGCCGCCCACCCGCTCCTCCTCGTTGATCACCCAACCGCTCCAGCCGGTCTCGCGGATCACCGCGGCCACGGCCTCCAGCGGAAAATCGCCCGTGCCGAGAGGCGTCTCCTTGCCATCCCTGGAATCGCGAAGGTGCATCCCCGTCAACCGGTCGTGGTGTTTGCGGATGAAGGCCGGGATATCGGCGCCGGCGACGAAGGCGTGCCCCGCGTCCAACAGGAACCAGACACGGACCGGATCGGTCTCGCGCAACAGAAATTCGATTTCCTCGCCGTGGCTGGCAAACTCCGGGCCGTGGTTATGGTAGGCCAGCTTGAGACCGAGCTTTTGCGCCACGGAGCCGGCGCGGTTGAGGGCTTCGGCCTTGCGTTTGCGCCCCGCTTCGTCCTGGGGCGGCGCTCCGCTCAGGATCAGCCGCTCCGCCCCCAGTTTGGCGCCGCCGGCCGCCACGCGCTCGTAAAGCTCCGCCGGCGCAACGTGGGTGGCAGGGTCGTAGCGGAGGAGAAAGATGTGGACGCCGATGAACTGCAAGCCGATGGAATCGAGCTTGGCCTTGGCGGCGGCCGGATCGCCGAACTGTCCCTGCACGTTCGCGAATCCCGTCTCAAATCCCTCGTACCCGTAATTCTCGATCTTGCGAACGATCGCCAGCACGTTGCCAAAATCGCGCGGATCGATGGCCCACGCGTTGGTTTGGCAGCCCAAGTGTACGTGCATTGGATTGGCAGCTTGGAGCACGCGGCCGGCCGCGAGCCCGGCGGCCGCCAGCAACACCTCTCTTCGCGAGCTCATGCGTCACACCTTCCAGCAGATCAGCTTCATCTCGGTCATCTCTTCGATGGCGTAGCGCGGACCTTCCCTGCCGGTCCCGCTCTCCTTCACGCCACCGTAGGGCATATGGTCGGCCCGGTACATCGGAATATCGTTGATCATTACGCCGCCCACTTCCAGCCGCCGCGCAGCACGGAAGGCGCGCTGAATATTGTTGGTGAAGATGCCCGCCTGCAGGCCATAAGGCGTGGCGTTGGCGCGCTCGATGGCGTCGTCCAGGTTATCGTAAGGGTAGACCGCCACCACCGGTCCAAACGCCTCCTGGCAGGAGATGTGGCAAGCGGCCGGAACGTCCACCAGCACGGTTGGCGTCACCGTGGCGAATTTGCGTGTCCCGCCCGTAACGATTTTGGCTCCGCCCGCCTGCGCTTCCGCGATCCACTTTTCGATGCGGATGGCTTCGGCTTCGTCGATCAGCGACGAAATGTCGGTCGTCTCCTCATAGGGGTGGCCGATCTTCAGCGCCTCGGCCGCCGCCTTCAGCCGTTCCACGAATTCGCCGGCAATCGAGCGGTGCGCGAACACCCGTTGCACCGAGATGCACACCTGCCCGCTGTGGGCGAAGGCGCCCTGCGTGGTGCGCGCCACGGCAGTAGCCATGTCCGCTTCCGGCTCGACGATGACGGCCGAATTGTTGCCCAGTTCCAGCGTCACCTTCTTAAACCCGGCGCGGGACTTGATGGTGCGGCCCACCTCCGGGCTGCCGGTGAAAGTCAGCATGGCAATTCCCGGATGTTCCGCCATGGCCATCCCAAGACGGGCGCCGCTGCCGGTGATCAGGTTGTAGGCGCCTTTGGGCACCCCGGCCTCTTCCATGGTGTGGGCCAGGCGCGCCGCGCTGAGCGGCGTCTTAGTGGCGGGCTTGTGGACTACCGCGTTGCCCCCGGCCAGGGCCGGCGCCACTTTGTGCAGCGCCAGGTTCAGGGGCACGTTGAACGGCGTAATGCACCCGATCACGCCCAGCGGCTCGCGCACCGTCAGGGCCATGCGGCCCTTGCCCATGGCGGCGAAGTCCATGGGCACGACTTCGCCGTGCAACTGCCGCGCCTCGTGCGCCGCCGCAGCCAGGGTTGCCAGGCACCGCTCCGCCTCCACGCGCGCTTCCTTGGCCGGCTTGCCCGTTTCGGCGCAGATGAGCTGCGCGTATTCGGCCACGTCGCGCTTCATCAGTTCGGCAATGCGCAGCAACAGGTCGGCGCGGTCGCAATTGCCCATCTCGCGCATCTCGACCATCGCCTTGCGCGCCGCCGCCACGGCTTTGTCTACCGCCCCGGTATCGGCCTGCGGCACCTCGCCCACCGGCGTGCCGTCGTAGGGCAGCTTCACCACCTCGTGGGCTGCGGCGTCGACCCATTCACCGCCAATATAGTTGAGACTGGTTTGTTCGAGCTTCACGGACGTCATATTGATAAAACCTCAGTAATCTTTCGTTGCACGGGCAGGATGAAGCCCGCGTAGGGAATAATGGCTACGCGCGCGCCCGGGCCCGCCTTTTCGAGCAGGCGCCCGAGCGCCGCGCTGTGATCGGCCGGCGCCACCGGCTGCAAATGGCAACGCCGCACAAATTCGGGATCGAGCGCGGACACCAGGTGGACGTCGTACAGCCGGCCCAGCCGCGCCACCCAGTACGCCTTGTGTCCGCCCACGGCGAACTCCCTCTCGAGCGCCGCCCGCATCTCGTATTCGTCGCGGTAGCGGCGCACGTAGTCTTCGAACGACCGGATGCCGGCTCCGTTCGGGCACTCGGCGTAGAACAGGATGGAGCCGCCCGGGCGCAGCGCCTGGCAGGCGTTTTCCAGCCCCTTGTGCGCCTGGCGCAGATCGATATCGAGCGGGAAGCCGCCGGCGGAGGCCACCACCACGTCATACGGCTGGTCGATTTCCACCGCCAGCATGCGGTCCACCTCGCGGCAGCCCTCGCGGTGCGCCAGGTCGTAATGGCCCGCCACCACGCGGATCAGTCCGCCCTCCGGGCTCAGCACCAGGTTGACGATGAAGTCCGGCTCCGCCAGCCGGCAGGCCTCCAGCAGGTCCTCGTGCGCCGGGTTGCCGTCCAGCTTGCCGGCGCGGCAATTCGGGTCGAAGATCATGCGATGGTTGAACGTCGTCGTGCGGAACCCGGCCACTCCCGGCGCCAGGCTCTTGCGTCCGCCCGAATAGCCGGCGATCAGGTGGTAGATAATTTCGCCCGTCAGAATGATGCGGTCGGCCTCCCACACTTCGCGGTTGATCTCGACCCGGTTGCCGAAACTCGTGGTGCCGATTTCCACCAGGCTGCCGTCGTCGGTCGAAATGTGGTCGAACGATCGGATGCGCCCGAAGATGCGGTCGCCCACGATCCGGCGCCGCTCTTCCTCCGTCTGGCGGCGATGAATGCCCAGCGCGAAAACGATAAAGATATCGCCATCCGGCACGCCGGCCGCGTTCAAGGTATCGACGATGGGGGGCAGCAGCAGGTCGGCCCGCGCCAGGCGGGTGATGTCGTTCACCACGATACCAACCCGCTCGCCCGGCCGCGCGATTTCGCGCAGGGGCCGCGTGCCGATCGGATTCTCGAGTGCGTCGAAGACGGCCCCGGTCTCGTCGGCGACGGGCTTGGCCGCGCGCGGCGCGAGCACATCGCCCGCCGCCTCCACCGCCAGGCGTCCCTTGCCGTACGCGATATCGATGGGGCCCACGGCTACACTCCGAATATCACTTTCATGGTACGCCGGGAGGGGCCGGTCGCGCGCATGCCGGGCTTATCGGGCTCGTTCGGGCGCTCCTCTTCGTCGATCAGCCAGCCGTGCCAGCCGGTCTTGCGGATGGCGTCCGCCAGCTTGCGCAGCGGGAACTCGCCCTGGCCGAGCGGTACCGATACGCGGTTCTGGAAGTCTCTCACGTGCAACCCGTAGACGCGGTCGTGGTGGGCTTCGAAAAATGCGACGGCGTCGGGGTATGCCAGCCAGGCGTGGCCGATATCGAACATCAGCGAAACCAGCTTGGGGTCCGTCAGCCGCACCAGTCCCGACTCTTCGGCCGCGCCGTTGCGGAATTCCGGCTGGTGGTTGTGGTAGGCCAGCACCAGGCCGGCTTCGGCCACGCGTTGTCCCGCCAGGTTCAACGCCCGCACTTTGGCCGCCAGCGCCTGCCCGGTGAACTCGCCCGTCGGGGAGAGGCCCGCGTGGCTCACCACCAGGGCGTGGGCGCCGAACTGCTTCGCTTCGCCCGCCAGTTTGCCCGCCGCGGCGGCGGCGCTCTCCGGCCCGGCCTTTTGATACTCGGGAAGATTGGTGTGGGCCGCGATGAACTCCAGGCCGAAGGCATCCAGTTGCGCGCGCGCGGCCGCGGCCCGGTCCAGTTGCGGCTGCACAAAACGGATGTTGGTCTCGAAGCCCTGAAATTCCAGTTCTTTCATTTCGCGCAGCGCTGTCAGCAGCAGGTCGAAGCGCGCGGGGTCCAGGTTCCAGGCATTGGCCTGGCATCCGGGGCGGGGCAGGGGGGCGCCGGCTGCGTGCGCGGCGGCCACGGCAGCCGCACCCGCCAGAAACGTTCTGCGGCGGAGGTTCGTCATGGCAAAAGAGTTCCGAATCCGAACGGCGAATTCTCTTGTTCGGTCTTTATAATATATTATATGTTATGAATGGGTCAAGGAGTCTGTGGGGCGGACCCCCCTGGTCCGAGGCCGACCCCCCGGTCGGCCTCTCTTTGACGCTCGCCACTTTCATCACCCAAGGAGCTGCCGTATGTCTATCGAACGCCGCGATTACGCTGGATGGCCCCAATCCTGGTGGCTGGGCAACGGCGAAGTGGAACTCGTCGTGCCCGCGCAGATCGGGCCGCGCGTGATGCGCTACGGCCGCCGCGGCGGGCCCAACCTGTTTCATAACTTCCCCCAGGCTCTGGGCCGCTCGGGCGAGCCGGTTTGGCAGAATCGCGGCGGCCATCGGCTCTGGGCCGCGCCCGAAACGCCGGCCAGCAAGGCGCTTGATAACGGCCCGGTCGAGATCCACGGCGAGGGTCTGCGGCTCGCCATCCGCCAGCCCGTCGAGCCCGAAAGCGGGCTGGAAAGAGAAATCGAAATCCGCCTCGCGCCCGAGGGAACCGCCGTCACCGTCCTGCACCGCATTACCAACCGCAACCGCGGCGCCGTGCGGCTGGCCCCGTGGGGCCTTTCCGTAATGCGGCCGGGCGGCGTCGCGGTAACCGGCTTCCCGCCCCGCCTGCGCCACGATGAGCGCCTGCTTCCTACCAACCCGCTCGCCATGTGGGGCTACACCGATTTCTCCGACCCTCGCTGGCGCTTCACTCCGCATTTCCTGCTGCTTCGCCAGGACCCCGCCGCCACCGCGCCGCAAAAAGCCGGCCTGTTCGCCGAAAATGCGTGGGTAGCTTACGCCGTGGAAGGCGCGCTCTTCCTCAAACAGGCACGCGCCCGCGCCGGAGTGGAGTACCCAGATTTCGGCTGCTCGGTCGAGATCTTCACCAACGCCGCCATGCTGGAGGTGGAGACTCTGGGCCCCCTGGCAACCCTGGAACCCGGCGGCGCCGTGGAACATGTCGAGCAATGGAGCCTCCACCGCGCCCCCGCCCTCGACCACGCTACCGACTCCCGGCTAACCGCAATACTGTTCACTTAACAACATTTTCATGCTATTCTGTTTTGGGGCGGAGGCCCCCAGAATGGCTCGTACCGTTGCGTCCCTACCCGCCGGGAGCCGCATTACCGACTACATCAGCCTCGGCGTCATTGCCAAGTTCTTTCCTGCTGAGGAAGTCCGTGAGGTTTTGAGACAAACCAAACGCGCCAGCGTCCGTCAGCGTGATTTGCCAGCCCAGGTGGTGGTTTACTACGTCATCGCGCTGGCGTTGTACATGCGCTCCTCTTATCGCGAAGTACTACGCTGTCTGCTGGAGGGAGTGCAGTGGCTATTGGATCCATCGGCCGCCGTGAAGGTGGCCGGCAAGTCGGGCATTTCGCAGGCCCGCAGTCGCTTGGGACCCGAACCGCTGAAGAAACTCTATGAGGTCATCGTGGCCCCGATCGCGGAGAGGCAGACCAAGGGGGCCTGGTATCGTGAGTGGCGATTGATCAGCCTGGACGGCAGCACCCTGGACACTGCCGACACGGAGGAAAACGAAAAGGCCTTTGGGCGTCCGGGCGCCAGTCGCGGCGCCAGTGCGTTCCCCAAGATTCGATTCGTGACGCTGTTGGAGAACGGAACCCACGTGCTGTGGGCCGCGCGCATGAGCAAATATGCCACCGACGAGATCACCCTGGCTCAGGACGTCGTGCCCGCGCTGCGCCAAGGAATGCTGTGCCTAGCAGACCGGTTCTTCCCCAGCTACAAACTCTGGCAGGCCGCGGCTCGGACCGGCGCGGATTTACTGTGGCGGACCCGCCAGAATGCACGTCTAGATGTCGATCAGCGCCTGCCGGACGGTTCTTATCTCAGTCGGATTTACGCTTCGACTTCGGATCGCCGCCGTCAGCGCCAGGGGATTGTGGTCCGTGTGATCGACTATCGCCTGAAGGACGTCCCAGGCGCCGAGCCCATCTACCGGTTGATCACGACCATCCTGGACCCCACCCAGGCTCCCGCCAAAGAACTGGCCGCCCTCTACCACGAGCGTTGGGAGATCGAAACCGCCCTGGATGAGCTCAAGACGCATCTGCGCGGCGCCCAGATCGTGCTGCGCAGCAAGACGCCAGGGTTGGTGGAGCAGGAGTTCTGGGGCCTGCTCATGGCCCACTATGCCATCCGCGGCTTGATGCACGAAGCGGCCCTGAAAGTCGATGAAGATCCCGACCGGCTCTCCTTCCTGCATTCGGTGCGCGTGGTCCAACGGCGGATGGCCCGCTACGCGGCTATTCCCCCCTCGGCAGAGGAACATCCTGCATGAGGCGATTCTGCAGGAGATCCTGCAAGAGCGCGTCGTCTCCAGCAGAAACCGAGTCAATTTCCGCGGCGTGAAACGCAAGATGAGCAACTACAATCTGCGGCCCCGGAAGCGGCAGCGCACGCGCCGCATCGATGTCTCGAAGCGGATCAGGATTGTTAAGTGAACAGTATTG
>JBKQVG010000011.1:0-5707 GCA_052325345.1 Bryobacteraceae bacterium
CTCATACGGCCGTTCGCGGTAGTTCATGATCTTGTAATAGAACGCGGTAAAGTCCTGGGGCTTGGCGTCGTGAAATATAGTCGCACTCAGGCGGTCCAGGTACGCCGCCATCCGGGGGCCACCCGCGTTATTGTAGGTGGCCAGCTTGAGATAGTCGGCGTAATCCTTGGTTTTGGAATAGTCTTCTTCCGCGCGGTAAAAAGGGCTGAACGTCATGTTCTGCATGATGTGAAACCCGAAGGGCTTTTCAGGCGCGATCGCCTTGCCAATGCCATACAGCTCGGCGCGGACCTCGTGATAACTGTCGGTCCAGAGTTTCTCCCAACTGAGGATTTCCGGGTATTCCAGCAACATCCGCCAGAAGGTTACGAAATAGCCGTCCGTAAGATGACGGTCCTGCGCGGCGGCAGCGAGAAAGTCGTCTAGCTGGAGATAACCCCTCCGGGCGCGCTCGACCGAGATCCCCAGTCCGCGCGCCTTGGCCTGACAGTGTTCGCAGAAACAGGTCAAGCCCCTCGTGCTCCAGGTGCCGCCGATGGCATTCTGCAGCGGCCCCATGCGTTCGCATCCCCAGGCAATGCCATCGACCTCGCTGGCATAACCGCTGAGGCAGCTCTCGATTTTTCCGCGCAGGTGCGCGCGGTAGTCCGGGTGATTAAAACAAGCTCCCGTGGTGCGGCGCCCATAAACATCGATTTCCGTGACCTGCGAGAGATTGGGCATGCTCCGGTTCATGATGGGAAATGCGTTGTTGTAATCCCAGCAGAAGAAGTCCATGCCACGGGCCCTGACTTTCGGGGCGACGTCGGCGATTACATTGAATTTGCCGTAATCGGGAGAGCGGAAGTCCTTCAGTACGGTGTTTCGAAAATACTTGGGGTCGTAGTCGTAGAAGGCGCCGCCGACAAAAGTCGGTTCGCCCGCCTTCCCGTGGTCGGGCAAGGGGATGGGACCGTTCGGCTTCATCCGGGCTTCGGAAAAATCGTAGGTGTAAGCCCAAACGGTATTGACCGCGCCTTTCTGAAGATTGTCCAGCACCTGCTCGATGCCTTCATCGACCCAGGCGTACGGTTTCACCTGGATCGCCACAAAGTTCTTCCGGTGCTTGACCGCCTCCCTGGCCCGCTGAGGCGCTGCCGCTACGGGGGACCGCCGGCCATTTGCCAGGAACGCCGCCAGGGCGGAGCAACATTGAAAGAACATCCTCCGGTCTACTCTTCTCATTCCCGTCCTCCTTGTCACCCTTTGGCTATCTCGCCCATCGCGCGCCCGACGCCGCGCAGATTCGGCAAGCGCATCTCGTCATATTCGCGGGAGATCAGCACGCCCGTCGCGCCGGCGTCGAACGCCCGCCGGACTGCCTGATAGACACCCTCGGGGTCGCTCGCAAACGTCTGGTTGTTCGCCGGTATATCGATGCCGATTCCGGAGTAGATCTTGGCGCGTCCGTTCACCGCTTCGACACACCGCTTCGTCTCCCGGTAGACATAGTCGGGCCCCAAGCCCTGCTTGTTCAATTCGTCCAGTTTCGGTTCGCGGGCCTTGTCGTATCCCTTCAGCGCGTAAAACAGATCCAGCGATTGTTCGGCGGAAAGCTCGCGCAAGAACGTGCGGCCCAGGGGCGTCAAAAACATGCTGCGAGTGCGCGGGCCGGCGATGTCGTGGTAGAGGATCGGTTTGATAAAGTCCATGTTGACCGCGTACTCGTCGTAACCCATCTCGGCGCGATAAAAGAGGTCGTAGGTGGTGCAGGGCTGGTCGACGTGTTCCCCGACGTCCGCGCCGGGATGGATATCCTTGATGGTTCCGAAAATGCTTTCGCAGAGGCCCTCTTTGCCCTCGCGCCACAATCGTTCCCACGCCAGGATCTCGGGATAGCGGAAGAAATGGCGCATCACCGTGGTGATTACGCCATCCGGAGGCACCCGATTCTGCTGCAGCAGGTCTTCCCGAATGAATCGATGGAGGGATTGCATCCCCATCCGGGCCCGCTCCACGTCGATCCCCTTTTCTCGCCCGCGCGCGCGGCAGTGCTCGCAGAAGCAGTATGGCGGCGTTCCGTTGAAAATGAGGTTCGAAAGCGGCCCGGCTCGTTCCCCGCCGAACTGGAAACCATCCAACTGGTAGGTTTTGAATACGTCTTCGACCGTGCCGACCCAGAAGTTCCGGTAATCCGGGTTGCAGAAGCAAGGTACATGCCCGGGCCGGCCCCAGGCATCAACGGTGAGAACCCGCGACCAGTTTGGCAGCAAGCCCGCCATATCCAGGGTGTACGGCTCCAGGATGCGGCCATAGAGTTTCATCCCCCGCTTGCGCACGGGCTCCAGCATCTCGGCGAAGAGATCGTGGTTGGCATACTCCTGGCGCGCGTCGTACGGCAGGTGCCGCAGCACCGTGTCTTTAAAGAATTCCTCATGGTGCCGCACCCAGACATAGGGCAGGTTTCGCTGGTTTAGGTCCCGCACCGGTACGCCATGGTCGGGAGCCAGGACGGCCGGCACTCGCTTGCGGCGAATTCCGTCCGCCGTGTAGTAGGTATGGGTGTAGACCATCACGGCATTAAGGCCGGCCTGGTTCTGGAGCAAATCCAGAACATGATCGATACCCTCATCCAACATGCTGTGAGGGCCCATTTGAATTCCGGCGAACCTCTGCGGCGATGCGCCGCTTCGGCCCTGAGTTTGCTGCTGGGTTGCTGAGAATGCCAAACCCGCAGGTAGTGCCGCCATCCCGGTTAAGAAGCCGCGTCTATCGAGCCGCTCCGATTGCGCCATTGTTTTTCCTTTAAGGACTAACCGTCTACTCGCACAACCCCAGTGCCCGATTGCCGGTGGACCGCACCCATTGGGAAGGATCGTATGCCAGAACGCAGTCGCCCGAAAGTCACTTATCGATGGCTTCTAGGTCCCTCGACAATCTCTTGAAACAACGGGGGTTAAAAACCAGAGTTCCCCAGGGGGCGGAAAATCGGAAAGACCGTTATCGAAGTTCACCGCTGGCGGGTGGATGGGTGCCTGGTGTAGAATTCTAGCCATCAGGGAACCGATGCCGACGGCGACCGCGAAATGTCGCGTTCTGCGCTTTGGGGTGTTTGAGCTTGACCTCGAAATGCGAGACCTGCGCAAACGAGGGATCCGTCTCAAACTCACCGGACAATCCTTTCAGGCCTTGCTCCTGCTCTTGGGGCGATCTCCGGCGGTGGTCACGCGGGAGGAACTGTGTCAGGCGCTGTGGCCCGACGAGCCCTGGGGCGACCACGACCACCGGCTGAACAAATCCATCAACCGGATACGGGAGGTGCTGGGCGATTCCGCCGAAGCGCCCCGGTTTCTCGAAACCTTGCCGCGCGTCGGTTATCGCTTTCTGGTGCCGGTCGAGAGAGTTTGGGACCCGAAGCCCCCTTCGCCCGCTGTGTCCGTCCAGGCAGCGGAGATCCCCACGCCGGTCGGTGCACCCCCCGAACCGGCGCGCCGGAATCGTTTCGTCGCTCGCGCGTTAGCCGCCGGGTGCCTGGCGTCCACCTTCGTCTTGGGCGCCATGCTGGCCTACCGCTTTTCAAGACCGAAGACGGAACGCCTGCCGTCGGCGATGGAAGCGATTCCCTTGACGACCTATTTAGGTTCGGAACTGCAGCCCTCGTTCTCGCCTGACGGTAAACAGGTCGCATTCACCTGGAATGGCGAAGCGCAAGCCGCGTTCCATGTCTACGCGATCCCGGTCAATGGCGGCGCCGCCCGCCAATTGACCCGCGGGATCGGCAGCGATTACGGTCCGGTGTGGTCTCCGGATGGAAAGCGAATCGCATTTCTGCGAAAGCCGTCGGAACAGACTTCGGAAGTCCGCATGGTGGATGTGGATGGCAACAACGAGGTGCTGATCGCCACCCTGGGCGCGGCCAATACCGAACATCCAATTTCCTGGATGCGGGATTCCCGTTGGGCGGTGGTGTCATCCCGGATTGCCGGAGATGGCCCGCCATCCCTGTTTCTGATCTCGGCGGTGACTGGCGAACGGAGACGCCTTACTGCTCCAGCCGTCCAGTCCGAAGGCGATTTCAGCCCCGCGATTTCTCCCGATGGCCGGCATCTGGCGTTTCTTCGTTGGACGAACTCCAGTTGGCAAGACGCCTTCCTGCTGACTCTTTCGAGCGACATGGTTCCCGTCGAAGACCCGGTCCGCTTGACCGACCTGCACCGCATCGTGGATGCTTTGACGTGGTCCGCCGATGGCCGCGAATTGTTCCTCTCCTCGGCCACGACGCTCGCCGGCGCCCGTTTTCTGTTCCGCGTGAAGGCGAGCCGCCGTCGCGTGAACGACGGTGTGACCGATACGGGCATCGAAGGCCTGGATCCCGCCGTCTCGCCGGATGGCTCGATGCTGGCCTATGCCCGCCAGAATATCGAGCAAACCAGCATCTGGCGGCTGAATGCCGGTGGAGGCGCACGCAACGCAACGCCCGCTACTGCCCGGCTCATCTCCTCGACCCGCCGGGACTTTACCGCCGATCTGTCGCCTGACGGCAAGCGCCTGATCTTCAGCTCGGCCCGCACCGGCACCACCGATATCTGGCTCTGCGACCTCGACGGCGGCAACCTGAAGCGCGTGACATCGTTCGGCGCGTCTACTCCACGCTGGTCCCCCGACGGCCGCCAGGTGGTGTTTGAGTCTACGCGCGACGGGCAGTCGGAAATCTATTCCATCGACATCGGAACCAATGCCGTCCGTCGCCTGACCTTCGATCCCGCCGCGGACGTAAGGCCAAGTTGGTCCCGCGATGGCCGCTTCGTCTATTTTTCGTCGAATCGAACGGGCAGGTATCAAATCTGGAAGGTCCCGGCCGAAGGAGGCGTGGCCGTACAAATCACTCATGGCGGTGGGGCCTATGCAGTAGAGACCGTGGGCGGCCGCAATTTGTACTTCGTCACGGCGGAGTCGCCTTCGGCCATTCGCTGCACTACGGTAAACGGTGGTGAAGAGCGCCAGGTCACTGAGAACGTGGTCGGTTACTCATCGCTGGCGATGGCGCTGGATGGCCTCTATTTCTTGGCTTCTCTGACTCCAACCAGTACACGTCTTGAGATGTTTGACTTCGCCAGCAGGACTAGGCGTCCCGTGCTGTCGATCGACCGGCCCGTGCACCATTTTCTCTCGAGTCCACCAGACGGACGATCCATACTGTATACTCGCATTGATCGCGAGGACAGCGATTTGATGCTACGCCGGCTCAACCGTGAGTAACATCCTTTGGGGGCACGGCGGCCACACATGTTGTGCGCACGGTGCCTCGCAGTCTCTGGCCAAGACCAAATAGGGCTGGGTAGCGAAGATTAGCCTCCACTGCAGCTACGGCTGTGCCGGCCTGACGGCCATCCTTCTGGTCATGGGGATTATGGACTTGCGCGCGATGGCTATCGTCACGGCGGCCATCACGGCCGAACGTGTCGCACCGGCCGGTGAGCGCGTGGCGCGAGCCATCGGCATGGTCGCCGTTGGGGCAGGGCTGTTTCTGATCGCGCGAGCAGCCGGGCTGGGGTGACGCATTCGGGAAGATCGGTCGCGGTAGGGACGGCCATTGCTGACCGCCCCCCGCACAGATCCGTACGAGCGCTACTCACGCATACGGCTCCTACCTTGGATGGGTGGCGCCGAAGCGGACTTCCGGGTAGGGATGCAGCAGCCGGGGGCGTGGGAGCCAACGGTCGAAGAG
>JBKQVG010000012.1:0-2935 GCA_052325345.1 Bryobacteraceae bacterium
CCCGCGACGAAGGTGGCGCCCGCCCCGGGCCTCTCCGCGTCCTTCACGCTCTTCGGCCCGCGGCAGGTCGTCTCCATGGCGGCGGGGGCGACCGTCCTCTTTGGAGACCCGGGGACCTTCATGACCATCTCTATCGCCCCTAGCTCGAGCCCCTTAGGCACGTGGGTCTTCGACGGCACGTCCGGGACTGACGTGACCGTCGCGGCGGGCGCGAACGCGACGTTCGTCCTGTACAACCTGGTGCAGGAGGTGGTCGCGTACCAGGTCGCGGACGACCCAGACCTTGGCGGCGGCAGACTTGCCCAGTTGCACGGCTTTGCCAGCGATGCGCAACGACAGCGTGTCGTCGTAATTGGACGCCATCATCTGGACCGCGGCGCCGGGATGAATCCCCAGACCGTGCAGATATTCGAGCAGCCGCCGGTCGCGCTCAAAGACGCTTACCACCGTGGATTCCGATTCGGCCGGCGCTTCATCGAGCGGCCGCAGTCCCCGGTCCCTTCGATCTTGAGGCGTATCGCCCTCCACTCGATTGCCGTGCGGGCAGGCCTCGCCGGTGCCCAGCTTTTCCAGCAGCCGCCGCTCGAAATCGGCCGAAACCGCGTGCTCCAGTTGCTCGGCTTCTTCATGGACTTTGTACCATTCCATGCCGAAAATCTCGGTGAGCATGCGCTCGATCAAATGGTGCCGGTTGAGCAGCCGGTTGGCGATGTCCCGGCCGGCGGGGGTGAGCGACAGCGTTCCATCGCGTCCGGTGCGGATCAGTGCGTCGCGCTTCAGGCGCTTGATGGCCATGGTGACCGCGGGCGCCGAGACGTTCAGCCAGCGCGCCAGGGTGGCCGGGATTACAGGCTCGCCTTCACTCTCGGCTTCGGCAATCGCCTTGAGGTAATTCTCCTTGGATACGGTGATTTTCACGCCAAATCAAATTGTATCGTTTTTGAATTCTGGCCGAAGAGTTCGAGTAGAGAGCGTCTGCGCCGGGAATGCACTTATAGGCAGGATGGGCAGGAATATGTTTCAACGCTTTGACTCCATCGTCTCCCGCTACGGGTGTGCCGTTGGCAGCATCGCTCTCGCGATCCTAGCAAGGCTCCTGTTCAACCCCGTGATTGGCCTCCAATTCCCTTTCGTCACTGTCCTTCTGGCGGTTCTTGTTACCGCCTGGTATGGCGGCTTACGCCCAGCCCTGCTAGCGGTTGTTTTAGGCGCTCTTGCGGCAGACTTCTTCTTGCTGGAACCACGCTGGAATTTTGCGTTAGCGGGTCTGGAAGAAGAAGTGGGCTTGAGCCTCTACATGGTGACTAGCCTCGGGATTGCATTCCTCGGCGGGGCGATGCACGCTGCTCGCCGGCGCGCCGAGTCCACCGCCGAGACTCTGCGGCATCACGCGGCGCTGATCGAACAAACCTACGACCCTTTGCTGGTTTGGGAATGGCACGGGCCCATTTCGTTCTGGAACCGCGGCGCCGAACGCCTGTATGGATTCCCGCGCGAAGAAGCGGTGGGGCGAACCGTCCACGATCTGCTGCGGACCAATGCGCCGGCCGGCGCCAGAAGCCTTGAAATCCTGGAGCGCGTAGGCCGTTGGGAAGGCGAATTGCGTCATATCAGCCGGGATGGCGAAACGATTATCGTGGATACCCGCATGATCCTGGTCCGGGAGCCAAAACGCGCCTATGTGGTCGAGACCACCCGCGATATCACGCAACGCAAGCAGGCCGAAGAGGAGTTGCGCAACCTCAACGACCAGTTGGAGGCGCGCATCCAGGCGCGCGCAGCGGAGCTGTCACAGAGCAATGCCAAGCTGCGCGCGTCGGAGGAACGCAGCCGCCTGATTTTAGAGGGCGTGCGGGGCCACGCCATTTTCATGCTGAATGCCGAGGGTAACGTCGCCAGTTGGAATACCGGCGCCGAGCGTATCAAAGGCTACAGCGCCGAGGAGATTGTCGGCCAGCATTTCTCGCGCTTCTACACGCCCGCGGACATCGACAGCGGCAAGCCACAACGTGATTTGCGCATCGCGGCCACGGAAGGATTTTTTGGGGAAGAAGGTTTGCGCCTGCGCAAGGACGGTTCGCTCTTCTGGACCGGAGTCACCATCACTCCGCTCCTCAACCAGGGCCCCGAGCCCATCGGATTTGTGATAGTCGCCCAAGATATCACGGATCGCAAGAAGATGCAGGAGGCGCTGCGGGTTTCTGAAGACCGCTTCCATCTGCTCATGGATGGCGTGAGCGATCATGCCATTTTAATGCTCGATCCGGAGGGCGCCATCGTGACCTGGAGCCGAGGCGCCGAGCGCATCGATGGGTACACCGCAGAAGAGATCATCGGCCGGCATTATTCGTGCCTGTTTACCCCCGAACTGATTCAGGCGGGCGTCCCCCGCCAGGAACTGGAACAAGCGGCGGCCCAAGGCAGAGTGGAAATCGAAGGCTGGCGGGTTCGTAAGAACGGCTCGCGGTTCTGGGTGAACGGTACGCTGGCGGCCTTGTACGGTGAGGACGGGAAAACTCGAGGGCTCGCCAAGATCACCCGCGACTTGACGGCGAAACGGCGCAACGATGAACTACTCGAGTCGGTCTTGAACCATACCCTCGACGGCATCCTCAGCATTGACGACCAAGGCGCCATCTCCATGATCAACCGGGCAGGCGAAACGCTTTTCGGCCGCCCCGGCGCCGAGGTAATTGGACAGAACATCCACCTGCTGATCCCAAATTTCCGCGGCGGCGAATCCGAGGGCTTGCGGAAAGATGGGTCTGCCTTCCCCATCGATCTGGCCGTGACCGAGTTCCAGATCGAGAACCAGCGTTACTTCGTGGGGATTGTGCGCGATATTTCCGGCCAGAAGAAACTGGAGACTCAACTTCGCCAGTCGCAGAAAATGGAGGCGTTCGGTCAACTGGCGGGCGGGGTGGCGCACGACTTC
>JBKQVG010000013.1:0-4934 GCA_052325345.1 Bryobacteraceae bacterium
GTCCCGTCGGGCGGATGATCTGCTCCACCACCACGCCGGCGGATTTGGTCAGCTCGTAAGGGCCGGGCGTGGCGGAAACGTAGACCAACTGGTTGACGCGGTGCTCGAATTCCTCGAAGGTGAGCGGGCGATTGTCGAGCGCGCTGGGCAGGCGGAAGCCGTGGGCCACCAGCACCTCCTTGCGCGAGCGGTCGCCGTGATACATACCGCGCAACTGGGGGATGGTCTGGTGACTCTCGTCGATGAACATGATGGAATCGTGAGGCAGGTAATCGAGCAGGGTGGGCGGGGCTTCCCCCGGCAGGCGCCCGGAAAAGTGGCGCGAGTAATTTTCGATGCCGTGGCAATAGCCGATCTCCTTGATCATTTCCAGGTCGAACATGGTGCGCTGGTAGAGCCGCTGGGCTTCCACCAGCTTGCCCTGCTTTTCCAGTTCCTTGTGCCACCAATCCAGCTCCTGGCGGATGCTCTCGCGGGCGGTTTCCCTGGTCTGGTCGCTCATCACGTAGTGGGTCTTGGGGTAGATGGGCAGGCGGGTGTAAGTCTGGCGCACCTGGCCCAGCAGCGGGTCGATTTGCGAGAGGCTCTCCACTTCCTCGCCCCACAGTTCGATGCGGTAGGCGTAGTCGTCGTAAGTGGGATAGATTTCGATCACGTCGCCGCGCACGCGGAAGGTGCCGCGCTTGAAATCGGTGTCGTTGCGCTCATAGAGGATGTCGACCAGCTTCGAGACAATCTGGTTGCGGGTGATGTTCTGCCCCTTTTCGAGCATCAGCAACATGCCGTAGTAGGCTTCGGGCGAGCCCAGACCGTAGATGCAGCTTACCGAGGCGACGATCACGCAGTCGCGGCGCTCGAACAGGGACTTGGTAGCGGCGAGGCGCAGCTTATCCAATTCGTCGTTGATGGTGGCTTCTTTTTCAATGTAGACGTCGCTCGATGGAATATAGGCTTCCGGCTGGTAATAGTCGTAGTAGCTGACAAAATACTCGACGGCGTTATGGGGAAAGAATACTTTGAACTCGTGATAGAGCTGCGCGGCCAGGGTCTTGTTGTGAGCCAGGATCAAGGCCGGCTTGTTCACGGCTTCAATGACCTTGGCCATGGTGAAGGTCTTGCCGGAACCGGTGACGCCCAGCAGCACCTGGTGCGGCTCGCCGTCGCGGACCCCGCGGGTGAGCTCGGCAATGGCGTTTTCCTGGTCGCCGCGCGGGCGGTAGGTCACGGCAAGCTGGAAGCTCATGCCTCCAGGGTACCGTGGGACAGACCATCGTTCTTTGTGGTCTGCCAGGCCCTCGCCAAGCCAGGCTGCGGCGCTTGACAGACGACAAAAGACGATCGTCTGTCCCACTGCTGCTTGATATGCTGGAGTCTGCGGTGGACTTCAACCCCTCTTCGGTAGCGCGCGTATGCGTCCGCTCCACCAACTGGCTGGGTGACGCGGTGATGTCGCTCGCGGCCATTCGCGCCATTCGCAACACTCTGCCCCACGCGCATCTGGCGCTGGTGGCGCGACCCGGGCTGGCCGACCTGTTCGCACGCGAGGACGCCGTGGACCGGGTAATTCCATATCCAGCAGCGCGCAATTTCGGCGCCCGGCGCGCCTTTGCCGCCCAGCTTCGCAAAGAAAGGTTCGACTGCGCCATTCTGCTGCAGAACGCGTTCGATGCCGCGCTCGTCGCCTGGCTGGCGGACATTCCAGAGCGTATCGGCTACAAGCGCGACGGCCGCGGCCGCTTGTTGACGCGCGCTATTCCGGTTCCCGAGCCCGGCGACATCCCGCGGCATGAGCGCTTTTATTATCTCGAGCTATTGCGCCGCGCGGGAATCATCGACCGGTTTCCGCCGTGCGAAGCGATTGCCCTGGAGAACGTGGAAGCGGCGCGCCGCTCCGGCGCCGAACACCTGGCGGCGCTGGGCATTGCCGAGCCCGTCATCGGCATCGGCCCGGGCGCGGCCTACGGTAATGCCAAACGATGGATGAGCGAGCGCTTTGCCGCGTGCGGCCGCGCGTTGAGGCCGGCGGACGGCACGGTGCTGGTGTTCGGCGCGGCCGCGGAGCGGGAGTTGGCGGAAAGCGTGGCTCGGGAAATCCCAGGCGCGCGCAACCTGGGTGGCCAAACCACGCTGCGCGAGTTCATCGACCTCGTCGCGTGTTGCCGCCTGTTTCTGTGCAACGATTCGGGCGCCATGCACGTGGCCTCCGCGCTGGGCGTACCGACGGTTGCGGTTTTCGGCGCCACCGACGACGTAACCACCGGCCCCACCGGCTCTCACGCCTTGGTGGTCCGGGAGCACGCCGAATGCAGCCCCTGCCTACTGCGCGAATGCCCCATCGATCACCGCTGTATGACTCGGGTGACGGCGGAGCGCGTGATTGAAGCCGCCCGCAGCCTTTGTGCCGGCGCGCCTGAATCACATGAAGTGTTAGAGTGATTCTAGGGGCATCGGGATCCCATGCAGATTACGATAACCATCCCCGAAGAACTTGCCGCTCAGGCCGAGGCGCACGGCATTTCGGTTGAGGTGTACGTCCAAGGCTTGGTCGAAGAGGCCGGCCGCAAATCACTCTCTCCGCACACATCCAGGAAGCCAGAGCAGATCGAAGCTTTTTTTGCGGCCATGGCAGACGGATCGCAGAAACTTCCTCCGTTGCGGACAGAAACCTTCACACGCGATAGCTTTTACCGGGACCGTGCCTGAGTGACGGCTTACCTGGTCGACACCAACGTGCTGCTGCGGTTCGTTAAGCCGGATGACCGCGACTATCCGCTGGTTCGATCCGCTGTACAGTGGCTCTGGAGCGCTGGCGACGAGCTCTGCTACACTTCGCAAAATCTGGCTGAGTTCTGGAATACCTGTACCCGTCCAGTCGAGCGGAATGGGTACGGTCTCTCAGTTTCCGAGGTGGACCGCCGGGCGCGGCTTGTGGAAGACCACTTCACGCTTCTCGATGACAGCCGTGCCGTGCATCAGGAGTGGCGAAGTTTGCTGGTGGCCAAATCCGTTTCCGGCGTACAGGTGCATGATGCGCGGCTGGTGGCGGTCATGAACGTCCATCAAGTCACCCGGGTGCTCACCTTCAACACGCGGGATTTTGTCCGTTACGCCGGAATCACGCCCGTTCACCCTCAAACCGTCGAGCCCAGTCCTCAACAGCCGTGACGTTTCCCTCCGCTCTATGAGAGTGCCCGGCAGAACAACGCTGAGCGCGCTTCCCGCCTGCGTTACATTGGTCTTAAGCTGGCGCGCGCCGGCGGTCATTTTTCCATGGACACCCGCAGCAAGATCGTCACGCCGGAGGCCCTCGCCGCTCTGGGCCTGAACGCGCCCGCGGTTGCCGTCGGATATTTCGACGTTCTAGGTCCCGCGCACGTCGCCGAACTGGAAGCGCTCGCGGGCGCGGGGCCGCTGGTCGTGGTGGTGCTGCCGCTTGTTGGCGAACTTCTGGCCGAGCGTACGCGCGCGGAGTTGGTCGCGGCGCTGCGGGCCGTGAATTATGTCGTGGCCGCGGAAGATCCGGATCCGTCCGCGCTGCTCGACCGGTTGCAGCCTGCGCGCGTGGCGCACCTCGAAACGGCGGATCTTCGCCGCCGCCGTGAGCTGATCGAAGATGTCCGCCGCCGTCACCATGCCTGATCTCCGGCTGCTGATTGTTCGCCTGGGCGCCATGGGCGATATTCTGCACGCTCTGCCCGCAGTGGCGTCGCTGAGGGCCAGCCACCCTGCGGCGCGCATCACCTGGGTGGTAGAGCCGCGGTGGGCGCCCCTTCTCGAAGGCAACCCGCACATCGACCGGGTGGTAGCGATACGGCGCGGCAGCCTGGCGGCGCTTCGGGAAAGCTGGCGCGAACTGCGCGCGGAATCCTACCATTGCGCGGTGGATTTCCAGGGGCTGCTGAAGTCCGCGCTGGCTGCGAAGGCGGCCCGGCCGGACCGTCTATTCGGTTTCGACCGTACCCAGGTGCGCGAGCTTGCGGCCACGCTGTTTTATTCCGATTTGGTTCATTCGGGCGCTGCGCATCGGGTGGATCAGTGCCTCGACCTGGCGGCGGCGGTGCCCGGCACGAGCGCTCGGGTGGGCGAATTCTGGCTGCCCGAGGGACGGCCGGAAGGGGAACTGCCGGACGGCGATTTCGTGCTCGCATCGCCGCTTGCCGGATGGCGCGGGAAACAATGGCCGCTGGAGTTTTACGGCGCATTGGCGGAGCGTTTGCGGCGCGAGCTGAGCCTGCCGCTGGTGTGGAACGTCCCCTCCTCCGGGAGCGTGCCCGCGGTCGAGGGAGTCGGGTTGCACGTTTCGTCGCTGCCGGGATTGATCTGGGCCACGCGGCGGGCGGCGGCCATCGTCGGCGTGGATAGCGGCCCCATGCACCTGGCTGCCGCGCTGGGCAAGCCGGGCGTGGCCATCTTCGGCCCCACCGACCCGGCGCGCAACGGCCCCTACCAGGCCAACGCCGGGCTGCTGGTGTTGCGCTACGCGGGCGCCGTGACCACCTACCAGCGCGGCGATACCATAGACGACAGCATGCGCCGCATTTCACCCGGCCAGGTTTTCGAGACCCTGCGCGAAGCGCTCAGGTTTGTCGCTTGATGTTTCCCAAGTCCTATGCCGATACCGTGGCGCGCCTGCGCGTGCCGTCCGGATTCCTGCTGGTGCTGGTGTTCGCCTGGTTTTCGCACCCCACCGCGCGCTCTTTGTGGACCGGCTTGCCGGTGGCGCTGGCGGGCCTGGCGCTGCGTGGATGGGCAGCCGGCTGCCTGGCCAAGAACCGGCAACTGGCTACCGGCGGGCCGTATGCCTACACCCGTAACCCGCTCTACATCGGCACGTTGTTGGTGGCGGCCGGGCTCTCCATCGCGGCCCTCAGCCTGGGGCTGGCGGTTCTATTCTTATTGGTATTTGTTTTCGTTTATCTGCCGGTGATTCAACT
>JBKQVG010000014.1:0-4573 GCA_052325345.1 Bryobacteraceae bacterium
GGACCAGGGGGTCCGCCCCACCAGTTACTACGAATCCCGCCGTTGCGGAAAGCAGGTGGCTGCGGATGAAGGTGCTGCACCTGGATGCGGCGCACGGCATGCGCGGGGGGCAGTGGCAGGCGCTGCGCCTGCTGGAAGCGCTGTCCGCGCTTGGGGTGGAATCCACGCTGCTGGCGCCGGCCGGAGCGCCGCTCTACGAACTGGCGCGCCAACGCGGCTTGCGCGCGGAGCCGTTGGGGCTGCCACGGTTGGCGCGGCTCGGGCGGCGGCACGATCTGGTGCACGCGCACGACGCCCGATCCCATACGCTGGCGGCGCTGACGGGCGGAGCGCCGCTGGTGGTTTCGCGGCGGGTGGCTTTCGCGATCGGCGATTCGGCGGCCGCGCGCTGGAAGTACGGGCGGGCGCGGCTCTATATCGCGGTTTCCGAATTCGTCAAGTCCGTGCTGGTGCGCGGCGGAGTGGGGGCGGACAAGATCGACGTGGTTTACGACGGGGTTCCATTGCTGGAGCCGGCGGCGCCGGTCGAGCCGCCGTCGATTCTGGCGCCGGACAACCGCGGCGATCCGCGCAAGAGCGCGGCCATGGCGGCGGAAGCGGCCCTTCTGGCGGGGGTCGAAATCGCCTTCTCCGCCGATCTGGAGCGGGACTTGAGGCGCGCGAGCGTGTTCGTGTACCTGACCGAAAGCGAGGGGCTCGGTTCGGCGGTGCTGCTGGCCATGTCGGCCGGGGTTCCGGTGATTGCCAGCAGCGTGGGAGGGTTGCAGGAAGCCGTCATCCACGGAGAAAACGGCCTTTTGGTGGAAAACGACCCCGACACGATTGCACGCGCCATTCGCCAGTTGCTCGGGGACCGCGAGGCGGCCGGGCGGATGGGCCGCCAGGCGCGCAGGACGGTGGCCGAGAAGTTCACCATCGAGAATATGGCGCGCCGCACTTTGGACGTATACCATAGGGTACTGACGTGATCGAAGCGAGTATTGCCTTCCTGTTCGGCCTGCTGATCGGCAGTTTCCTGAACGTTTGTATCTACCGCTGGCCGCGCGACCTGTCGGTGGTGCGGCCCCGCTCGCACTGCCCATCCTGCGAGAAGACCATCTCCTGGTATGACAATATTCCTCTGGCGTGTTACCTGCGGCTGGGCGGCAAGTGCCGCGCCTGCGGGGCCCGCATTTCGCCCCGGTATCCGGCGGTGGAACTCGTTACCGGGCTGTTGTTCGGCTACTTTGTGTGGTACGTCGGTTTGACTCTGCTGGCGATCAAGCTGTGCGTGTTCAGCGCCATGCTGGTGGCGCTGGTGTTCACGGACTTCGAGGAGCGCATCCTGCCCGACGAATTCACCCTGGGCGGCACGCTGGCGGGGCTGATTTTCGCGGCCTTCGTGCCGTTGCGCGACCCCACCGCCGTGGCGGTGCTCTGGCTGGCGGGAGTGCAATTCTCGGAGCGGTTCTTGTGGATCTTCAGCGCGGCGTTCGGCGCCGCGTTTCCCTCGCTGTTGCTTTGGTTTGGAGGCTGGGCATATTTCAAGCTGCGCAAACGCGAGGGACTGGGCTTCGGGGACGTGAAGCTGACCGCCATGATCGGGGCGTTTCTCGGCCTGGAAGGCGCGCTGTTGACCCTGGTGGTGGCGTCCGTGGTAGGCTCCCTGCTGGGCTTCCTCTACATTAAGCTGACGGGCAAGGATACGGCCACCTATGAACTGCCGTTCGGCGGGTTCCTGGGAGCGGCCGCGATTGTCATGGCGCTTTTCGGGAAGCAGTTGCTGAACTGGTACGGCGCGCTATAGTAATACTGGCGCTGGCCCGTGTTGGGCTAGGCTGCTCGACATGAAACTGGCAGCGATGATCGCCATCTTGATCGCCGCCGCGCCGGCGGCGCGGCCCCCGGATGGCGCCGCCGCTGGACCGGGCGCCAAAATGGCGCGCGCCCTTCGCGAGCTAAGGTTCGACCGCGATTCGTGTTACCGGGTTCGGGATCTGGAGATCGTGAAGGAAGATATCCGTATCTACCTGAACGACGGACACCTGATCCTGAGCAAACCGGTGGCGGGCAAGCCGATCGCGGCGGTCTTCGCCGCGGACGTGGATGGCGGCGACGGCGAAGTGCTGCTGCTGGCGCCGGATCGGGCCGAAAGAATCTCGCTGGCCGCGCATACGCATTCGCCCAACCTGGACGAGCATTTCCAGTCGGCGCTGTTCGTTTTCACCGGCGACGATGCCAGGGATTTGCAGGCGCAGATCCAGGCCAGCCCCTCCAGCCGCAAGACCCCGGAAGTGGGCGCGCTGCTGGACGAGGACTGGTCGCCGGTGCTGCACAGCCTGAGCGGCAGCTACCGGGCGAGGCTGGTGCTCGACCTGCTCGGCGGACCGGCGCGCCATCAGGGGCTGTTCACCGGCATCTTTGCGGGCCGGACGCTGGGGAATTTCGAAGTGTCTTACGATCCCGAGAGCCAGGAGCAGATTCTGGCGGGCGGCGCCGAAACGCGCGACGGCCGCGCCCAATTCGAGGTCTGGACCAGTTTCCCGGCGCGTTCGGCGCGCCGGAACCCGGCGGCGCGGCGGCCCGATTTCACCGTCGCCGATTACCGCATCGAGGCCTCGATCGGCGAAGACCTGGGGCTTAGCGCAGTCACGCGTTGCCGGATCGAGCCGGCGGCGGACGCTCTGGCGGCGGTGGCGTTCGATATCAGCGATGCCGAAAACGTAAGCTCGGTGCGTGTGGACGGCCGCGAGGCGGAGGTGCTCGAACGCGAACCGGCGCCTGGCGGCGACGCACGCCGCGGGAACGCCGTATTCGGCAAAGGCAAGCCGGGGAACAGCATGTTCGTGGTGCTGCCGCCGGAACCGCTGCGGGCGGGACGCTCGTACGAGTTCGAATTTCACCACGCCGGGCAAGTCATTCAGGATGCGGGGGACCGGGTGCTCTACATCACGGCGCGCGGCAACTGGTATCCGGTGCACGGTTTGAATTTCGCCACCTACGATCTGCGATTTCGCTACCCCAAGGACCTGGTTCTGGCCGGTCCGGGCACTGTCGTGGCCGAGCGGGAGGACGACCAGTGGCGCTACACCGAGCTCCGCACCGGTACCGCCATCCGCGTGGCGGCTTTCAACCTGGGCAACTACGCGCACACCAGAGAAACGCGCGGCGGCTACACGGTGGACGTATACGCCAACCGGTCCTTGGAGGCAAGCTTGCAGCCGCGGCAGACCATCCTCCCGCTGCCGCCCTTAAACACGCGCACTCGGATACCGCTGGGGCAGGTCGGACAGCCCGTGTCCGAGGTTCCGCCCGATCCGCTGGGGCGCCTGAAGGACCTGGCCGCGGAAGTGACCGGCGCGCTGGAATTCATGACGGCGCGTTTCGGGCCGCCGACGCTGCCGCACCTGGCGGTGTCGCCCATCCCGGGCACGTTCGGGCAGGGCTTTCCCGGCCTGATCTACCTTTCCACGCTGTCCTATCTGAGGGCGCTGCCGCGCAACCGCGGCGCGCCCACGGCCACGCAGGAGTTGTTCTTCGGAGAGTTGCTGCAGACCCACGAGACGGCGCACCAATGGTGGGGCAACCGCGTGACCACCACCTATTACCACGACGCCTGGCTGATGGAGGCGCTGGCCAATTATTCGGCGCTCCTTTATATCGAGAAAACCAAGGGGCCGCGCGCGGAGGACCTGCTGCTGGACAGCTACCGCGCCGATTTGCTGGCCAAGGGCGAGGACGGCAAGACGGTGGAATCCACCGGGCCGGTGGTGATGGGCCTGCGGCTCGATACTTCGCGCCAGCCGGACGCGTATCGCGCCATCACCTACGGCAAAGGCACCTGGATTCTGCACATGCTGCGGCGGCGCATGGGCGACCAGCGCTTCCTGGCGCTGCTGGCGGAAATTCTGCGCCGTTACGATCGCCGCGCGATTTCCACCGACGAATTCCGCCGCCTGGCGGCGAGTTTTCTCCCGCCCAAAACCGACGACCCGCGCCTGGAAGCGTTTTTCGACAATTGGGTGTACGGCACCGGCATTCCCGCCCTCAAACTGAGCTGGGCGCTGAAAGGCAAAGCTCCCGCCCTGCGGCTGGTGGGCACAGTCACGGAAAGCGATGCGGAGGAAGACTTCGGCGCCGCCGTGCCGGTCGAAATCCAGCTCGGCAGGGGCCGCGCCATCACGCAATGGGTCCGCGCCGAAAGCGACCCGGTGACTTTCACCGTACCCCTGGCGCAAGCGCCGCTGAAGGTGACCCTGGATCCGAATCACGGGGTGCTCAGGAAGTAACGTGGCGCAGACTCTCAGTCTGCAGCGCCGAGACTCCGAACTCCTGAGGTCGCGGAATTCAGGTTGAGCCGGAATTCGGTGACCGAGGGGTGGGACAGACCATCGTTTTTCGTGGTCTGTCGAGCCCTCGCCAGGCAGCAACAGCCTGACAGATGACAAAAAACGATCGTCTGTCCCACCCGGTTTTCCGCACCGATTCCCCGTCGGTTGGGTCAGAGAATTTTCCCCAATGCCTGAAAAATGCCCGGCGACATCAGGAGTTCGGAGACTCGCCTCGGCTTCCCCGCGTGGCCCCCACTGATTCA
>JBKQVG010000015.1:0-6644 GCA_052325345.1 Bryobacteraceae bacterium
CTACCCGATAGATTCACTACGTTGTCACATTCATTGAATTTCGCTGTGTCATCAGGGAACCCTTCGTGACCGTAGCCGGCCAGACCGCGCCTTCACCGGGCATCACCATCATCCGCGGCGGAATCGAGATGGTGACGCACGATATTCTGTTGCAGCACATCCGCGTGCGGCCGGGCGACGCGGAACAACCGAAGAAGAGCGGCTGGGAACCCGAGGTCACTACCAACGGGCCGGAATGCTACAACATCGTCGTGGATCACTGCTCCATTTCCTGGTCGGTGGATGAGAACCTCTCCGCGTCCGGCCCGCGGTACAACGGGCCCAACGGCACCACCCACAACGTCACCTACAGCAACAACATTGTGGCCGAGGGCCTGTACGACTCCAGTCACAGCAAGGGCATTCACTCGATGGGATCGCTGATCCACGACAACTGCCGCAACATCGCCATCATCGGCAACCTGTATGCGCACAACAACGAGCGCAATCCGTATTTCAAGGCGTTTACCACCGGTGTCATTGTCAATAACGTGGTATACAACCCTGGCGACTACGCCATCGAGGTGGACTGGTTACCACAGGAATGGGCGAGCAGGAACATTCAACCGGAGAACGCCCGCGTCAGCGTGGTCGGAAACGTGGTGATCTACGGGGTCAACACCGTGCCCGGCCTGGCCGCGGTCTCGCCCATGGGCGATGTGTACCTGGAGGACAATATCGCCACCAATATCAAAGGTCATCACGTCGCACTAACCGGCGGCCAGATTACCATACTGAAGGAAAAGCCCGTGTGGCCGGAGGGCCTCAAGGCCCTGCCCGCCAGGAACACCGCCGCCTGGGTTACGGCGCACAGCGGTGCGCGTCCCAAGGATCGCGACGACGTGGATAAGCGCATCATTCGCGAATTTCAGGAGCGCAAAGGCCATTTCATCAACAGCCAGGAAGAGGTTGGAGGGTATCCCAAAGTCGCGCCGACCAGCCGCAAGCTCGACGTCCCAAAAGACAACATCGACGCCTGGCTGGCTAAGCTGGCGCACGATCTCGAATACTGACGAAACCAACCGGTCACTTTACGCTGATCGGGACGGGAAACGGCACGAACCTGCCGGCGCAAGCGTCCGGTTTACCTTTCGAGGGCTCGCCGGAGACTTTGACATCGTCTCCCGATGCGGCGATGTTCGACCCGTCCAGTTGGATATCCGCGTGTACCGCCGTGATCTTGATGGCCTCCGGCTGCTCCAGTACCACGTTGTGGAAGGAAATGCCCAGGCGGTGCGCGGCATCCAAACCGTCCAGCGTGATCCTGCCTCCGCCTTGAATCAATACGTTGTTCAAGCGGATATCCGTGAATTGCGGCGGTTTGTTTTTCTCCGGACCGAATAAGGAATTGTAGTTGGAATCCATCAGGATCGGGTTGCGGGTGTTGCGGATGCACACGTCGTCGTACTCGACGTCGTGCACCAGTCCACCCAGCGTGATGTTCGACTTAATGCGAATGCCGTTATCCGCCCCGTCGATGGTGAGGTCGGAAACGCGGATGGCGCTGGCCCCGCCGGCAGTTGTGCTGCCGATCGACATTCCGTGCCCGGCATAGAAATGGTTGTGAACCACGGAAATGTGGGACGTGGGCTCGCCCTCCGGAGTCTTGATCGCCACATTGTCGTCGCCCGCGTGAATATAGCAATGGGTAATGGTGACGTTGGTGGAGTTGCCCGGGTTTATGCCGTCGGTATTGCGCGCATTCCTGGGAGAGTTTACGATCACGCCCCACGCGGTGAAGCCGTTGCCGCCGGAATAGAGCACGTGAAAGTTGGGCGAGTTCCTCAATTGAATGCGATATAAAACGAAATTGTTGCAGTGCGACAACAACATGATGCGCGGAACGTTCTGAACACCCCAGCTACGGGCCTTTTCAGCCAGGTCCCACCAGGTGCCGTTCTGGCCCATGATCTTGGCTCCGCCGCGTCCATCGACAATGCCGTCGCCCATGACCGCGGCGTCGGCCACGCCGTCGCCGTTGATCAGCGATTTGCAGGCGTGGCCGTGCTCGGTGATGGTTCCGCACACTCCGGGGCTTGCCTCCAGATCGTAATCTCGCGGGTTGCGCGAGGCGAACAGGATAGCTCCCCTGTCAACCAGTAAAGTAACTCCCTGCCGCAGTTGCAAAGGCGCGGAAAGGAAGGCGTCATGCCCCCCGCCGGCTTTCAGCTCGACGGCCTGCCCGGGTTTGCAGCGATCGAGCGCCTGTTGGATACGGGCGGTATCGAGCTTCCCTTCGTCGGACTCGGCGACAGTCGTTCCTTGTGAAGTGAGTCCGGCTGTGAGGACAGTGCAGGATGGCGGAATTTTGGGCTCCGTTATCTTACGAGTGTCCTGCCCATACGCGGTGACGAGCGCGCCCGAAACGATACAGGCAGAGAGCAGTGGAAATAGCTTCATTTTATTTCTCCGGTTGCCACTCAAAATAGCACCCGTATCCTCCGCCGAAGTTACGGGAAATCCACAGCGCATACTCGTGGCTGGCCGAGTGAGTCACTTCCCGTTTGGCAATGGGCTCGGTGTTGGTATAGATAAACATGGCCGGGGCGCCATCGGTATCGTTTCCTTTGCACACGATCTCGTCGCGATAGTCGCCGAGCAAGTCTCCAACCATCACGCAAGCACTGCCCGGGCGTGGACTCGGACCGGGGGTCGGAAGCGTTTCCACGGATTTGCCGGTAAAGCGTCCCAACCTGGTCCCATCGGACGACATCAGGTCGCGAATCGCGCCGCCGAACCAATTGACCGGACTCCACTCGGAGGGGAAGGGTTCCATCAGGATCTTGCCATCGGCCGACAGCAGCACCCGGTCCTTGGCGATGTGGCCGTCGCGATTATTGAGCATTTCCATGCCGGGCGAGCCGTCCCAGATGTCGGAGGCCCAACCCACATGGGAGTGCGTCCAGGTGGGGTCTTCGTCGTGGTTGTGCTGCCAGATCACCTTGCCGGTCTTGGCGTCCACCACGTAGGCGCCGGCATTGTCGGTGGTCTCGACTCCGTAGTAAACCTGGCGTCCCGGCAGATCGGGCAGGATATGGTTGATCTGCACCGTATCCGGGTGGCCGCGGTAGGTGGACCAACGCACTTTGCCGTCCGGACCGAGCAGCGTCGAACCATCGAAAATCTCGTCGCGGCCGTCGCCGTCCACATCCGCCACCTGGATACGGTGGGAACCGCTGCCGCTGGTTTCCATGAAGCTGCGAAACGTCCAGAGCTTGTTCAGCTTGGCATCGTAGGCGTCGAAGATTTCGTTCTCGTACAAACCAGTCTGCGTGATGATGGAAGGCGTCTTCCCGTCCAGGTAGGCAATCGCCATGTGGATGCGCGAAGAAGTCTTGGCAAAGTCCGTAGCCATTTTCTGCCACGGAGTTTTGCGCAATAAGTGTCCCGTCATGCCGTCGAGAACCGCCAGGTACACCTGGTGGTCCTCCTCCAGCCGGCAGATGACTTCCGCCTTGCCGTCGCCATCCAGGTCCCAAACCACCACCGGCACGTTGAACGGGTTGCCGTAGGAAGCTTCATGGCTCATGATCGATTTGCGCCACAGACTTTTGCCGTAGCTGGTCATGGCTTCCAGTTCAATCCAGCGGCCGGTGTCGGGCGTGCGTTCGGCGATGCCGTTGTCGAGGCGAAACACCACGTCCAACACGCCATCGCCGTCCAGATCGCCGAAAACCGGGACGAAGCCGCCCCCTCCGTTGTGCCCGCCGGTACCGCCGTTCGAATTATTCGAGACCACCACGGTGGGTTTCCAGATGGCCGCCAGTTGCGTTGCGGCGTGCGCCGGATTCACCCGTGCCCACTCCGAGGGGGCGCCTTCACGCCCGCCGGCTAAAACCGGCCGTACCCGGTAGTACAGCGCGGCCTGTCTCGGAGCGTGCCGGTCGAGATAGTTGGTGGAATCGGTAACCGCGTCGGCCGTGATGACTTCGCCGGCCGCGTCCGGGCGCGAGCTGCGGTAGACATGAAACCCGGTGTTCGGCGCATCGCCGGGCAGCAACTGCCAGCTCACGAAAACGCTGCCTTCGCCGCGCGAGAGCGCCACGATACGGCGTGTCTGGTGGTGGTAATTGGTGGCGCCGGCCGCTTCCCGCGCCACCCGGAAGCCCATATCCGGATGGCGCAGGCCCGCGTCGGCGCTTCCGCCGTAGCCGCACTCGAGATAGCGCGCCGGCCGATACCAGGACCCGCCCAGAAGCGCGTGCTCGCGGCTGGCCGGATCCATCAACCGGTATGTATAATCCTCGAAGCCGGGAAAGGGAAACGTGTCGACGTACTGCCAGACGTTGCCGGCCATGTCATAAAGCCCCCAGGCATTGGGAGCGTGTTTTTCCACCGGCTCCAGATAGCGGCGCCACTCTTTGTAGACACGGTTTCCGGCCTGGCTGTAATTGGCTCTTCCCGCCGGCTGTTCGCTTCCCCAGGGGTAGAGCGCACCGGCGTTCCCGGCACGGGCGGCGTAAGTGAATTCCGCGGCGGTGGGCAAACGGTAAATCCGGCCCTCGCGTTTGCTGCGCCACTTGAGATAGGCTTCGGCGTCGTATCGGTTGACGAAGATTACCGGGTAGTTCTCCCATCCGGCCGGAATACGCCCCTGTTCCCAGTGCGGAGGAGCGGCGTGGCCGGTGGCCTGAACGAACTCGCTGTACTCCGCGTTCGTAATGGGATGGACGGCCAGCTCGAAAGCGTCGATGTAGATGGTGGAGTGCCCGTCGCTATAGCTGCCGGCGGGTATCCTCGCGAAACCGTCGCCGCCGGCCCCAGCGCACAGCGCCGGGGCCGCCAGGGCGATAGCGATCAAAATGGTTGGTTTCATATGGCAATTAGAACTCGAAACGTAGTCCGGTGCGAAACGCCCGCGCTCCCGATGGATCGAGTGGGCTGCCCGCGCTTGAAACTGTGGATGCGCTGCCCACGCCGGCGATCACCCCGGCGCTGGCGGTAGAGCTGATATTGGTTGCCGGGTCGTTGTAATTGGGGTGATTCAGGAAGTTCACCGCCGTGATTTCCCACCGCAACCTCATCCGCTCTTTCACCTTGAAAGCCTTAAAGAATCCCGCGTCCATGACGTTTTGCGACGGCCCGACGATGACGCCGTTTCCACAGTTCCCAAAAGATCCGGGAGTCGGCGCGGTAAATGCCGCCAGGTTGAACCAGTCGTTCACGCTACGCTGGCTCGACGGCAGGTTGGGGTTGGCGATGCAGTTGGGCCGGATGGTGACGCTGGCCGGAGTGGCGCTGGTGGTGTAAGCCGTGTTAGTGGGATCGGTGCCGGTCCATTCCGGAGTGAGGTGGCGCCCGGAGTGGAACGTGTAGACCCAGGAAATCGTCCAGCCTCCGACGAAAGCGTCCACGAGGCGGCTGCTGTTGCCCAGAAACCGCTTGCCTTTGCCGAACGGGAGATCGTACATGAGGTTGCCCGTAATCAGGTTATTGGGGATGTCGATCCACGGACCACGCTCACGGCTGCGGTTGTAAGCGTTTTCGATCGGCTGGTCGCGCTCCACGTCTCCGATGTCGCGTGCCAGCGTATAAGAAAGCTGGTAGCTCAGCCCGGTCGCAGCGCGGCGCTTGGTCTCCAGCGTCAAGCCGTTGTACTGGTGCCCGGCGCCGTTGGTCAGGTAGTAAATCAAGGGGAGAGTCGGGAACATTCGACCCTTGTTGATAAACAAGGCCGTGCTCGGCAGCGGCTGGTTGATGTTGTACTCGTAGACGCCCTCCCGCGTATTCGTGCCGACGTAGGAAATGCGGAACGCGTTCGCGCCCATCTGGTGTTCGATCGTCACGTTGTACTGCATGCTGTATGGGATCTTGACGTTCGGATTGATGGCCGTAGGCAGTGTGACCGAAGTGGGACCGGCCGAAGTATTGGGATAAATCAACGGCAGAACCACGGTTGGCGTGGGAGTTGTATTGGTATAGGCGGGCTGGTCGATGGCATACGGAACGCTGTTGCTCGACGGACTCTCCGGCACCACGTCGTAGAAGATCCCGAATCCGGTGCGAAATACCGTATTGTTTCCGAACGGACGCCACGCCAGGCCGACCCGCGGCGCGAAGTTGTTCTTGTCGCTATGGATCAGCGTATTGGGAAGCCCTGCCGTGTTGGCGGTTTCCACTCCCACATAACTGGTAGGTAATAGCGCGCTGATTTTCGCCAAGCTGCCGTTCGGCACCACGATCTCGCCGGTGGCGATATCGAAAATGGAATTGTAGCCCTGCGTGTTCGTGGGCACAGGCGCCAGTTGATAGCGCAAGCCGTAGTTCAAGGTCAGCTTCGGAGAGATCTTGAATTCATCGGTAATGAAGAACTCGTAGGAATAACGCAATTGTTTATCGACGAAGTTATTGAACGACCGTGCCGTCGTCGTCGGATCTCCGAGCAGGAAGTCGGCGTACGGGTACCCGGTGTAGCGGTTGGAGAATGTTGCCGAGCCGAACAGGTTGGTCGGCGCGCTGCCATCGGCGTAGTAGACGCGGCCCACAACCGCGCCGGCCTTCACCTGGTGGCGGCCGCGATACCAGCTCAGCACCTCTTGGAACTGGAAGAACTGGTTCTTGAAACCCGGATGCCGCCAAACCTGCTGCGTCAGGTTCTGAATGCC
>JBKQVG010000016.1:0-36541 GCA_052325345.1 Bryobacteraceae bacterium
GTGGCGGGAAGGGAATCTGACGCGCGGTAGTACAACTGCGCCCTGGCCTTGCGTAGACATACGCTCGGATTCAAGCCTCTTTGCAGACGAATCGCGTCGGCAGCCACTTCTATGTCTCACACCCCCCAAACACCGCTGAACGTTCGTTGGGCGTACAATTAAGTCATAATGGCGAAGGCGTTGATCTCCACTCCGTTCCCTTCGACGGCCGAGGTGGCCCGAACGCTGGGTCTGTCTCGTTCACGCGTTCGCCGCGTCGAAGCTCTTATGTCCGCAATGGTTAACGGTGCGGCGCGTGCTAACGGCTCGTCCCACATTCGCGGGGGAGCCGTCAAACGCGCAACAGGAAAGAGAAAGCAGCAGTAGCGTTGTCCGACCCGATGCCGCGCCGAAACCGTACGCATTCCGTTCTCGCGTTTCTGAACATCCCATTTGACCAAGAGTTTGAGCCGCTGTACCTGGCATTCATTGCCGGCGTAAGCGCGTTTGGCTTGATTCCTCAAGCTGTGCTGCAGATACCTGGGAGCCAGCGCCGGCTGGACCGGCTGATGCATCTGATGGGAACCTGTCGCTACTCGTTTCACGATCTCTCCCGCGTTGAGCTGGATTTGCACAGGCCGAGGACACCGCGGTTCAATATGCCGTTCGAACTTGGGCTCGCGGTGGCTCACGCAAACGCAACCGACAAGAGGCATCGATGGTTTGTTTTTGAGAAAGAAAGGTTCCGGGTGTTGAAATCGCTCAGTGACATCAATGGGACTGAAGCTTATGTTCACTCGGGACGCCCAACTGGAGTCCTGCGCGAGTTGACGAACGCGCTGGTGAGGAGTCAGCACCGGCCGACGGTTCGCGAATTGCAAGCCGTTTACCGGGACGTGAAGCAAGCTGCCGCGATTCTAAAACGAGAGATGGTGACGAAGACACTTTTCGACACTCGGCCATTCCACGATCTGGTGCTGGCCGCGAGCATCAGCGCCAGGCGCCGTATCGCTTCTCTAAGGTAGGCGACGGGAGGGAGAGCCCGAGCAGATCACCGGTCTGCGCGTGACCACGAATTTCCTGTCGATGCTCGGTGCGCGAACCGTTCTCGGACGCACCTTCACCGCGGCTGAGGGCGCGGGTGAAGCGCGCTATCCGGTCGCCGTGCTCGCTAACGGGTATTGGAAGCGCCGCTTCGGCGCCGACCCGGGCGTCATCGGAAAAACGTTTACCCTGAACAGCGAGCCGTACACCGTGATCGGTGTGCTGGCGCCGGATTTTTACCACCTGCTGCCCACCGACCTTTACGTGCCATGGCCGATCGCCCAACTGCGCGCCAAACCCCGCGTGGACCACGACTTCGGCGTCATTGCCCGCCTGCGGCCAGGCGTCACCTTCGCTCAGGCGCAGGTCGAGTTGAGCGCCATCGCCCGCCGCATCGATGCCCAGACGCCGCGGCTGGCAGGCTGGGATGTAACCGTGGTGGGGATGAAACAGGCGCTCTTCCATGGCGAGCCCGGCGCCGATCAGCAGGCCGCGCGGCTTTGGGCGCGGGGCGCGGCCTCGGCGCCGGGATGGCCGGCGGTGCTGCGTTGGCGTCGGTTCTGCGCGCGCTGCTCTACGGCGTCGCGCCGCTCGATCCGGTTGTGATGGTTGGAGTCGCCGCGGTGCTTCTGGCGGTGGCGCTCATCGCCACCTACGTTCCGGCGCGGCGCGCCACGCGCATCGACCCGCTGGCGGCGCTGCACTACGACTAGCCGCAGTGTCCGCGAAATGGGTGGGCAGGCCCGCGACGGGAAGAGCCGCGGCTGCAGCCATGATTGGACCCCCACGGAGCAGCGTAGCCGCAACCAAAAGCGCCGGGAGGAGTCCCGGCGTGGCAGACTAAGAGTCCGCTCCACGAGAAGGTCTTTGCGGCAGGAAAAGAATCCGACGGACTGTAAGACATGGTCTGGCCGGTTATTCATTGGACGCTACACTAGCTTCGATGGCCACGGCTCGCCGCGGTCTGAAGCCAGCGCCACCATTTGTCTGTGTTTAGCGTTAAACTGAATGTCCAGTGAACCTTGACTTCATGATGAGGACATTCCGCATTTTGACATTCTCCGGCCTAGCCGCGTTGCTCTTGGCCGGTCCATGGGCCCTGCCGGCTCAAAGCCCGGACCAACGGGCGCGGGCCATCGTCGGCCGCATGACGCTCGATGAGAAGCTTCAGGAACTGCGCGGCGTCACCCGCACCCCCACCGAAGCGCGCATGGTCGCCGGTGTCCCCCGGCTTGGGGTTCCACCTCTCCGCATCACCAACGGCCCGGCCGGCGTGTGCAACGGCGGTCCGGGACACGAGGGGCCGGCCACGGCGCTGTCCGCCCCCATCTCGCTGGCGGCAACCTGGGACCCGGAACTGGCGCTGCTCTACGGCAAGATACTGGGCGTGGAGGCCAGAGACCTGGCCAACGACCTGCTCGAAGCGCCCGACATCAACATTGCGCGCGTGCTCCGGAACGGCCGCACCTTCGAGGCGTTTGGTGAAGATCCTTACCTGGCCGGCCGCATCTCCGTAGCCAACATCAAAGGCATTCAGGGCGAACACGTCATCGCCAATGTCAAACACTACGACGCCAACAACCAGGAAGAAGGCCGGCACAACATGAACGAGGCGATCGGCGAGCGCGCCCTGCGGGAGATCTACCTGCCGGCCTTTGAAGCTTCCGTCAAGGAAGCTCGCCCCGGCTCGGTGATGTGCGCGTACCCGGCCGTGAACGGCGCCTATAGCTGCGAAAACGAGTTTCTGCTGCGGCAGGTCCTGCGGCAAAGTTGGGGCTTTGAGGGCTTCGTCACCCCGGATTACCTCGCCGTTCATCACGCCATAGCGGCCGCACTGGCCGGGCTGGACGTGGACGCGCTGCGCGGGGAAGAAGGGCTGTTTGCCGCCAAGGACCTGAAGCCTGCCATCGAATCGGGCAAGCTGCCCATGTCCGTGGTGGACGACATGTTGATCCGGCGCTTCCGCACCATGATGGAGTTGGGCGTGTACGACAAGCCCGCCACGCTGCAGCCGATTCCGGAGAAACAGGACGGCATGGAGGCGCGGCGGATGGCCGAACAGGGCATGGTGCTCCTGAAGAACCAGGGCGGAATGCTCCCGCTCCATGCAGACGCGCTGCACTCGATCGCGCTCATCGGACCATACGCCGTGGCAGCGTCCACCGGGGGCGGGGGCAGTTCGCAGGTCCACGCCATCTACAGCGTTACTCCCATCGAAGGGCTGAAGGGCCGGGCAGGCGCCAAGGTGGCCGTCCAGCTCGCCGATGGCAGCGACCTGGCGAGGGCAGCCGAGGCGGCCAAGGCGGCCGATGTCGCCATCGTCATGGTAGGCGACCATGAGACCGAAGGGCACGACCACAGCCTGGCGCTGAGCGGAAACCAGGACCAACTCGTCACCGCGGTTGCCGCCGCCAATCCGCGCACCGTGGTGGTTCTCAAAAGCGGCTCGGCTGTTCTGATGCCGTGGCTGGACAGAGTGCCGGCCGTTCTCGAAGCCTGGTATCCCGGCGAAGAAGACGGCAACGCGGTTGCGGGCGTCCTGTTCGGCGACGTCAACCCCTCCGGCAAGCTCCCGCTCACCTTCCCCAAGAGCCTGTCCGATACGCCGATCCGCACGCCCGAGCAGTATCCCGGCGAGGCGAAGGTGGACGGCTATGACCGGGTGGCGCATTATACGGAAGGCATCTTCGTCGGCTACCGCTGGTACGATGCCCAATCGATTGAACCGCTGTTCCCGTTCGGCTATGGCCTTTCCTACACCACGTTCCGGTTTGGCAAATTATCCGTCTCCTCTCCGCAATTCTCGCCGGACAAGCCGGCGGAAACATTGACGGTGGAATTCGATATCGCCAACACGGGCAAGCGGGCCGGCGCGGAAGTGGCCCAGTTGTACATCGGCAAGCCCGCTTCCAGCGCGGTTCCGGAACCCCCGAAGGAACTGGCTGGATTCCAGAAGGTGGATCTGCGGCCGGGGCAATCCAGGCGGGTCCACCTGACGATTGACGCACGTTCGCTCGCGCACTGGGACACGGCCGCGCACGGCTGGAAGGTCGCTCCCGGCACGTATCGGATCCTGGTCGGGTCGTCTTCGCGCGACATCCAATTGCAGGGCCGGGTGACGGCGCCCGCGCGCTAGGCGCAGGATCGATGTTACTAAGTACTCGGTTTCGCAGTTACGGCAGCGTACGACGACGGTACAAATGGTGGGGCGGAGCCTCGGGTCCGCAGCCGGCCCCCTGGCAAACTTGTCGCGTTTGGCAAGCGCCTCATTCTTCGGGTGAAGAGCGGGTCCTGGGGGACCCGCGCGGACCAGGGGGTCCGCCCCACCATTTGTGCGGAATCCCGCTGTTGCGAAAACTGAATGGGATTGCGCACTCCTCGGCTCGCAAAACCAATGAGGATCGACTATGACCGACTGCAACGACTCCACATCCAGACGCCGCTGGCTGGGACTGGCTTCGGCGGCGTCGGTCACTTCAGGCCTGGCGGCGGCGCAACCGGCGGCCAGCGCCGGCGCCGCCCTTGGCGTGCGCGTCTATAATATCGCCGACTTCGGCGCCAAAGGCGACGGCAAGACGCTCGACACCCAGGCCGTGCAGGCGGCCATCGACGCTTGCTATAAAGACCGGGGCGGAACGGTTCTGGTGCCCGCCGGGGTGTTTGCGATCGGCACCATCGAAATGAAGAGCAACGTCACCCTGCATATCGCGGCGCAGGGCAAGCTCCTCGGCAGCGCCGATGGCAAGCAGTATTACGCCGCGGACGCGATTCCGCTTCACGGCGACACTACCCTCGAAGATGGCAACGTAGGCTTGATTTTCGGCGTCAATGCCGACAACGTCACCATCGAAGGGCCGGGCGCCATCGATGGGCAGGGCGCCCAATTCCGCAGCCCCAGCCGGGGCGTTCCACCGCCATCCGGGCGCGGCGGCGCCGCGCGTCCGTATCACCTCCTTTTTTACCGCTCGAAGAATCTCAGGGTTCGCGACATTACGCTGGTTGCCAGCGCCTTTCATTCCATTCGCGTCATCGAAAGCAGCTACGTGTGGATGGACGGGATTCGCATTCACAACCGCGTCAACGGCAACAACGACGGGTTTCACTTCATCAGCAGCGAATACGTCCACGTCGACAACTGCGACGTGCAGTCGCAGGACGACGCCTGCGCGCTGTTCGGCAGTTGCAAGTTCGTGACGGTGGCCAACAGCACCTTCAGCACGCGATGGTCGGTTTTCCGGTTCGGCGGCGGAAACCCGGAAAACGTCACGATTTCCAACTGCGTCATTTATGAAACCTACGGCTGCCCCATCAAGATGCAGTTCGGGGCGGAATCCCAGGTGCGGAATCTTCTGTTTTCGAACCTCGTGCTGCAGGACGTGACGGGGCCGATTTCCATCAACCGGAGCAACCGCGCGCGCCGCAATGCCACCCCCGCCCAAGCGCCGCAAAAGGGATTCCTGCGGAATATCGCCTTCGAGGGGATTCGGGCCAGCGTGGTTTCCGAGGGCGGCCAGTTCGCCGATATCGCTTTCCCGGCCAATTACCGTCCGGGCGAGACCAGGCAATGCATCGTGCTCAACGGCATTGGCGACGCTTTGCTGGAGGATATCTCGTTCCACGACGTGCACGTCACCTATGGCGGGGGCGGCACGGCCGAAGAGGCGCGGCGCGAGGTTCCCCAAGTTGCAGGCGAATATTTCGAGATCGGCACGCCGCCCGCTTACGGTCTGTTTGCCCGTAACGTCCGCGGGCTAACCCTCAACAACGTGCGCTTCGACGTGGTCAAGCCCGATCTTCGACCGGCGGTGGTGCTCGATCACGCCGCCGACGTGGCCATTGGCGGCCTGAGCGCGCAAGGCAACACCGAGGCGAAATCGGTGTTGCGGTTCGTCGAAACCCAGGATGCGCTGGTGACCGCGCCGCGCGTCCTGACACCGGCCGCGGTATTCCTCCAGGTGGAGGGCGCCCAAAGCCGGGGCATTACCATCGACGGCGGCGACATTTCAAAAGCGGCAACGCCGTTGGCCCTCGAAGCGGGGGCCGACAAAGGAGCGGTGAAGCTGCGAGGGATAGTTTAAGGTTTGGTGGCGGAAGTGGAACTCGAATCCACACCCTCGTTGCCGAGGAGCGGCTTTTAAGGCCGCTGCGTCTACCAATTTCGCCATTCCGCCACGTCGTTATTCTAGCCCGAAGTGGAACTTCGGTGTAGCAAGGCGTCACCGCGGCGTTTCGGGCCGCGCGGGGCACGCTTGCGCATACTTCCATTGGCGTAAGCCATGGGAACGCCCCGACAACCCTGGGAACCCGGACATGGTTTACCCGGATCTTTAAGGAGCTGCCACGAAATAACCATCCAATCACGAGCAACCGCTCCCTTACGGTCGCGGCTCCGACTCAACGATACGGTACGTCATGCCGCGAGTCAGAGCTGCGACCGTAAGGGAACGGTTGGCGCGGTCATTACGTAACGCGTCCTAAGGGTCTAAGATCGCTTGCTCCCGCTTCGGAGGCGGACTTTCCGGCGGCAATTTCCGCGCTGCCACCCGCCGCGCCCGGTGCTACCCTTGGGGCTATGTCCTTGTATGCCATAGAAGGAAGGCGCGGCAACACGTTGCGTGTCGTGCTCATCTCGGTAGCGGTCGCGCTGGGAGTCCTGGCAGTGGCCGCCCGCACCATCGCTTCCTACGCCATCGAAATCGCCTGGTGGAAGGAACTCGGCCAACTGGATACCTGGCTCGCGCTGCTCACCTACGGCGTGGCGCCGGTGGCAGCGGCTACCCTGCTGGGCTTCGCGGTTCTATGGGTGGCGCACGCCAGGGCGCTCAAGTTTGCCGGCACCGGCCTGAGCGAGCACAAGCTGTACGCCCGCATCGCCACCCTCCTGCTGCTGGGAGTGGCTTACCTCATCGCCGCCGCCGCCATCGATAACTGGACCGTGATCCGTTACGCCGGCGGCCGCGGCCTGGCTTCGACTACCGCCTGGCACGACGCCATTTTTGCCAAGCCGCTCTCGTTTTACCTCTTCGATCTGCCCTTCTACGATATGCTGCGCGGCTACGTGTTGGGGGTGGCCATCTTCGCCATCCTCATTTATTGGCTGGGCGCGCGCGGCTGGCAGCTCCGCCGCAGTTTTCCGCTGGGCCGCGAGAACCAGCAGATCGACCCCAACGTGTGGCGCCTCGAGGGCGGCCTGGAATCGGGATTCCTGCGCGGCGCCGCCGTGGTGCTGCTTCTCTCCATGGCGGTAAAGTTTTACTTCGGCCGCTACCAGATGGTCTACAACGAACACGGCAGCTTCCTGGTGGGGGTGGATTGGGTGGACCAGAACATCGGCATCCCGCTCCAGTGGCTGCTGGTCGCCGCCAGCCTCGCCGCGGCCGTGCTCGTGTGGTTGCGGCGCTGGAAGCTGGCCGCCGCCATGGCCCTGGCGCTGGTGGTCGAGTTTCTGGTTCCCCGCGCGGTGGCGGCGCTCTATGTCGCGCCCAACGAAATCTCGCTCGAACGGCCGTATATCCAGACCCACATCCACGCCACGCGCAGCGCGTTCGGGCTCGAAAAACAGCTCCACGAGATCGAATTCCACGCCCGCCCCGAAGCGCCCATCGATGTCGCCGGCAACAAGCCGACTCTCGATAACGTCCGCCTCTGGGACTGGCGCGCCTTTCACGATACCATCACCCAGATCCAGGCGCTGCGGCCCTATTACGCCTTCCACTCGCCCGACGTGGACCGCTATACTCTGGAAGCGCAGTACCGCCAGGTCCTGCTGGCCGCCCGCGAGCTGGATATCAACCTGCTCCCCAACGCGCGCTCCAGTTGGATCAATCCGGACCTGATTTACACCCACGGCTACGGCGTGGTGCTGGCTCTCGCCAGCCAAATTACCCCCGATGGGTTGCCCGTACTGCTCATCGAAGACGCTCCCCCGCGGGTACACACCCCCAGCCTCAAGCTCACCCGCCCGGAGATCTACTACGGCGAAATCACGCACGAGCCCGTGTTCGTCGACACCGCCCAGGAAGAGTTCGACTATCCCTCCGGAAACGACAATGTGCGCACGCGCTACCAAGGCAAGGGCGGCTTTCCCATTTCCTCGTTCTTCATGCGCGCCGCCGCGGCCATTAGCGAGGGCGAGCCCAATTTCCTGCTCACCGATTACTTCACCCCTTCCAGCCGCATGATGGTCCGGCGCAAGGTGCGCGACCGCCTGCAGACCCTGGCGGGCTTTCTCGATTGGGACCCGGACCCCTACCTGGTGATTACCGATGCCGGCCGCCTGGTGTGGATGGTGGACGGATATACCACCAGCGATGCGCACCCGGCTTCGCGCTCGGTGGATGTGCCCGACATCGGCCGGGTGAATTACATGCGCAACGCGGTGAAGGCCACCGTGGACGCCTACGACGGCGAAACCCGCCTCTATATCTTCGACCCCAACGACCCCATCGTCGACGCCTACCAGCACCTCTTTCCTTCCCTGTTCCACCCGGCTTCGGAAATGCCTCCCGATCTGCGCGCCCATGCCCGCTACCCGGAAACCCTGTTCCGCACCCAGGCCGAGATCTACCGGACGTATCACATGCTCGATCCCCAGTCCTTCTATAACAAGGAGGATCTCTGGGACCTGGCCCGCAAAGTCACCGGCCAGTCCGAGGGCGCGGAAACCGAGTCGCCCACCTACGTGGTGGCCACCCTGCCCGGCGAGACCAAGGCCGAGTTCCTGCTGCTGTACCCTTTCACGCCGCGCAACAAGGACAACCTGATCGGCCTGATGGCCGCACGCTGCGACGGGGCCCACCTTGGCGAGGTGGTAGTGCTGCAACTCTCCAAACAGGAGCTGATCTTCGGCCCCATGCAGATCGCCGCCCGCATCAATCAGGACCAGACCATCTCGAAGGACCTGACCTTGTGGAACCAGCAGGGTTCGCAAGTGCTCCGCGGCCAGACCCTGGTGCTGCCGGTGGGCGATACGTTCCTCTACGTGGATCCCATTTATATCCAGGCCACCGAAGCCCGCATGCCGCAATTGAAAAAGGTAGTGCTGGCCGTAGGCAACCGCCTGATCTACGCCGATACGTACGATGAGGCCCTGGCTCAACTCGCGGCCGGCTCGCCGCAACCGGCGCCACAAACCGCCGCACCCGGCACACCGGCGCCGGCCACCACCGCCGCGCCCGCCGCGCCCGCCGCCGATGCCAGGCTGGCGCGCATCCGCGAACATCTCCGCCGCTACAACGAGCTCGCCGCCCAAGGCAAATGGTCCGAAGCCGGCAAAGAACTGGAAGCCATCGAAGCCGAAGTGAAACAATAAGGGGCGCGTTACGTAATAACCGTGCCAACCGCTCCCTTACGGTCGCGGCTCTGACTCGCGGCATGACGCAGCGTATCGTCGGGTCAGCCCTTCGGCCGCGAACCTTTCGAGCATCCTCACCGCGGTACAAAAGACGGAGGGTATCCAGTTCGAGCTTTCGCTGAAACGGCGGCCGGCCGGAAGCGCGGGCTAGGGCTTTCAGGGATCGGCTACTTCTACAGCAAATGCACAAGGCTGGTCGAGCCGTAAGCCAGCAGGACGCCGATCGCCGCGCCGGCAATTACGTCGCTGAGGAAGTGCATGCCGAGCAGAATGCGCGACGCCGCCACGCTGAGAGCGCAGAACAACAAGCCCACCAGCAGATCGGGATAGAAGTGCGCCAGCGACGCCGCCACGGCAAAGGCGGTGATGGTATGGCCGGAGGGAAACGAGAACTGGTCCGGCGGCAGCAGGGTAGCCCAGCAATGGGGCTCCAGGGGGCGTTTGCGGCCGGTGGCCTTCTTGATCCTGAGGAAGACGGCGATGCCCACGCCGGCCGCCAGCGCGGCCGCGCCGGTGGCGCGGTACCGTTCCGCGCCGCCGAACAGCAGGATGACGCACCCGAGGGCGTACCACAACCATCCATCGCCGCCGCGAGTGGCGCAGATCATCCACACGCGGATCCAGCGGGGCGCCGGCCAGCGGTTGACGCGGCGCATCAGGCTATGGTCGCGATGCGAGATAAAACTCAGCATGCTTTGGGGAAGCGTCACGACAGCACCTGGGCCACGGGAACGGCCCCGCCGGCGTTGGTTTTCCAGCTCCCCAGCGTCCACGCCCGGCGGCATTGCGCCATCCACCAGCGCGCGAACACGTTCTCTACTATATAGTTTGCAAGAATCACGGCGGGAACCGCAACTCCCAACGCGGCCAGCGGCAGCGTCCAGGGGTTTTCCCGCACCATGTTGCGGCCGATCGCGAGCACATCGCGGGTGAGTTTCCAGACGCCGCCCACCTGGCCGCGCACGCGCCCCCGGCCGCGCCGCAGGCCTTCCAGGTATTCGCGCTTGTCGCGCGCCCCCGGCACCACGGTATACGCACAACCCACCGACCGCATGGCATGCGCGTCGCTGCCGCCCACCTCCGCCCGGGCCGACCAATCGGCCAGCAGGGCGGCGCTCGCGTTGGCGCAAGCCAGCATGTGGCCGTTGCGGGTCTCGATGGCAGGAAATGCGGTGGCGAACAGCTCGAAATCCTGCAGCGCGCGGCGGCCGGTCAGGCTTGAAAAGACGTGGTTGGCGCTATAGAACAGACCGCGCTCGTCCAGGTACGCCGCCAGCGATTCGAAATCTTTGCGCCGGCGTTCCAGCTCGATATGGTCGCGCTCGGTGATGTCATACACGCCCACGTGCAATTCGGTGCCGGCGGGCAGCTTGCAGGTGACTTCCTCGCTCAAGAAGAAATCCGGCCGCGAGCGGAGAGCGTCCACCGCGCCGATGGAATCGTGGTCGGTAATGGTCACCAGGTCCATGCCGAGCCGCTTGAGCTTTTCGTAGACCGCGTGAGGGTCGTTGTAGCTCTCGCGGCACACCGCTCCGAGCAACGGCACGCCGCACATGCCAGAGTGCCGAGTGTGCACGTGCAGGTCGCAGCGCATGCTTATTTGTAGCCCCGGAACGGCTACAGTTGGGTGACGGACGGGAAAAACATAGGTTAATCATTCTGTTTTCGGGGACGGGCGCGGTGCGTCATGGCACAATCGAAACTGAATGATCCGCCTGGACTTCGTGTTTTTCGACGCCGGCGGCGGCCATCGCGCGGCCGCCCACGCGCTCCGGGAAGCGATTCGCCGCCAGGGGCGGCCGCTGGACGTTCGGCTTATGAATCTGCAGGAGTTGCTGGACGAAATCGACGTCTTCCGCAAGCTCACCGGTCTGCGGTTACAGGACGTTTACAATTTGATGTTGAAAAAGGGTTGGACTCTGGGCGCGGCCGAACTGACGGTGGGGATGCACGCCGTCATCCGGCTGTTTCACCGGCGCCAGGTGGGCCTGCTGGAAGAATACTGGCGCCGCAGCCGGCCGGACATGGTGGTCTCGCTCATTCCCAACTTCAATCGCGCCCTGTGCCAGAGCCTGCGCCGCGCCCTGCCAGGGACGCCCCTGGTGACGGTGCTTACCGACATCGCCGATTACCCGCCGCACTTCTGGATCGAACCGTTCGCCGGCGGGCTCCAGGAGCAGTATTTCATCTGCGGTTCGGCGAAGGCGGTGGCGCAGGCGCTGGCCCTGGGCCACGCGCCGGGCAAAGTGCTGCGCGCTTCCGGCATGATCCTGCACCCGCGATTTTACGACGCCGCTCCGCTGACGGCCGAGGAGCGCGCCCGGGCGCGGAGGGCGCTCGGCTTCGATCCGGATCGGCCGGTCGGGTTGGTGCTGTTCGGCGGGCAGGGCTCGACGGCGATGCGCGAAATCGCGGCGCGCCTCGCGGCGCGCCAGTTGATTTTGATTTGCGGCCATAACAGCCGCCTGCGCGACAGGCTGCGCGCGATGCCGCACCCGGCAGCCCTGTTCGTGGAGGGTTTCACCCAGGAGATTCCGCGCTACATGCAGCTTGCCGACTACTTTATCGGCAAGCCCGGTCCCGGCAGCATCAGCGAGGCCGTCGCCATGCAGCTTCCCGTAATTGTGGAACGCAACGCCTGGACTCTGCCGCAGGAACGCTACAACGCCGATTGGGTGCGGGAACAGGGCGTCGGCGCGGTGCTCGAGAACTTCCGCGGGATTGGCGAAGCCGTGGACGGGATGCTGGCGCCGGAAGCGTACACCCGGTATCGCGCCGCCACCGGGCGCCAGCACAACCGCGCGGTATTCGAAATCCCGGAGATGCTGGAGCGGATCGGGAAGGAAGCGGAGCGATAAGGGCAAGCGGATCGTTCGAGCGCGCCGGCGCTACGGGTGGTCAGCCGATTCTCGGCGCCACCAGGAGGCCGGAATCCCGCCTAGCGCCTGTCCTACTTGCGCTCCAGCGCCGCGATCCGGCGGCGCAGTTCTTTCACTTCGCGGCGCAGGTCCGGCAGCCGCGCCAGGTTGGCGAGCTGCTCCAAATGTTCGCGCAACGGGCGCGCCGGCGTTCCCCACACGGTCTGCCCGCCGCGCACGATCTTCGAGGTCAGCACGCCGCAACCGGAACCCAGCACGGCGCGCGATTCGATCCGCGCCTTGTCGCCGATACCGACCTGGCCCCCGATCACGGCGTAGTCTTCCACGATCACCCCGCCCGAAAACCCGGTCTGCGCCGCCACCACCACGTGGCGTCCGATGCGGCAGTTATGCGCCACGTGCACCAGGTTGTCCAGCTTGGTGCCCTCGCCGATCGAGGTCACGCCCAGCGCCGCCCGGTCCACGCAGCTATTGGCCCCGATTTCGACGGAATCGCCGAGCTCGACGCGTCCGACCTGGGGAAATTTCTCCCAACGGCCGTTGGTTTCCACGAAACCGAAGCCGTCGGCGCCGATCACCGCGCCCGCATGGACGATCACGTTTCGGCCGATGTCCACGTTGTCGTAAATCGTCACGTTGGGAGACAGCCGGGAACCGTCCCCAATCACGACCCGCTTGCCGACATAGCAGCCCGCCCCGATGCTGGCGCTGACGCCGATACGCGCGCCGTCGGCGACGACCGCGTGCGGCCCGACAAAGCTGAGCGCTCCTAGGGAGACGTCCTTGCCGATCACCGCGGTGGGATGAATGCCGGGCGCGAGTTCAGTAGTGGGATGAAAGCGGCTTACCGCGCGCGCAAACGCCGTGCGCGGCTCCGGCGCGCGGATCACGGTGCGATAATCCTCCGGCCACTCCATGGGCACGATCAGGCAGCCCGCCGCCGAAGCTTTCGCCGCCTCCACGGCTTTCCGGTTTCCCACGAAAGCCACTTCGCTCGAACCCGCCGTTTCCAGCGGGCCGACGCCGGTCAATTCCTTTTCGCCGTCGCCCTCGAAGGTGGCGCCCAGCCACTCCGCCAATTCGCGAACCCGCATGCCTTATGATACAAGTTCATGGCCATCGACCCCTCCGTGGTGGCGGCGCCGACCGCGCGAATTCATCCTGAGGCCGTGGTGGGACCCGGAGTCCACATCGGCGAATACTGCGTCATCGAAGGCGATGTTTCGATCGGCGCCGGCTGCGTGCTGGAACCGTACGTCTACGTGAAGCGCTGGACGACGCTCGGGGAGCGGAACGAAATTTCCGCCGGCACGGTGCTGGGCACCGACCCGCTCGACAAAAGCTTTACCGGCCAGCGCAGCTACCTCCGCATTGGCAATGGCAACAAAATCCGCGAGCACTACACCATTTCGCGCGGCACGGAGCCGGAATCGGTTACCGAGATCGGCGACGAAAACTACATCATGACGTCCGGCCACATCGCCCACAATTGCCGCATCGGCAGCCGCGCCGTGATCGCCAGTTGCGCCCTGATCGCGGGCCATGTGCAGGTGGAGGACCAGGCGTTCATTTCGGGCGGCGTGGTGGTACACCAGTTCTCCAAAATCGGCCGCCTGGCGATGATCGGCGGCAATACGCGCGTCAATCTGGATGCGCCGCCGTTCTTTCTGTACGCCGGCCACGACATTCAAGCCAAGGGCCTGAACCTGGTCGGGCTGAAGCGCGCCGGCTTCAAGGCGTCTCAGGTGGCTCCGATCAAACAGGCCTACCGCCTGCTCTACCGCGCCGGCCTCAAGCTGGAAGAAGCCCTGGCCCGTATCGAGTCCGAAGCGCCCACCCCGGAAACGCTCCACCTGGTTGCGTTCATTCGCCGCAGCAGCCGCGGCATTTGCAGAGAGTGAGCGGGTTGCGACGGCCCCGACATTGCTGGTTCTCGTGTATTGCCGCATCAGTTTTCCGACGGCTTCTCGACGTGATCGATGACGAGGACTTCAACGGGATCTTTGGTCGATTCAAGCTTTAGCCCGAGTTGTTCTTGTAAAGCAGTGAAGAGAGACGGACCCGCCAGGTCTGGGGCGTTGTCGATGGCACCAGTAAGAGCACCGGCCGAATCCATAGCCCATGTCAAATGTAAATCAAATACCCCGGTCAATCCGGTCCCGTCGATAACATTTCTCCCAAGCATCGAGACGTAGGTTCGTGAGAGAGTCTTGGCCAGTTCCGCCATGGTTACCCCCTTCCCGTCGAGTGAACGGTTCAATCCCTCCACTGGTGTGCGTTGAAAACCACAAAAAATCGGGCGAGGCTCTCCCGGTTTGGTTGTTGGGGGCGGCGCATCCGTGACGTAGGGAGTACATCTGCCTTCCTGCGAGGCCTGCAATTTCGCCCCACTCTTTCCGACGGACAGCTTGTAGACAGCAAGCTGCCGAGTCTCGCGATGGAGCAACAACTTGAAACGTTCTTCAAGAAGCACCTGAAGCATCGGACCCTCCATCTGGTCTACCGATGGGTTGCCCTCCGCTTTGGCCTGAATGTCGTAGTGGTCGGAACCAGCCCAGGCCGGATCTCCTGAGATTTGATTGTCCTGACCGCCGTAAGCCGAGAGTATGAGACGCCGCAGGGCCACGTTCGTCACCTCGAGTCTGCCCGGATGGGCCTGAACATATGCCTTATCGCTACCACTCGTATTGAGCCTGACGGATGCAACTTCGAATCCGGGGCGCACCTGGCGGTGAGCGGGAGCGGGCTGCGGGGCGGCAGCCATTCTGAGGGGCGATATTGCCAGGGCCACCACCGCCGCGACAGCGCATGCGAACGCTGCAAGAAACGCACCGGCCGGGCCGTGCGACTGCCGCCCGTTCAGTACCGAGCCAACACGCGCCGATAAATCGGACCCGTTCACCATCGCCAAGGCTGGCGATTTGCCGGCCGCAGACATTCGCTGGGCCAATTCGACGAGTTGATCGGCGTAGGCGGTCGCTTCCGAACGCCCCAGCACTGCGTCGTCGCAGGACCGCTCCGCTTCGAGCACGAGTCGACGCCACGCAATCCACACCAGGGGATGGAACCAGTAAACAGCACACACAATTCGCGCAAGGCAATGGCTCATCCAGTCGCAGCGGCGCACATGTTCGAGTTCGTGTATGATCGCGCGCTTCAGATTGTCGCAGTCCCAGTTCTGTACGTCGGGAGGAAGCACGATAGCCGGATGAACGACGCCGCAGGTCACTGGCGCCGGCAGCGACTCGTGCAGCAGTACCTCGACGCTCCGGTGAATACCGGCATCCAGCGCCAGCCGTTCGACGAGTGACCGCCCGTGGAGCCACGGAAGGCCGAATCGCCGCAGTGACTGAACTTGCCGAAAGCCCATGATCATCCGCAGCAGGAAAAGTGCCGCTCCAGCGAGCCATCCCCCGAGGAACAAGGCAGACAGCGAAGGCCCCGACCATCGCGCAATTGCAGACATTGGCGCAACGTTTACGCCCGAGGATGCGCTGGGTTGAGTCGCGTCGATGGCTTTCGTCAAAAGAGGCACCGTCCATTCCCGCGCCTCGGCTGGCACTGCAATTCGGACCGGTGGGACGAGGACCGATGCGATCGGCAACGCCAGCAGCACGCCGAACGACGCAGCCAGCACCGCATGGCGGACCGCGGCGCGGCATCCGCGCGCCAGCCAAACTCCGATGAGACCCAGCATGGTGATGAGGGTGGCCTTGGCAACGATCGAGCTGGCAAGCGAACTGCTCAGCAGAAGCACTACTCCGTTGACGATGTGCGTCAACATTGTTTCTTCCTTTCATTGCGAACGCGGTCGATCTCAGCGTTCAGCGCGTCGAGTTCGTCGTCAGTCCATGGCGACTCAGTGATCAGAGCCGTCAACATCTCTTGCCGCGAGCCGCCGAAGAAGGTCCGCAGGTATCGTTGCAGGGCCGTGCGTTTTGCGACGCTCGGCGAGGCTGTGACTGAGTACCGGTAGCGGAGACCTTCCTGCTGGTGCTTCAGAAAGCCCTTCTTTTCCAGCCTCGCGAGCATCACCCGAACCGATGAATCGCCGGGCGGATTGATCAGGCGAGCGCGGACTTCCTCCGCCGACGCACGGTTCCCCAACGCAAAGATCGCGTCGATCATCTCGCGTTCGCGGCCCCCTAATCGCTCGGGAATTGTTTTTGGTCTTTTCATCGTGCCGTCTCCGCCAGTGCGACTATAGTCACATATTACTGCGACTCCGGTCGCACGTCAAGGCCTGAGCCATAAGTCCGGTCTTGTATGTTTGCTCCTCCCTTGTCGCGCAGCGTAGAGCGATCGGGGCCACAAGAACGGAAAACGCCTAACCTGCGGATGTGCGCCGGCTGACGCGGGACCCAAGTCCTGTTCGGGGAAGTTGACGGTGCGGAACGGACTACACCCGTGGGACACCGTTCACGGGCAGTTCCGGGCCGCGATGGGTACGATGCGATCCACCAAGCGCTCAGGTTCTCTCTCGCGCTTCGTGAATTCAAGGCAAGCTAAAGCCCTGCCCCACCGGCTCGCCGCAGTTGGCGCAGATAGGGGTAGGTTTCCACGGTATCTTCGGCGCGCGAGACTGTGGGCCAGGTCTTACGGGCGCGTTCCGACTGGCGTTGGGCGCGGGCGAGGAGTTTGCGGGGCGCGGGCAGGGGGGTGGTTCCGGCGATCCACGCCGCGACGAGGCGGGCTTGGGCTTCGAGCACGGGAAATACGGGGCCGATTACGGCCGCGTGACCGACGAAATAGAGGCCCGGCTGATGGGGCGCCGCCACGCGGAGGTAGCGGTCGCGAAAGTGGCCGTTCGATTCGGCCATGGCCTGGGAGAAGAACGGAAACGAAGTGCGATAGCCGGTGGCCCAGATCACGATGTCGGCTTCGGCGGTGGAACCGTCTTCGAAGCGGACCACGCGGCCTTCGAAGGCGCGGATGCCGGGACGCACCTGGATGAGATCGGCATCGATCAGGGGGGCGATGCGGTCGTTGATGATGGGCGGCTTGGCCCGGAACCTGGCGCCGGCTTCGAGCGCGGCAACGACTTTGGGAGAGAGGCCGCGTTGGGGCAGGCGCCGCGCGGCGAGCCAGTTGCGGATGGGCCGGGGCAGCAGACGGGCCCAGTCCCGCAGGAGCTTGCCCGGACCCGAGCCGCCGGTTTCGCGATCGGCGGGAACGCCGCCACGATAGCGATGGGAAAGGTGCCCACCGGCGCGGGTCGAGAGAATCACGCTGCCGGCCGCGGCGGCGGCGTCCACGGCAATATCCGCTCCGGTGTTGCCGAATCCGGCTACCACCACGCGTTTCCCGGCAAGGATAGCGGGTGTCTTGTAGTAGAGGGCGTGCAGCGTCCGGCCGTGGAATTCACCGGGGAGCTGAGGAACGACCGGATCCCAGTTGCGCCCATTGGCCACCACCACATGGTTGTAGAAGGCGACAAATCCGGCTTCCTGGCGCGGCTGCACGGTGACGCGAAAGCCTCCCGAGGCGAGCGGCTCCACGTTCTCGATCGCCGTCGAAAGGCGAAGGCGCGGCGTCAGACCGGCGAAATCGAGGAAAGACTCCAGGTAGCGGACGACGCTGGAGGGGCTGAGGTAGTCGTTCCCCAACTCGGGCGCCTGGTACCCGAAGAGGCGCATGTTCGGAGCCGAGGTGTTGGTTTTGAGCGACTCGTAAACGGCCGATTTGCCGCTATCGTTGTTGTAGCGCCACAGGCCCCCCGGCGCGGAGCCGGCTTCAAACCAATCGAAAGCCATGCCGGCACGGCTGAGCGCACAGGCGGTGGCGATGCCGGCGGCTCCGGCGCCGATGACGCAGGTGCGCTGCGCCGCGGGCGGCGGGGGCAGCAAACACCCGGATACCGTGGTCGACGTCATGGGTCACAGGCCTGTCCAGGGCGGGAGGCCGGTCACACTCATTCTACTGAATATAAGCGGACACCGGTTGGGGATCCGTGCCGGCGGCTTCGACGGCCCGGTAGTCGGCAAAAATATCGGCCAGCTCGGGCAGCTCGCACGCACAGCTACGCGGCGTCGCGAGCAGCTCGTTAATCGCCTCCAGCCAGTGCTCTTCGGCCCGCCGCAACCAGGCGGCCGCGCATTCGGCTTGTGCGGCGGTGGTAGCCCGCTGCAGTTGGCGCTTGGCTTCCAAGGCATTCTCCTTGGCCCTGCGATACTGTGCCTCGATCAGCCGGCAAACCTCACACTGTTCCATAACTGAATTGAGCATGACGCAAATGACGAAAGGACTAAAGTCCTGGGCGTACGTCGGCGGTACCAGGCCGGTATTGTTCTATTCGGCGCGCATGGAAAACAGGCTGGTACAGACTGCGATTCCGAGCGTCAGCACGACGAGAATCTTGGACGGATCGGGGGCACTCAGAGCGACCGTCAGAGTCCCCTGTGGTCAGTTTACGGCCAGGCTGACACCCGTTGCGCTGGCGGGATTCGGCTCGCGGGGTTCATAGCCCACCTCCTGCTTCAGGCGATTCCACAGGATGGACTCGGGGAAAGTCGGGAGCGGCAGCGGCCGGGCCGGCAACTCGGCCAGGATCTCGGAGAGTTCCAGGGATCGAACATGGGGCGCGGCCCGATAGCCCAGCCCGTGCGCCAGGGCGCAGGCGAGCCGGGAGATGGTTAGCACGTCATCGTCCAGAGGGGCTCTTTCGCAATGGTGTTTGGAGCAAATCGTCCACATCTCTTCGGGCAATCCCCAGGTACGAGTCAGCCACAACCCCGCCTCGCAATGATCCAGGCGGAACAGGGAGCACTCGGCATCGAGCAGATCGCTCTCGCTCCCGGCCGCCGTTTCGAGCAGGGAACCGTAGCGCTCCAAATCGATCGCCAGCAGGCCTAACCGGCCGATATCGTGGAGCAGCCCCGCGATATAAGCCCGGTCGGGGTGGAAGCGAAAACACGGGGCCAGCCATTCGCCGATGACCCCCGCGGCGCGGCTGTGGGCCCAGGTGTTCTCCACGGCGTGGTGCTTGCCGATGGTGCGCTGCATGGCTTCGAGTGAAGCGCGCAGGGCAATCGCCTTGGTTTTTTCGATTCCCAGAACCGCGATTGCTTTGGCAACCGTATTGACGGCCCGCTTGGTTCCATAGGCCGCCGAATTAGAGGTGATCAGGAGTTCGGCGCACAAAGCGGGATCCGAACTGACCAGGTCGGCCACGTCCAGCACGCTGGTTCTTTCGTCGTCGAGCACGCGCAGCAACTCCAAGGCAATGGGACGAAAGACCGGAATGCGGCAAAGGGCGGTTCCCAGTCCTTGGGAATCCAAATTCTGGGTATTCGACTTCATGCCCAGTCTGATCGTCCGTTCGCGCGGGTTCCTTGACGCTCTCCTTGGTATTTAGGATCTTCCAGTACTAAATCCTTAGACTAGCTAGGACTAAATAGCGAAATTCCCCGCCGTAGTTCTAGGCCCTACCTATTACTTAGCAGACTAGGCGGTTCTCCTCAAAGATGTTGCAATCGAATCATGGACTGGATAGATTTCATGCTGTTGATGACCCTGGCGGCAGCGGACGTGGTTCTGTTGGTCTATCTGCGGCAAAGGCGCCGGCGGCAAATGCGTCTGCGGAAGATGCAGCACATCCTGGTGCTGGCGATCCGTCAGGTCAACCAGTCGGAACATTCGCGGCGCAGAGCGCTCAGCCGTTCCCTGGTTGAATACTGATCACGCCGTTATAGGCGTACGGATATGCCGTAAGCATCTCGGCAGCCTGAGCCTGGGCGGAGGCGATTTGGATCAACGGGCCCTTGTCGATGCCGGGGCAGAATCGCGCGGTTTTCTTCCATTCGCGCCGGCTATCCACCAATTCCGGCCAAAAAGGAAAGATACGGCACTGGGTGGGCTTGACCGGGTGAATGGAGCAGCCGGCGGCTTCGAGGAAGGGGCAGCGCGCCTCGGCCGGCACCCGCAAACGCAGCCTGTGGGTGGTGCGGTATACGTATCGCCGCTCAAACTCCTTGGGCTTCATGCCTAGAAATTCGGCGGCGCGGCGAAGATCGTCTTCGGTCAAGTACACGAATCCAGGCTGCTCGCAGCAAGCCGTGCAACCCTTCCGACACTCGAAGCGCACGCCATCCGCCATAGGAGATATTGTACGCGAGGGGCCGGCCGGCCGGGGTCAAGAACCACTGGCCTCACGACTGGCGCCGCACCCGGCGAAGGATGGCTGTAACACGTCAAAACGTGAAACGAAGACCCATCTGGATACGCCGGTTGTTGGCTGACGACCCGGCCCCGCCAAAGCCGCCGCCGAAACCGGTATTCACCGAAGTCGGTTGGAGGAAGAGCGGGTTGGTGATGGTTCCCTGGTAACCGGCGGGGTTGAAGTGGTTCAGCAGGTTTTCGAGATTTACGGACAGGGTAACGTTGTAGCGGTGCTCGGTAGTGTCGCCCCCCATGCCGCCGCGGCCACCGCCGCCGGGGCCCATGCGCATACCGCCACCGCCGCGGCCACCGCCGCCATAGCCACCGCGCCCGCCGCCAAACCCACCCCCGCCCGGCTGCGCCGCGTTACCGCGCACGGGGCCAAAGCCGAATACGCGATAGATGCGGAGGTTAATGGATACCAGGCCCGGCATGGTGAGGTAATTTCGCGGGACCAGATTCGGAAACGTATTGGAACTGCCCACGGTGTAGCTGGTGAATGTACCGTAAGGCGAGCACACGTTGTTGCCCGAGCGCACCACGGTGGCGCAGGTTGCGTTGGAGGCGAACGCCGCGCGGGCGTTGGTCTCCGTGTCGCCGAACACGTCCTGGCCCAGCAGAACGTCGTAGGGCTGGCCGGAGCGCACGGTAACGAAGGGCGCAAACCGGACCATGCTGGGTCCGACAACGCTGCCGACCAACTGGAAGTTGTTCCGGCGGTCCAGGTTGGACCGGCCGTAATCGAGCGCGAAGTCGTACGGGTCGGTCGGGGAAGAGGGAAGATCCTTGGCGTAGGTCAACGCATAGTTTCCGAACAGTGAAACCCTGGGGCTGAAGCGGGTGTTGAAATTGACCATCATGATCTTCTGATTGAGGTGGCCTCCGGACTCATATTCGAATATGTTGCCGGCGGCGTAGCCGTACGGGAAGACGCCGTTGGTGGCGCTCAGCGCCAACTGCGGATTGAAGCTGCCCGGGAGAGGCGTATTGATGGGAATCGTCTGTTGCATGTGAACCGCGCGGTTGTTGGTAAAAGTCACCGCCATGGTGGTGTTGCGGGGCAACTGGCGTTCGACGCCGATGGCGCTCTGCAGGCTGTAATCGGCGCGCAAATTCGGATCCACCCGGTAGACGAGGTTTTGGCCCGCATTCAACGAAGAGGGCGATGGAATGACGGGGTAAAAGATCGGATTGTAAACCGTATAGTCCACCTGGGCGGTGCCGTTGTTCAGCGCCGCGTTCTCGAACAGGCTGCTGCTGACGCGGTCGTAGAAAATGCCGAAACCGCCTCGGATCACGGTCTTCTGGCGGCTGTTCTTGGCAGTGCCGGGCGCCCAAGCGAACCCGATGCGCGGCGCCCAATCGCGGCGATCGTCGATCAAGGTCTGGGTTTCATAACGCAGCCCGAGGCTGATGGTGAGATTCGGCCGGAAGCGCCAATCGTCTTGCACGTAGGGAGCCACGTCCCAAACGTCGCGGCTGATATAAGACTGCCCCGCCTGAATGCTGAAACGCGACGGGCCGCCTCCCAAGGCCTGAATCTGAGTCTCGTTATAACCCGCGTTGGCGAGCATCAACTGGCGCTCGTATTGCTCGAGCGAGGTGAGCGTCACGGTGAGGGGGTTGCCGCTGGAATCGTATTCGATGTTGTTATTGGCATCGAGAGCCGGCTCCACGCCACCCAGAAAGGTGAACGTCCCGTTAAAGCCCTGGGGCTGGTTGCTCCGGTCGCTGTTGCGGCGCACACGCACGCCGGCTTTGACGGTATGAGTGCCTCTTAGGAACTGAGTAAAATTCTGCAACTCGTAGTGGGTGGAAAGATCGTGCTGGTCCCCCCTCCCGTTGCCGCCGGTGACAAACGCGCCGGCCACATTGATCTGCGGAATCTGGTTGCCGTCGTAAATCGACCAGTTCCGGGTGAATTGCAGGCGCGTTTCGTTCACCACTTTGGCACTGAGAACGGAGGTCTCCGTCACCATCACATTCTGGGCGTCTCCCTGGCTGTTGTACGCCAGTTCGGAATAGGGCGCCGGCAGATTGGCGCCCCCCAGACCGGCGTTGTCCTGCGAATTGAAGCGCTCTTCCATTCGCACCGTCAAAGTGTTGTTGCCGGAGAGCGCGTAGTCGATGCGCGGCGAGATGACGGTAAAGGACGACGGGGTCAGTACGGCGGTATTGATATTGGACTGAGTCAGGGTGGTGGGACTGAAATACTCGGCCACCACAATCGAATTGTTCTCGATGTCGCGCCGGTTGAAATCGACAAAGAAGGACGCCTTCTTGTTGATGGCGCTGCCCAGGTTGGCGGAGATCTGGCGATTGGAGTAATCGGGCTTGTTGTTGACCAGCGGATTGCGCGAATCGAATATCGAGTCGATGTCGAACAGGGAGACGGCCCCGCGCAGCTTGTCGGTGCCGGGCTTGGTCAGAATCTCGATGCGGCCGAAGCCGAGCCTGTCGAATTCGGCGGAGAAGGGGTTCTGGTTGATGCGGATTTCGCGGATGGATTCCTTGGGCGGCAACTGGCCGCCGCTGAAGCCATCGATGTAGATCTGGCCGCCGTTGGGCCCGGCGCCGGGACCGGCCAGCGCCTGGAGCGCATCGGACAGGTCGTCGGGATCGTCCGGCAGGGCTTCCAGGTCGGAGCCCTTGATTACCAGCGCGGTGGCGTTATTGTCCGGTTCCACGCTCACCGTGTTGGTGGACTCTTCCTGTACCGTGACCTCCTGCTTTTCGCTGCTGATCGCGAGTTGAATGGGGAGTTGCACGGAGCTCCCGGCATTCACGGTCACCTCTTTGGAGAAGGTGTTAAACCCGGGAAAAGCGACGCTGACCGTATAACTCCCTGGAGCCAGGCCGGCAAACGTGTAGCTGCCATCCGCCTGCGTTTGCGCGATCTTGCTGCCGCCGCCGCCCGACAGCGATACTTTTGCCGCCGGAATTACCGCCCCGGAATCGTCCATCAGAACGCCCTTCACCGTGCCGCTGGTCTGCTGCGCCCATGCGCCGGCGGCCGCCAGCACGGTACCGAGAACCCACAGTTGTAGCCTTCGCAAATTCACTTTGCTTCCCCTGAATGAAATTTCCCTAGACCGTTTCCAAAGCGGGCCGCGCGGGCGGCCGCTAGTTGCCCTCGCCGCCTTCGCCCCCACCGCCGAGATTCCAGCCGCTCATGATGTCGCGCGTGGACGAGGGGGAAGCCGTGAGAAGAGGTTCCACCCCGGCGAGTAACATGATAGCCGTGGAGTGACTGGAATCCGTGCCTTCGGTAGTCGACACCATGATTGCGTCGCCGGCTTTGAGTTCGGTAAGCGGCACTACCGGCAACCGGTCGAGCATCTGCTTCAGATCGCCGCCGCGTCCGCCCCGCGCCGGGCCGCCCGCCATATCCGGCTGGCCCGAACGGCCGCCGCGCGAGCCACCCCAACCGCCGCCGCCCTGCCCGCCGGGCTGGTAACGCCGAGCCAGCATGGCCGCCAGTTGGGGCGGCAACTTGCGCAGAGTGGTATCGGACGTGACGCGAATGAACCTGTTCTTCTTGGCGGCCAGATCCTTTACGGTGAGGATGCCTGTATTGGCGTTCACGGAAACGATGGTCGCGGCAAGCTGCGGAAACGAGCCGGAGACCACCTTTTCCGCCGCGATCGACGTGTCGTCCGCGTTCTTGTCGCCAAGCACATTCACCTGGTCGCCTATCTTAATTTGATCGAAAGTCCCCGGCTTGGCGTCGCTCATCTTGGCGGATTCCAGAGCGTATCGCTCGTATTCCGTCCTGGCCGATGGTTGGACCGTCAGCGTCTTGCCGCCGGTTTTGATGGTGAACGAACTGGCATTCAGGTCGATCGAAGCCACGATTCCGGTAGTGCCGCGCTTCTGCCAGTCTTCCTGTTCCTTTTCGTGAACCTGGGCCACATCGGCCCGGGTCATGATGTAGATCGTGCGTGCCTCGATCGCCTTGCGATCGGCGGAAGCCGTGCCGATGGCCACGGCGCGATCGCCCGCGCTCACATCCTTCAATTCGATCGGCAGGGCCTTCTTGGTGTCGTTTTCGCCGGGCGGCAAGCGCCGGATAAACGAGTGGTCGGTAGTGGTGACGGTCACGGCGGCGCCCGTGTCCGTCTTGAGGTCCAGTTGCCCGCTCCCGGCATTCACCGAGGTGACCGTTCCGGCAACTTGCGCCCGGCCGGCCGCCGCGGGTGCGCTCTGCGCCTGTCCCCAGACCGCGGCAGCGAAAAAGAGAGCTACAAGCACAACTTCGGTGAACTTCCGAACACTCGATATCTTTCGCATTCTCTACGTGGTTAAGGGGCGTTGTGCAAAAGAGTAAGGTTACAGCCCCGCCATTTCCGGAACCTGACGAAAGACCGCCCCAGCCCGGGCTTAGCGCCCTCGGTTGGGGCAGACGAAGGATCCTACAAATTGGAGGATGAATATCGAAGGAGGGGAGAACCGAAGGGGGGAGCAGGAAAGCCGCGCACGACCGAGCGCCAGACGCGGCTCTCCGAATTTGACACGTACGGACCGGGCTTAGTACAGGCTCTTCTTGGTGGTTTCCGTGCTCTTCTTGCCCTTCTTGCTCTTCTTGGTCTTGGTGGTGGCGGTATCCTGCGCGAACGTCACAACCACGGTGGTGGTCAGGAAAGCCAGACCCAGCATCAGCGTCATCAGTTTCTTCATGCTACGGTTTCTCCTTTGGACTGCGACGATTTTGTCTCGTCTTGGTACCTAGCATAGCGGACGGCACATGAAGCATCGCTTAAATGGTTATTAAAATCACTTCATGTAGCGCTGGTTGAATCGGGCCCGGATATGCCATTTCCACCGCGTGGAATGGGCGAGTAAAGTCCCCCGGCGAAAAAGCTCCGCCGGCGCAATTGTGCTACGGTGGTAGCTTCCTTTTCGAGTTCGATTCAGCAGGTTGGAGGATCAAATGATGGAAGCCCTCGGCATGATTGAAACCAAGGGGCTGATCGGCGCCATCGAGGCGGCCGACGCCATGGTGAAGACCGCGAACGTGGTCCTGACCGGCAAGGAGTTTGTGGGCGCGGGCCTGGTTTGCGTTACGGTGCGGGGGGACGTGGGCGCGGTGAAAGCGGCCACGGATGCGGGCGCCGCGGCGGCGCGCCGGGTGGGCGAACTGGTCGCGGTCCACGTAATCCCGAGGCCCCACGAGGAAGTGGAGAAGGCCCTGCCCATGATCGGGCTCAAGAAGTAGCCTCCCATGCTCGACAAAGACCTTCTATCCATACAGGAGGTCCGAACCAAGGTAGCCAAAGCCCACGCCGCCTGGCTACAGTTCCGCACATTTTCGCAGGCACAAGTGGACGCTATCGTGGAGCGGATGGCGGCCGCCGCGCGCGCCAATGCGCGCCGCCTGGCGGAAATGGCCGTGGAAGAAACCGGCTACGGCAACGCCGCCGACAAGTACATCAAGAACCTGCTGGCGTGCGACTGGCTTCCGCGCCGCATGCGCGGCATGAAAACCGTGGGCGTGGTGCGCGAGCTGACGGACGAGAAGATCGTGGAAATCGCCGTTCCGGTGGGGGTGGTCGCGGCGATTCTGCCTACCACCAATCCCACTTCCACGGCCATCTACAAGGTGCTGATTTCGATCAAGGCGGGCAATGGCGTAGTGGTGAGCCCGCACCCCCGCGCGCACCAGTCGACCTGCGCCACCACCGGCGTCCTGGCGCAAGCCGCGGCCGAAGCCGGGGCCCCGGAAGGCATCATTCAGTGCGTCGATAACGCCACCCTGGAGGGCACCGGAGCGCTCATGAAACACGAGCTCACCGGGGTGATCCTGGCCACCGGCGGCGCGGGCATTGTCAAGGCGGCGTATTCCAGCGGCAAACCGGCCTTCGGTGTCGGCCCGGGCAACGTGCCGGTGCTGGTGGACACCTCGGCGGACCTGGACGAAGCCGTGCGCAAGATTATTGCCGGCAAGTCGTTCGACTATGGCACGGTCTGTTCCAGCGAGCAGGCGCTGGTTGCGGAAATTTCACTCCGCGACCGCATCCTGGCCCTGCTGCGGCAAAACCGCGCCCACCTCTGTAGCGAAGAGCAGGCGCGGGCGCTGAGCAAGCTGCTGGTGCTGCCCAACTGGTCCGTCAACCCGCAGTGCGTGGGCCAGGCTCCAGGCAAGCTGGCGCGCATGGCGGGGTTCGAAGTGCCCGAGGGCACCACCATTCTGTGCGCCGAGATCGGCGGCGTCGGCAAGCAGCATCCGCTCTCCATGGAGAAGCTCTCGCCGGTGCTGGCGCTGTGTTTCGTGAAGGATTTTGCGGCCGCTCTCGATACCTGCCATGCCCTGCTAAAATTCGGCGGGCTGGGCCACACGGCCGCGATTTACGCCCGCGACGACGCCCGTATCCGCGAATACGGGCTGCGCGTCCCGGCCATGCGGGTGCTGGTGAATACGCCGACTCCGCAAGGCTCCACCGGCATCACCACCAACGTTTTTCCGTCCATGACGCTGGGCTGCGGCGCGGCCGCCGGCAATATCACCTCCGACAACATCGGGCCGCAGCACCTCATCAACCTCAAGCGGCTGGCCTACGTGGTGCGTGAGCCGGAGCAGGCTTTCGAAATGCCGATGCGGATGGACGCGGCGCCCGCCGACGGCGTGGCCGCCATCGATCGCGCGGCCGTTGTGGCCGCGGTGGAACGGTATCTGGCGGCACGCGGCCTCGGCGGCGCGCCGAAAGCTCACCCGGAGCCTTCCTGCGGCTGCTCGGCCGGCGCCTCCGGCTCTTGCAAGACCGCGTGGACTGAACCGGCCGCCGTCACCGCCGCGATGGTCGCGAACATAGCGGCTGAGGTTGTGGACCGCTTTCTCGCCAGCCGTGGTCCAGCCGGGCCAAGCTCCACCGCGCGGCCGCCCGCATCCGACGCGGGTTCTGACTTGCCAGGCGGTTACGGCTAGGCGCCCGGCGCGGCCCGCGCCGGCCCGCGCCATCCCCCTTACACATGCGACAATCGAAAAGGAGACGCGACATCCCATGACAACTGACCAGCGCCTCGACAAACTCACCGAACGCGTCGACGCCATCGCTCAGAGCGTCGAGCTCCTGACCGCGCTCCACCAGGATCTCGAAAAGCAGACTGCGTCCCGGTTTGCCGACACACTCGGATTCATCAACCGCCTGGCCCACATCGCCGACGCCCACGAACAGCGCATCGACCGCCTTGAAGAGTAAACCGATGCCGGCGGCGGCCGAGGACTTGGGCTACGGGTAGGCGCCCCGTGGTAAAGACCGCTCCCTTTGGTCGCGGCTCGGTTGCTTTCTTCAACCGCGCCCTCTGATATTCTATTGTTGCCTGAAGACTGAGGACGTACGTGGATCTGAATCTGGATACTCTGAAACGCGAGATGTTGGATTACCTGGCGGGTAGCGGGTTGGCTGTCTTTTACAGCAGCCCGGGCGGCCTGGAAGGCATGCCGATGGTGCTCTGGGACACCGAGCGTCATCCCGATTACCAGATGTTCCTGGAAGTGGCGCGCAAAGCGGGCGCCGGCATGGTCGTCTTCGCCGCGCGCGAATTCGAGAATTCCGATATCGACGACCTGCTGGCGCAGCTCGACGATTGCGGCCTCGAGCGCGACGAGCGTCGGGATTACGAAACGCGGCTGCGCGACTTCGGCGCGCACCTCGGCGTTACCTGCTCGATCGAACTGGCTTTCGACTATCATTTGCGCTTGTATGTCTACGAACTGCAGCCCGATTGGTACGAGGAATTCCTCGAGATCGAGGACGAAATCATGGCGCACGTCTCCGGCGAAAACGAAGGCGCCGAAGACGACGGCCTGGGCGGCTATTTTTCCAATAATTAGCCGTGCCAGGCACGCGTTGGCTCATCCCTTCACCCGATAGCTTCGACAGCCAGGCCGCCGCCGGCCTGGCGCGCGAGTTGGGGGTGGGCATCCTGGCTGCCCGCGTGCTGGCTCATCGCGGCCTCTCGGACCCGGCGGCGGCGCGCCGCTTTCTTTCGCCCTCCCTCGCCGACCTGTATTCCCCCGCGCTGCTGCGGGACATGGAGCCGGCCGTGGACCGCCTGCTGGCCGCCACTCGCAACCGCGAGAAAATCCTGATCTACGGCGACTATGACGTGGATGGAACGCTCTCGGTCGTGCTCCTGCTCAAAGCCATCGAGTTGGCCGGCGGCAGCGCCGCCTATCACGTCCCGCACCGGCTGAAGGACGGCTACGGCATGCGCACCGAGGTGGTGGAGCGGGCCGCCGCCGAGGGCGTCCGGCTGATCGTCAGCGTGGATACCGGGATTCGCGCCGCAGCCGTGGTCGAGCGGGCCACCGAATTGGGCATCGACGTGGTCGTAACCGATCATCATTTGCCCGAATCCGCCCTGCCCAAGGCGCTGGCCGTGCTCAATCCCAACCGGCCGGACTGCGCCTACCCGGAGAAGGACCTGTGCGGGGCGGGCGTGGCGTTCAAACTGGCGCAGGAGCTGCTCGGGCGGCTCGATTGGGCGCCCGCCAAAGTGCAACGCATTTGCGCTTCTTTGCTGAAGCTGGTTGCCATTGCCACGGTGGCCGACGTGGTCCCGCTCACGGGCGAGAACCGCGCCATGGTCAAGCACGGCCTGGAAGGGCTCGGCGACCCGCGCAATCCCGGCTTGCGGGCGCTCTTCCAGGTTGCCGGCCTTGCTCCCGGCGTGGCGCCCACGGCGCGCCAGGTGGCGTTTCAAATCGCGCCGCGCGTGAATGCCGCCGGCCGCATGGATACGGCGCGGCAGGTGATCGAACTGTTCCTCACCGCCGATGCCGCCCTTGCCGCCGCCCTGGCACGGGACCTGCACGAGCACAACGCCGAGAGGCAGCGGACCGAGGCCGCCACGCTGGCAGCCTGCCTGGGCGCGCCCGAAGACCAGTCGGCCTGCGGGCTGGTTTATTACGGCGGGGACTGGCACCGCGGCGTGTTGGGCATCGTAGCCAGCCGCCTGGTGGAGCGGCGGCACCGGCCCGTGTTCGTACTGGGCCTGGACCAGGCCAGCGGCATGGCGCAAGGCTCCGGCCGCAGCGTGAACGGCTTTCACCTGCTGGAGGCCCTGGAATCGATGGCGGAGGTTTTCGTCCGCTTCGGCGGTCACCGCTATGCCGCCGGCGTCACCCTCGAAGCCGCGCGCGTCGACGAGTTTCGCAGCCGCTTCGCCGACTATGCCGCCACGAAACTCACGCCCGAAGATTTCTCGCCGAGCCACGCGGTAGACGCCCCCGCCGAACTGCGTGAACTGACCGAGGACGCCGTGGACGGCGTGCTGCGCCTGGGGCCGTTCGGCCATGGCAACCGGGAGCCGCTGTTTCTGGCAACCGGCGTGGAAGTGGCCTCGGCGCCGGTTCTCATGAAGGAGCGGCACCTGCGTGTGGCCGTCCGCCAGGCGGGCCGTAGTGTTACGTTGAAGGGCTGGAACCTGGGTGCGCGAGCGGCGGAATTGCCCCTGGGAGCGCGGGTGGACATTCTGTTCAGCCTGGAAGAGGACGCCTATTCGGCCAGTCGCGGGTACCCGGGTTGGTGCGCCGTGTTGCGGGACTGGCGGGAAGCTTAGGCCGAAGCTTTCAGCCATCCGCGGTCAGCTTCGGATTTTGGCCGAAGAATCCGCGGACAGCGAATCCTAGCGCGAGATACTACCCGCGGGTCACTGTATCTCCGCGTCTAACCGTGCGCGGCTACTTAGGAGCCTCTCGCGCCAAGTTACTGGGTCAGCATCATCTGCGCCCGCCAGAAGGCGAATTTCTGCGCCGTCGGCTGCAACACGCTCACCTGGCAGGTATAGCGGCCGGGCAGCAATTTGGCCAGCGGAACCGCGAAGCGCAGCGGCAGCGCCTTCGATTTATCGTTCAAACCCTCGGTCACTTCGAGCGGCGCCGTCTGGAACGCCAGCGTTTTGCCGCGATAGAAGCTCACGCTGGCCACAATGGGTTGCGTGGCGGCGGCGGTGGGCTCGTAGGCTTCCAGATACACGTACATCTGCTGCGACTTATTGAAGACGCGAGTCACGCTGGGGACCAGCTTCTCCCCGTCCTGCACCAGCGGATTGGCGGCGAGCAGCTTCTTGTCCTTTTCGGCGCTGAATAGGGCCGCGCTGAGCGGCGTGCGCTGGCTCGAAAGCACCACCGAGCTGATCGGCAATTGCTTTTCGTTACCCAGGTCCGGGATCGTAAACTTGGCGTCGTAAGTGCCCATCTCACCCGTGGCGTTGTCGCGCGCCAGGAAGCGCACCGAGTATTGGCCCGGCGCCAGCGTAAAGCCGGTGTCGTACACGATGGGGCTCTTGGCGAGTTGCGCGGCGGTCTCGCCCTTGAGCTTGATTTCCACCGAGTCACGCACGTTCTGCACCGTCTTGCCGGCGCTGTCCTTCACTACCCCGATAAAATCGATTTTGGCGGTCTCGGCCCCGCCATGCTGCGCCAGCTCCAGCTCGCTGCCGGGAATCTTGGCCACCACCGGCACGAAGTAGCGGTCTTTCGCCAGGCGGAAATAATCCACCTCCAGATCGACCAGGATCTCCGTGACCGGGTCGCTCAGCATCAGCGCTTCGGCTAACTGGCGCTCTTTGTCCTCCCCGCTCGTCTTACTGAACTCCCTGCCGGCATAGTAACCCTGGCGGTAATCAAGCTTGCCCAGCCTGGCGGTCGCGGCCTCGTTTTTCAGGCTGATTTTGATGCGCCGGAACTTGCCGTCCAATTTTTCGTTGGAGGTGTAGTAGCCGACGATGTAGTAACTCGAAATATCGCTCTGCGCCTGCACGATGCCCGTGGAAAGATCGTTATCGTCGAGCAGCGCCTTGCCGCCGGTATCGGAAGCCAGCGTGTAGAGGGTTTCCTGCTGAGCCTGGAAATTGCTCGTGCCCGCCCGCGCCGAGCTGCCCGAATACATCGCCTGGCTGCCGGGCGATCCCTTGGTGGCGTCCCCCAGCGGGGCTTGCGCCACCAGGCCGCGCGCGTCGATGGGATAAAACGCCACGTTCGAGCGGATGGCGGCGTTGATGGTGGCCTCAAGCTCTGCCTGGTTGTCGAAACCGTTGCGCGTCATCCCGCTGGCGAAATAAACCAGCGCCTTCTTCTCGTTCAGCGAGGCAAGCATCTTCACCGCCGTGGCCAGCGCGGTAAGCTGCCGGTCGGTATTGAAAATATTGAATTCCGTGTCGTCCTGCTGGAAGGCCGCGCCGGTGTCGGAGGCGCTGTCGTCGCTGGTGGTTTCGTCCATCCCCGAACCCTCGCCAATCACCAGGTTGTTGACGTCTTTGAGGAGCAGATCGCGATCGTCGGTAAAATCTTCCACCACTTTGACATCGCTTGAAAAAGTCATAATGGCCATCAGGTCGGACGCGGTCATCTGGGTGTTGATGAATTTCCGCGCCGCGCCCTGGGCCCGCATCTGGTCCTGAATCGGCATCGACGTCATATCGAAGAACATCACCAGCAGCCGGCGGTCCTGGTATTTCACGTCGCCGGGCTTTTCGGGCGCGATCTGGTTGGCCGTTACGGGCTTGACGGCGTTGGCATCGGCCGCGGGCTTCGGAGCGGAAGGGGCGGAAACATCGGCTACCGCCGGCCGCTGCTCAAGTTGCGGTTGCTCCACCGCGGCGGTTTGCAGGCTCTCGTATTGAAATACGTCGATTTTCTGCGGCTTGCCGTCTTCGGTGACCACGAAGTCGCCCGGCTTGAGTCCTTGAATCGAGTTGCCGTCTTTATCCTTGACCATGACGTCTTCCACCACCAGTTGTCGCGTGGTGGTGAAGGTCGCATTGCCTTGGGTGGCGGTCAGCGCCCGCGACCTCGGCGGCGTGGACGATGGCGCCGGCGCTTGCTGCGCCGGTGGTTGTGCGCCAACCACCATCACCCAAACCAGGAGAGCCGCCAGAGCGGGCCGCAAGGGGCGGTGGGTCGTTCCATCGAGTTCGCGAGGCGGCTTGGCTTTCATTCTGACTTCTGTCTCCTGATTTCGGGCTTCTTCTTTAGAACCTGAAACGAAGCGTCGCCGTCATGGCGCGCATCGCGGTGGCCGCGGTTGGCAGTCCGAACTGGGCGTTGCCGTAGGTTGTGTTATAGCCGGCCCAGGTCACATGGTTCAAAACGTTGGTTGCATCGAAGCGAAGGTCGATGCTGCGGCGCTCGCCGAGGCGGAAGATGCGGCCGGCCGAGGCGTTTACGGCGAATTGCACCGGCCCGGTGATGATGCCGCGGCCGGCGTCGCCCCACTCGCCGCTGGCCGGAGCGCCGAATGCCGCGGTGTTGAAGTAATAGCCCGGCTGCCCGGCGGAAAGCGGCAAGCCCAGGTATTCGGCGCGGGTGGTGCCGGCGATGCCGCTGCCGGTGGCGACCCGGCTCGCGATAATTGGCGTCAGCGGCAACCCGCTGCCCAGGGTCAGGCTCGGGCCAACCGTCCAATCCTTCAGCAGCGCGCCTTTAAACCCGCTCACCAGCGCGCCGCCCCGGTTGCCCATCCCGGTGGAATACTGCAGGGTCAAGTTCAGCGTGTTCGCACGATTGAAGCTCGACAGCGAGCGCTCCGCGTCCAGATCCAGCCAGTTCTGGGCATAGGGAGCGTTGCCGAACCCGCCGGCGCCCCGGCCGCCCACCGCTTGCGAATCGTCGATCGCCTTGGAGTGAGTGTAAATCACGTTGCCCAGAAATCCGCTGCGGAAACGGCGCTGCAACTGCACTGAGCCCATTTCGTATTCCGAATTGGCGCCGGAAGTTTCGTAGGCGTAGCCCGAAGGCGGGCCGACGGGCAGGGCGCCGGCGGGAACCGTGTTGGGCAGAAACTCCTGCACCAGGTGGGTGCCTTTGTTGCCGTTGTAAATTACCGTCAGCACCAACGCATCCGGCAGATTCTGCTGCGCCAGCACCTGCCAGTAGTGCACGTAACCGATCCTGAAATTGGGGTCCAGGGCGAAGGTCTGCGCCGTCGAGGTAGGTAGTTGCTGCCTCAGACCGGTCGCCATCTTAAACAGCGTGGCCGTGGAGTTCGCCTGGCTCAAGCTGTAAGAAAGCGGCGCCTGCTGCGCCATGTTGTTGGCCAGCGGCTGAAAAACCGAGGTGTTGTAGTAGATGCCGTAACCGGTGCGTACCACCGTGGAGTGCTTGGCAAACGGCTTCCAGGCGATTCCCACGCGCGGCTGAAACTCATGATAGTCGGGACGGACCAGCGCCGAGGGCAATCCCACCGCGCTGGCCGCCGCGCAGCCCGGCGCCGTCGTGCCGCAAACCGGAGTTGCGTTGACGAAGTTCTGCGCCACGTCGAGATTCACCAGGCGGCCTTGGAGCTCCGTTACCGGCGCCTGGAAATCCCAGCGGACGCCTATGTTGAGCGTCAACCGGTTCGACAATCGCCAGTCGTCGGTCACATAACCATCCAGCCACGAGGCGCGGAAGTATTTGTCCGCGTTGCCGTACGCGATGGATTCGGTATCCGGATAGCCGAGCAGGAAGTCGGCGAAGTCATAACCCGACAAACCGCCGGTGAAACTGAAAGACCCGCGTGGATTGGCCTGCGAAAACGCGTTGAAATCCAGCCGCCGGAAATCCGTGCCGAAGGTGATGTTGTGTACCCCGTGGACCCACAGCAGACTGTCGCTCAAGGCATTGGTGTTGTTGTGATTCAGCGAGTAGTTCGAGTCGCTGAGGCCGGCGAAGCCGCTCGAAAAGCTCAGGCTCGGCGGTCCCCAGAAGTACGAAGACTGGTCGTTGCCTTCAATTCCGAGCGCCGCCGAGACATTCGTCTTACCGTAAAAGTACGGCGTGGTGTTGGTCGCCGAACGGCTGAAGCTGTAAGTCAGGGTGTCGATCACTCGCGTGGTGAAGTGGTGAATCCAGGCCGCGCTGGTGTTGATACCGGTCATCTGGGTGGCATCGATGAAATGGAACAGGTTGGGATTGCTGGTGTCGTTGTGCTGCCATGAAAAACGCCCATTGATCTGGTTCTTGGCGTCGATCGTCTGGCTGACACGCGTATTGATATTGGTCTGGTTGGTGACGGGAACGATGGGCGCCTGGTAATTGTAGGTGCCGCTGCCGGTGAAATTGGGCAGCGGATAGTAATTCAGAAACGCGTTGGCCTGCGGACTGATGCGGGACGCGGGAATCACATTGCCCGCGAAAGGCGTACCGTTTGCCGGATCGATCAGCGCGATAGGGGAGCCGGCGGAATTGGCCAGACCCGCGAAATCGCCGCCGCGCTCCGCCTCCGTGGGCATCAACGTGGTCGAGGTGGAAGCGCTGCGTTGCCGTGTCAACTGGTAATTGAAAGTGAAGGTCGTGTTGCGGCCGCTCAGCAGGTGAGGGATCTTCAACGGACCGCCCACCATCCCGGTGCTGCGCAGCTTGTTATAAGCCGGCTTGGGGGTGGGCTGGCCGCTGAGAGAGAAGTTCTGGGCATCGAAGACGGAATTATCCAATACCACGGCTACATTTCCGTTCAACCGCATGCGCGCATCCCGCCGTCCGTTGCCGAAAGAGTTTTGGTTGCCGCGTCCGCCCCGCCCTCCCCGCCCGCCGAAACCGCCGCCGCGTCCGCCAAAACCGCCCCCACCGCGTCCGCCGAAGCCGCCACCGCCCGCCATGGCTCCGCCGCCGCGTCCACCGGGGCCCCCGCCAGGGCCGCCGGCGCCCATTGGACTCGCGTTCACGCCGTCGCCGCCCGGACCGTTCATGCCATTCATGCCGCCCGGGCCAAAGCCGTTCATACCCCCGGGACCGCCCCAGCCGCTTTGTTGCGGCATCCCGAGTTCGCTTGAAACCGAACCGTTCACCATGAACGCATCGGAGGAATCGCCGTTGGCGTTGATATCGGCGCCCATGCCGGTATCGGCGTTCAGGTTGCCGTCGCCGGTCGCGTTCACGTCCATGCTTTGGAAGCCGCTCTGCGCCGCGGCCTGCCGCAAAGACGGGCGGCCGCTGGCGTTGGCCGTTCCGCCCCTTCCGCCGGACGCGCCGGCGCCGCCCGCTTGGTTGCGCGCGTTGGCGGCGGTAGTAGTAGCCGGCGCCGCCGGCGCCGCGGTTGGCTTGGCGGGAGCGGCTGCGGCTGCGGCCGGCGCTGGAGGCGCCAAGGACTGCCGCAACGCGGCCAGCGAAAGCAGTTGCAGATTCCAGACCGGCGCGGGCGCATCGGGAGCAATGCCGATCTCGCGCGTCAGTGGCGCAAAGCCCAACATTTCAATTCGCAGTGTCCACACTCCCTCGCCCAGGTTCGGAAAACTGTATACGCCTTGATCGTCGGTGGTGGTGACCAGCTTCTTATCGCCCTGCGTGACGGTCACAGTGGCTCCCGGCACAGGCGTTCCGCCGGACTCGACGATGCCGCGATGCTCGTAGGCCAGCAGCGAAGAAACCGCCAGACCAAACGCTAAAAGGCGGGTGAACAAACAGCGTAAGCGGTGGTGAGCCATTGGGTAATTAACAGTGGAGGCGCACCGGGCGCGCCGAATGTTACCCGCGCCCGCGGTTGCCGAAAGTTCCACAATTTATGAGCGGTTGGCCATTGGGGGGAAGGAAGACGATTACGGCGTAAGAAGCACCGCCGGCGGGTCATAGGCTGGTCCGGGGCGGGTGGGACAGACCATCGCTATGCGTGGTCTGTCAGTCTCGTCAAGCCACAGACGACAAAAAACGATCGTCTGTCCCACCTGGCGCCTGAGCCCGGGTCAGTCGCCGAAGCTGCCCACTTCTTCGCGCTCTTCGGCGGACGCGACCGGGAGAATCTGCACCAGTTCGGCGCCGGGTTTCTCCTTGAGAACATGCTCGCGATACAGGCGGGCCATGCGGGCGTTCTCGGCTTCCTGGAGCTTGGCGTCGCGCGCCCGGATCTTTTCCTCGCGGGCGTTCTTGGCGATCCCCAGGCGATCCAGGTCGTGCTGTTCTTCCAGCGCGACGATTTCCTCGCGCAGCACCAGGCGGTGCTCCCTCGAAGCCAGCGGCACGTGCTTTCCGCCAGCGAAGATCTCGTGCTTGCCGTGCTCTTCGTACCACTTGGTCAGGGTCGCGGTCATGTGCATCTTCTCGATGATATTGCGCCAACCCACGCCGGTATTGTACGCGCAGAAAGAAATTTCCCCTTCCTGCGTGGCGTAGGGAATGATGCACTGCTCGGTACGCCGGAAATCGTAGTTGAAC
>JBKQVG010000017.1:0-20289 GCA_052325345.1 Bryobacteraceae bacterium
ACGCGCGGCCCGCCGGCGATCATGCCGAAGCTGCTGTAGCCCCAGCCGGTAATGCCGGCGTCGGTTTTGAGGCGGAGGACGACACCGCCGCCGTCTTCGCCGAAATCGTGGATCGCGTCCGCATAAGGCTCGGCGGGCACGCGCAGCAGATCGGTCTCAAAGCCGGTGATCTTGATCTGTTTTTTGGCCTCGGCCGCTACGGCCAGGCCGCGGCTCAAGCCCCCGGTGAGGGGGCCGGCCGCGGTCATTGCCAAAAGGTTTCGCCTGGTGAGCATGATTGTCCTTTCAGAATATCAACCGCGCCGAGAGTTGGATTTGCCGCGGCTCGTTGGTCTGGCCGCTGTTCAGCAGCAGTTGGCCGAAGTTGGGCGCGGTGGGGCTGACTACCGGGAGGAGTGCAACGCCGCAATTTCGTAATCCGCCACTTGCGGAATGACGAACTCGACCGTCTGGCCGCTCTGGCGGAAAGGTACGTTCTTCTCGGCGCGCAGCAGCTCCACGCGGCTTACGCGGCGGCCGGTCGGCACATCCATGCGAACCTTCTGCGCGCCGATGGGGAAGAAGCCGCGGAGCCAGCCGCGGTGCACGGCCGGATTGGTGTAATTCAGGACGTGGACGCTGAAACCAGCCTCGGTCTCCCACGCGAATGCCTCGATCACGCCGTCGCCTTCGATCGTAACCGGGGGATTTGGGCCAGCCACCCAGCGGATGGAATTCTGCAGCAGCCGCGCCAGATCGGTATGGCCCGACTGCCACATGGTCCGTTCGATGTCGCTCGGAAAGTAGATGAGCCGGCTCTTCCCCTTTTCCCGCACCACCACCGCCGGTTCGTCGGTCCGCGGCTGTAGCGGATACGACAATTCCGGCGGGTAAGCCACGAAGCCGGGAACCACCGTCAGGATCGGCCCCTCGACCGGCGCCACGGGCACGCGGTTTTCCGCGCCGGGGATCCAGTGCGTATTGGTGAAGCCATTGAGAATGGCGTGCGGCTTCTCGATGCGCGCCAGGTAGGCGTTGCCGTTCGTGCCCACGATCTCGCCCGCCTTCCGGATGCCGAAGACGTCCGCCAGGCCGAAATCGGCGCGCCGTTGGTTGCGCTCGGTATACAGGCTGGTCTCGAAAGTTGCGAGCAGCGAGCCGCCGCCATCCACATACGCGCGCAATTGTTGGCACTGCTCGTCGCTGAGCAGCGCGGTGTTGGGAAGCAGCAGGGCCGAGTACTTCTTCAGGTCCTCCGGCGCCATTTTCTCTTCATGCACGAAATCGAAGAGAAAGCGGCCTTCCAGCAGGGCATAGTACATGCCGTCCATATACTGCGGCATGGGCGCGCCGCGCGGCGGTTTGTAGAACAGGTGCGTGCGCTGGCCCATCACCACTCCCAGGTTCGCGATCGATCGCTTGTTGGCGAAGTGGACGTCGTGCTTCGCCATCCAGTCGAAATATTTGTGCGCCGGCTCCAGCCAGCGGCGGTCCCCGCCCATCCCGTCCTCGCCGCCGATAATGTGGTGGTACGGCACCATTCCCGAGGCCAGCGTCTCGTCAAACCACATCTGTTCTTCCTGCTGCGATTTATAAACGTTGCGCCAGCGGGGACGGCCGGTGGACCACGCGGCCGTCACATTGGTGGCCATCTTGCCTTTCTGCACGGCGTTGCAGACCCGGCCCTGCAGCGCGCATCCCCAGATCGGCGTATCGTCTCCGCCGCGGCCCTGGTTGTCGCACTGGAACCACTCGCAAATTTCTCCGAGCTGCACCAGGTTGGCCGTGGAGCGAATGCCGCCGCCGAGATTGGCGAAATAAAAGTTCGACGGCTTTTTCTCTTTGGCGATGGAATCGTAAAGCTTCCAGAGATAGATAGTGCGTTCGTTGAATTTGTCCCAGTATTCGATCGTCCCCGCTTTGGGCAGGTTCTTACACTGCTCGCAATGGCAGACCGGCATGGCCCCCAGCGGCGGCCAGGCGTTGGTGAAAATGCCGTCGATGTCATAGAGCGAATTGATCTCGCGCATGATGGCCGGAATGTAATCGGTCATGTACGAAGTGAACATGCAGGTGCGGAACAGCCGGGGGTCCTCGGTGTGGTGCACGGCGTTTCCCTCGGCGTCGCGCTGGAACCATTCCGGATGGGCCTCGACCGCGTCTTCCCAATTCAGGTCCGGACTCATGCGCGCAATCACGTGCAAGCCGCGCTTTTTTGCGGCGGCGCAGCAGTCGCCGAAGAAATCCCGGTTGCCGAGGAATTTGCCTTTGCGATGGTAAGGAACCTTGGTCTGGTAAAACGCCAGAATGCCGGTGACGCTCACCAGCGTGGCGTCCACCTTCAGGCTGGCCCAATAGTCCGCCCACTGCTCGACGTCGAGCGCGACGGGATCGTGCTCGGTCATATTGGTCTGGCCGAGCCGGCGGATTTTCCGCTGCCAGGGCACGGCCGTCTCGGCGGCAAACAAGGAAGTCGCGATGGCGGCGGCCGGCACCACCATAAAGTCGCGTCGATTCAAATCCATGAGCGTCCTCGATCCGCCTCGATGCTAGCATGGCGGCGCCTGCTATATTCGACCCTATGCGCACGCTCGCCACTTGGGAAGTTCTGGGGTGCTGGATCCTGTGGGCGTATCCGTTTATTTTTCGCGCACAGCACGGACAGAAGCGGCCTTCTGTGACCGCGGTCTGGCCCACGCGGATCGGTCTGCTGCTGGAGTGTACGGCAATTTTCATGGCGTTCCACTTTCGGCTGCCGGAAGCGGAGACACCGGGTCTGGCGCGATTGATCTGCGCGATGCTGCCCGGACCGGCGGGCGTCGCGCTGGCGTTTAGCGCGGTCGCTCATCTCGGTCGCCAATTCCGCATCACCGCCGGGTTGTGGGAAGACCACGAACTGGTGCGCTCGGGCGCCTACGGCGTGGTACGCCATCCTATTTATGCGTCGCTGCTGGCGATGCTGGCGGCCACCCTGCTGCGATTCACCGTCTGGCCGTGGGCCTTAGTCTCGGTGGCGCTGTTCGTAGCCGGAACCGAGATTCGCGTACACGCCGAAGAGCGCCTGCTGGCGGCGCGCTTCCCCGACGCATTTGCGGCGTACCGCGCGCGCGTCTCGGCCTATATCCCGCTTGTGCGATAGTGTTCTGTATGACTCGGTACGCCCTCGGATTGGCCGCCCTTACTCTGGCGGCATCGCAGCTCTCGTTCGGGCAGGATTTGACGGAGCGATACCGGCCCGCGGCGGATAGACTGATCGACGCCGCGCTGGCCGATAGCGAAGGCTACAACCGGCTGGCATACCTCTGCTACCGGATCGGCAACCGCTTGAGCGGCTCGCCATCGCTCGATCGCGCCATCCATTGGGCGGCGGACGAGATGAAGGCGGCCGGCTTGAGCAACGTGCGGATCATCCCCACCAAGGTGCCGCACTGGGTACGGGGCGCGGAATCGGCGAAGCTCGTGGCGCCGGTGGCGAGGCCGCTGCACATGCTCGGGCTGGGAATGAGCGTGGGCACGCCGGCGGGCGGCATCACCGCCGACGTGGTAGCGGTCGACGATTTCGCCGAGCTGGAAAAGCTGGGCCGCGAAAAAGTGCGGGGCAAGATCGTGCTCTACAACGAGGTGTACCGCGGCTACGGGCCAACGGTGATGTACCGGCGGGCTGGCCCTTCGCGGGCGGCGGCGCTGGGCGCCGTGGCGGTACTGGTGCGCTCGGTCACCCCGCTGGCCATGCAGATTCCGCATACCGGAACGCTCGATTACGACCCCGCGCAGCCCAAGATCGCCGCGGCCGCCGTTTCGCCCGAAGACGCCATGATGATGACGCGGTTCTATAGCGAGGGCACGCCGGTGAGGGTGCACCTGGAAATGAGCGCCCACCAGGAGCCGGACGCCGATTCGGGCAACGTGGTGGGCGAAATCCCCGGCAGCGAGCATCCCGAGCAGGTGGTGGTGATCGGCGGGCACATCGATTCCTGGGACGTGGGGCAAGGGGCGCAGGACGACGGGGCTTCCATCATGGCCTGTCTGCAGGCGGTGGCGCTCATCAAGAGAATGGGGCTGCAGCCGAAACGCACCCTGCGGGTGGCCTTCTGGGTGAATGAAGAGAACGGCGGGCGCGGCGGTGAATCCTACCGCGAGTGGGTCGGCGACAAGATCAAAGACCAGGTGGCGGCGATCGAAATGGACGGGGGCGCCGAAGCCCCGCGCGGCTACGGCGCGAACGTGGACGAAGCTTCGATGGGCCTGCTGCGGCAGATCGGCAAATTGCTGGAGCGGGTAGGCGCCGGCGAAATCACCGGCGGCGGCGGCGGGGAAGACATCGGCCCCATCATGCGCGACGGCGTGCCCGGATTGGCGGAACGTACCGTGGGCACTCACTACTTCGACTGGCACCATACCGTGGCGGACACGCTCGATAAAGTCGACCCGAACGACTTCCGCAAAAACATGGCGTCGCTGGCGGTGATGAGCTACGTGCTGGCGGATATGCCCGGACGGCTGGCGGGAGTCGCGGCGCGGCGAGGGTTTTAGGCGGAGTGACGCAAACCAAGCCCTGGCAGGTCCTGAGCATCCTGTATGGAAGCCGGGACATGGAGCGGATTCTCGTCGGACGATTGTAGCCGATGCGCACACCCCCAAGGCGGACGACGGCGCGATCCGTCGAGCCCTTCCCTCCCCCACGGCTGCTATCCTCTAGAAATATAGAGGAGTCATCACTAGTGAAACGGTTCGGTTTGGGTGCGATCCTGGTTGCGGTAGTCTGCCTCCACGCTCAGGATCTTAAGGAATTTGAAAAGCGGGTTACCGAGTTCACCCTCAATAACGGGCTGCACTTCATCGTCGTCGAGCGCCACGACGCTCCAGTGGTCTCGTTCCATACCTACGTGAACGCCGGCTCGATCGACGACCCTAAAGGCCAGACCGGTCTGGCTCACATGTTCGAGCACATGGCCTTCAAAGGCACCGAGACCATCGGCACCAGGGATTGGCCGGCGGAAAAGAAAGCCCTGGACGAGATCGAAGAGATCTACGGCCGCCTGGATGCCGAGCGCGACAAGGGCCCCCAGGCGGACGCGAGCCGCATCTCGCTGCTCGAAGCGCAGTTGAAAATCGCCATCGATCGCGCCCAGGCTTACGTCGAGCCCAATGAGTTTTCCCGCATCATCGAAGAGAACGGCGGCGTCGGCATGAACGCCGATACCTCGCTCGATCACACCGAGTACTTCTACAGCCTCCCCTCCAACCGCGCCGAGTTGTGGTTTCTGCTCGAATCGCAACGCTTCCTCCACCCCATCTTCCGCGAGTTCTATAAGGAGCGCGACGTGGTGATGGAAGAGAATCGCATGCGCGTGGAATCCAGCCCGCAGGGCCGTCTGCTGGAGGATTTTACCGCCACGGCGTTCGAAGCGTTCCCCTATCGCAATCCCCCCGGCGGCTGGAACAGCGACACCGAAAACCTTCGCGTGGCCGAAGCGCGGGCCTTCTTCGAAAAGTATTATGTGCCCGCCAACATCGTCATCGCCATCGTCGGCGACATCGAGCCCGCCGATGCCCGCCACCTGGCCGAACGCTATTTTGGCCCCATGGCCGCCCGCCCGCTGCCGCCCGCCATCGTTACCCGCGACCCCGAACCGGCCGGCCCCAAAACCGTGGCCGTCGAATCGCGCAACCAGCCACTGCTGGTGATCGGTTATCATCGCCCCGACCAGTACGACCCCGACGACGCCGTCTTCGATGTCATCTCCATGATCCTTTCCAGCGGCCGCACCGGCATGATATACAAAGAGTTGGTCGAGCAAAAACGCCTCGCCCTGGAAGCCCAGGCCATCGCCACTTATCCGGATGGCCGCTACCCTAACCTGTTCCTGTTTTTCCTGGTTCCCGGCCGTGGCCACACCGTGGAAGAAAACCAGAAAGCCCTGGACGACCTGCTCGCGCGTTTCATGGCTACTCCGGTCGATACCGAAACTCTGAACCGGGTGAAAACCAAGGCGCGCGCCGCGGTCATCCGCAGGCTCGACAGCAATGCCGGCCTGGCTTCCTCGCTCGCTCTGGCCTACGCCAACTACGGCGACTGGCGCAAGCTGTTCACCCAGATCGACGACCTGAATAAGGTGACCGCCGCCGACGTCGCCCGCGTCGCCCGCGCGTGCTTCGTAACCAAGTCCCGCACCGTCGCCTATACCGTGAATCCCGCCGTGGCGCCCGGTGCTGGAGGTGCCCGATGAGCGGGGTAAAGCGAGAAGACAGAAGTCAGAAGTCAGAAGTTAGAATAAAAGCCCGCGTCTTGCTTCTGACTTCTTCCGTCTTTTGTCAAAAGCGAGAAGACAGAAGTCAGAAGTTAGAAGTTAGAATAAAAGCCCCCGTCTTGCCTCCGTCTTCTTCCGTCTTCTGGCTTCCGGCTTCTTCTGTCTTCTGTCTTCTGACTTCTGTCTTCTGTCTACCGGCCTTTCTCCCCCTCGCCGCCTGGGCGCAAACCGCTCCAGCCGCGCACCCGGCCGCACGTCCGGCCGCCGCCGCCCCCGCTCCATCCTATAAGGACCTCAAGTTTGCCCTGCTGAAGCCCATCCCCATTCCCAAGGTGGAAACCGTCACCCTGCCCAACGGCATGCGCCTCTATCTTCTGGAGGATCACGACCTGCCTCTGATCGGCGGCTCGGCGCGCGTCCGCTCCGGCAACCTGTTCGATCCGCCCGATAAGATCGGCCTCGCCACCATCACCGGCATGGCGTTGCGTACCGGCGGCACCAGGACCCGCACCGGCGACGAGATCGATGCCCAACTGGAAAACGTGGCCGCATCCGTCGAGAGCCGGATTGACGAAACCTACGGCGCGGTCGACTTTTCCTGTCTCAAAGAGAATGCCGACGACGTCCTGGCCGTTTTTCACGACCTCCTCACAGCCCCGGAATTCCGTGCCGAAAAAGTCGATCTCGCCAAGACCCGGATGCGCAGCGGTATCGCCCGCCGCAACGACAATGCTCACGGCATCTTGGAACGCGAATTCGCCGACATCGTCTACGGCCCCGCCACGCCCTATGGCTGGATGGAGCAGTACGACACCATCAATCGCATCACCCGCGCCGATGTCCAGGGTTTTTACCAGCGCTACTTCTTTCCGGCCAACGTGATGCTGGCGCTCCATGGCGATTTCGACGCCGCCCGGATGCGGGCCAAAATCGAAACACTCTTCGCTGGCTGGACCGTCCAGCAGCCGCCCGTGCCCCCCTTCCCTAAAGTCACCGCCCAGCCCGCCCCGGGCGTCTATCTGGCCACCAAATCCGATGTCAGCCAGACGTTTTTTTCCATCGGCCAGCTCGGCGGCGAGTTCCGCGACAAGGATTACGCCGCGCTCGAGATCGCGGCCGATATCCTGGGCGGCGGATTTCAGAGCCGCCTGTTCCAGTTGGTCCGAACCAAGATGGGGAATGCCTACGAAATCTACGCCGGCTGGGGCGGCAACTACGACCATCCCGGCCTGTTTCAGATCTCCGGCAGCACCAAGTCGGCTTCCACCGCCGAAACCATTAAGGTTATCCTCGCCGAAGTCGACCGGCTTCGCACCGCCGAGGTGTCCGACGCCGAGCTCAAAACCGCCAAGGACACCGCTCTCAACAGTCTCGTGTTTGCCTTCGACAGCAAGTCCAAAACCCTCAACCGCCTGCTCAATTACGAGTATTACGGCTACCCCAGGGATTTCATTCAGCAGTATCAGAACGCCCTCGCCGCCGTCACCCGCGCCGACGTCCTGCGGGTAGCCAAAGAGCGGCTCAATCCCGCCAGTTTCACCATCGTGGCGGTGGGCAATCCGGAGCACTTCGGCGCGCCCCTCGATTCCCTTGGACTCCCCATCAAGCCCATCGATCTCACCATTCCCGAACCGCGCCGCGAAGAGAAACCCGTCGACCCCGAACGTGCCGCGCTGGGCAGGAAGTTGCTCGAACGCGTCCAGCAAGCCGTCGGCGGCGCCGACAAACTGGCCGCCGTGCACGACTATCGGCGCGCCGCCGACTACCAACTGGATCCCTCCAAGTCCCCCAGCTTTGCCAAAGAGGTCGAGCAATGGATCGCTCCTTCCTACATGCGCCAGGACCTCGTCGCCGCCACCGGAAGCATGTCCGTCTACTCCGACGGGAAGACCTGTTTCATGAGCAGTCCCGCCGGCTCCGGACAGGCCGGCGGCGAAACCCTGCGGCAGATTCAGGGCGATTTGCTCCGTTCCTGGTTTCAGTTTCTGCTCAGCGACCGAATCCCCGGCCGCACCGTTGTCGCCATCGACGATCGCACGCTGGAAATCTCCGACGGTTATTCCGCCACCAGGCTGGTATTCTCACCCGATACCGGCTTGCCCGAACGCACCATGTATGAAAGTTACATCTCCGGCTCCCCGCCCAAGCCCACCGAAGAGATCTACTCCGATTACCGCGAGGTTGCCGGCGTTCGCGTACCTTATAAGGTGGTCCTGGTGGAAGACGGCAAGAAATTCGCGGACGTCACCGTCACCAGCTTCCAGGTGAACAACGGCCTGAAGGTCGAGGACCTGGCCGCACGCTAATGCGCACCTCCCACATTGCCGTCGCGGCCGCTCTGGCCATCGCCCTGGGCCGCGGCCAGGAAACTCGTCAGGATCGCGGCAAGCGCGTCGTCGAGGAAGCTCTGGCCGCGTTGGGCGGGCCGGCCTTTCTGCACATGGAAGACCGCGTAGTTACCGGCCGCGCTTACTCCTTTTACCGCACCCAGATTTCGGGTCTGTCCGTCGCCACCATCTATACCCGCTACATTGTGCCCGCTCCCGGCAAACTCGGCCTGCGCGAACGCCAGGCTTTCGGCAAAAAACAGGACGAAGGCTGGCTTCTGTTCACCGATCAGGACGGCTGGGATGTCAGCTACCGTGGCGCCCGCCCCTTGAGCGACGAAGTCTACAACAACTTCAAGGAGAACACCGAGCGCAGCATCTTCTATATTTTGCGCCAGCGTTTGAACGAGCCGGGCCTTTCCTTCTACTCCGAGGGTACCGATATCTTCCAGAACCAACCCGTTCAGATCGTCGATATCACGGATGCCACCGGCTTCACCGTAACTGTCTCCTTCAGCCAGTTCTCCAAGCTGCCCGTCCGCCAAACCTACCGCCGCCGCAACCCTACTTATCACGACTTCGATACCGAAGTCACGACGTATTCCAAGTACCGCTCCGTGGACGGCATCACCTGGCCCTACGACGTCCACCGCGAACACAACGGCGACAAGGTCTTCGAGCTTTACTCGGATTCCGTCGAGATGAATAAGGACCTCAAAGACGACCTTTTCACTTTGCCCGCAAAAATCAAGATGCTGCCCAAAGCCCCGTAGCCCGTATTCGTGGAGTAGGCGTTTACGCCTGCGCTCTTCCGATTGCCGCCAAAATTCAATTGATAGCCACAAAGATGAACAGCGATGAGCGCTGATAAAACCTCTGCTTTCTTTATCGGCGTTTATCCGTGTTCCTCTGTGGCCATATTTCTTCACGGCTCCTCGGGAAGCGGTTGCAGGATTACGTGAAATCCCGCGAAAAACCTGTCATGAAACCGAACACCTCCATCTCGAAATCGGACACCATTTTTCCGCCAGCCGCCTGGCGCAACCTTACGTGCAGCGTTTTCTTGCACTTGCCAGTGGAAGGGAAGTTGCCCCTCAATTTCCCTTCGCAGGGCATTCATCTACTATGGCGGCACGGTTGAACCACACTCGTATCAGAACCTTCGGTTGTCTTCTGGGGGCATGGCTTGCGGCAACGCCGGGCGCGTTTGCCCAATCGGCGGCGGCGCCGCCGGAAATTGAAATTCGCACGCCCCCGCCGCCGCCCCTCATTGGCCCGTTGCTGCGGCCGTTCCACCTCGAAAGGCGTCAGGTCGCGCCCGCGCGTCTTACCAATTCCTATCGCCTGGATTCCCTCATCCGCGCGGGCAGTCTCTACCTTACCGCCCAGGACGTCATCGCTTTGACGCTCGAAAACAACCTCGATATCGCGGTGCAGCGGTACGGACCGTACATGGCGCGGGAGGCGCTGCGGCGCGCCGAGGGCGGCGGCCTGCTGCGGCAGGACGTAGTCACCCCGATCGCTCCCGGCCCGGTCAGCGTCAGCCCCATCGGCGTCAGCGGCAACACCTCCGGCCTGGCTTCCGGAGCCGGCGCGAGCACCGCCTCCTTCCTCACCGGCTATGGCCCTAATCCGCCCAACCTCGACCCCAGCATCGGCGTCTACATGCAATTCGGCCACAGCACCATCCCGGAAACGAATCTCACTTACTACTCCACTGCCGCCCTGGTAAGCGTGTACCGTTTCTACGAAGTCTATTACAACCAGCAGTTCCTTACGGGAACCTCGATTAACGCTTCTTACTGGACGCAACATACCGTGGTGAATAGCCCTAACAACACCTTGGATCCGAACGTCACCGGCGATATCGATTTCAACGTGACTCAGTCTCTGCTGCAGGGCTTCAGCCGCGCCGTCAACGACCGTAATATCAAGGTCGCCAGAAATAACATTAAGATCACTAACCTCAACCTGAAGCTCCAGTTGATTACTACAGTCACGGCGATACTGAATCTGTACTGGGACCTGGTCAGCTTCAACGACGACGCGCGCACCAAACAGCAGGCTCTGGCCACCGCGCAGAAGCTGTTGGCCGACAACCGGGAACGCGTCGCGGCGGGCGCGCTGCCGGCGGTCGAAGTCACCCGCGCCGCCGCCCAGGTCTCCGCCAGCCAGGAAGCTCTGTTGATTTCTCAGACCAACCTGGCGCAGCAGGAAACCGTGCTCAAGAACGCGCTCAGCCGCACCGGCGTCGAAAACGCCGGCTTTGACGCCGTCCACGTGGTGCCGCTCGACCATATCGAGATTCCCAAGACCGAAGAGATCCAGCCGGTGCCAGACCTGATTCAAATCGCCATGGCGAACCGCCCGGAGCTGGAGCAAAGCCGCATCAGCCTCGAAAGCAGCAAACTCAACCTGCGGGGCACCAGAAACAGCCTCTTGCCGAGCCTGAGCGTGTTCGCCGACGTGAATAACCAGGGCCTGGCGGGCGCCCTCAACCCGCAGTACAACAACTGCTGCGGCCCGGCGTCGTCCTACTTCGTCGGCGGCCTGGGTACGGCGCTCGCGCAGGAGTTCCGCCGCAATTTCCCCAATTACTCGGCCGGCTTCTCCCTCAATATCCCGTTGCGAAATCGCGGCGCCCAGGCCGATTACGCCATGGACCAGTTGAAGCTCCGCCAGCAGGAACTGCAGTTGCAGCGAACCGTCAACCAGATTCGCGTGGAAGTGAAGAATGCCGTGGTGGGTCTCGAACAGGCCCGCCTCCGTTACGAGACCGCGGTGAATACGCGCGTCCTCGCCGAGCAGAGTCTGGACGCCGAGCAGAAGCGGTTTCAATATGGCGCCACCGGCGCCGACGTTACCACCGTCATCCAGGCCCAGCAGGACCTGGCCAACGACCAGAGCGCCGAAATTCAGGCGCTGGCCGCTTACTCCCACGCCAAAATCGACCTCGACGTCGCTCTCGGTCGCACCCTTGACGTGAACCACATCAAGCTCGACGAAGCCTATTCCGGACACGTCGAGCGCCAATCCGTGCTGCCGGCCAGCCTTCCGGGAGACGGGAGGTAGCCAATGCCACGAAATCGCCGGCAGTGTGGAGCGGGCACTCGTGCCTGCCATGTCGTGACTCTTCTCGACACGGGTTGTGCCGAGAGTGGCATATTCAGCGCGAGTGAAGCGCGCCCCCCGATGAGCCGGGCCACGGCAGGCAACGGTGCCCGCGCCACATTGGTGGCTTGGCTCTGCGCCGCGTCCCTCGCCGCGCAGCAAATGCCGCTGGTCGAAAAGCCTCGGGCCCCCATCGGCCTTCGTTCTTACCTGGGAACCTCGGTCCCGCCCGTCAACCTGGGCAACTCCGGCCGGATTCGGCGGCTGCTGCACGCCGGGTCCCTCTATCTCACCGTCCAGGACGCCATTGCGCTGGCCATCGAAAACAACCTGAACCTCGAAATACAGCGCTACAACATTCCCAGCGCCGAGTGGGGCGTGCAGCGCATGCAGGCGGGCGGGACCCCGCGCGGCGTCCCCGGCGGCGCAACCCAGGTAAACCCGGTGGATCCCGGCCTGGGCGTGCTCGGTTCCACGTCGTCGGGCGCCGTCAGTACCGGCAGCGGCGGCGGCGGATCGGTGGGAGGCTCCGGTTCGGGCGGCGCCAGTATTCAGCAGATTGGCAGCGCGGTGGTGAATTTCGATCCTTCCTTGACCAACACCAGCACCTTTTCCCACGCCACTACACCCCTGGTCAACCTGGCATTGAGCCAGACCTCGGCGCTGGTCGACACCGATCGCATCTACACCACCCAATTGCAGCAGTCCTTCAGCACCGGCGGCACGATGCAGTTCCGCAACTACGAGTACTATCAGAAAGAAAACTCGCCCGGCGATCTTGTCAACCCGGCCATGGCCCCCAACATGCGGCTGTTGTTTCAGCAGCCGCTCTTGCAGAACCGTGGCCAGGCCTTCAATCTGCACAGCATCCGCATCGCCGAAAACGGCAGGGCGGCGGCCCGCGAGGGGTTTCGCTCCGAACTCCTGAACCTGGTGGCGAATGTGCTCAACGCCTATTGGGACGTGGTCACGGCCGATGCCGAGTTGGCCGCGCGCCAGCGTGCCGCCGACGCCACCCAGAAGTTCTACCAGGACACTCTAAAGGAAATCGCGGCCGGAGCTCTCCCCAGGGTGGAAGAGCGCCGCGCCGCGGCCGAAGCCGCCAGCCGCCGCCAGGACTTGTTGTCTGCTCGCATCGCCCTACGGCAGCGGGAAAGCGCCCTCAAACAATTACTGCTGCGGCGCGATGAGCCCGATATCGACACCGCATCCATCGTTCCTTTGGACCACATCGTGGTTCCCGATCGGGACGATTTGCCGTCGCTCGCGAAGCTCGTCTCGGGCGCCATGCGCGACCGGCCCGATGTGGCGCTGGCCAAAATCGCCGACGAAAACGCGGCCATCAATACCATCGGCACCGCCACCGGGCTCCTCCCCAGCCTGATCGCGTTCGGCTACCTCATGAACCGCGGTGTTGCCGGCACGCTCCAAGACACGGCCGGCCGCGCGCCCGCGTCCTTTGCCGGTGGATATGGCACCGCCCTCGGCCAGATCGCCCGCCGCGAATTTCCCACCGAAGCCGGCGGATTCTCGCTGTCCGGCATGCCCATCCATAACCGTGTGGCCCAGGGCGATTACGCCTTCGAGCAACTGCAGTTGCGGCAATCGCAGCTCACTACCCAGAAAGACAACAACGCCATCGCGGTCAGCGTCTCCAACCAGATGACCGCCCTGCGCCAGGCGCTCGCGCGCTACAACACCGCCGTGAACACCCGCAAGCTGCAGGAGCAGCTCCTCGCCTACGAACGCGAGAAGTTCACCTTCGGCGCCTCTACCTTCAGCAACCTCATTATCGACCAGCGGGCTCTGGCGGCGGCCGAAATTGTCGAAGTCACCGCTCTCGCCGATTACGCTCACGCTCGCGTTTCGCTCGACCAGGTGCTGGGAATCACCCTTGAGAACAACGGAGTCACGTTCGAGGAGGGCCTGAACGGCCAAGTCGCGCGCCAATCGCAACTGCCGGATTTGATCGCACCGGCCAAGAAATAGAACCCAACGTGGCGCAGGCTGTCAAGCCTGCTGAGCCGAGATTCCAAACTCCTGATGTCGGGGAATTTGGGTTGAGCCAGGGTTCGGCGGTGAGGCGGTGGGACAGACCAGCGTTTTTCGTGGTCTGTCGGGCCCTCGCCAAGGCGTAACAGCCTGACAGACGACAAACGACGATCGTCTGTCCCACCTCTGGGTCGGGTCATTTTCCCTTGGCCACGCGGAATGCCGGGGCGACATCAGGAGTTCGGAATCTCGGCTCAGCAGGCTTGACAGCCTGCGCCACGACTTAAGAACCAGCGGCGCCAAGAGTCCCGCCAGGCTGAACAACGCCCCCAGGTAGAACTGCCACGGCCGGAACTTCACCACTACCTGGTGATTGCCGCTGGGGAGCGCGAGCGCCTGGAGTTCCCCGTCCGCCCGCATCAAAGGCGCCGTGCCGCCATCCACGGCGGCGGACCATCCTTTGGAGAATCGCTGGCTCAGCACCAATACTCCCGCGCGTTTGGCATCCACTTCCATTTCGAGGCACCCGCCCGCCGCGCCGTGCCAGGTAACCCAATCGGGTCGATCCGCCGCGGCGGGCTGCGCGCTCGCCCAGCCATCCAGGGCCACGGTCTGACGAGGATCGAATGCGGGGGTCCTCAAACGGGCCAACTGGCTTTCCCGCGAACGGTCGTACGCGATTTGATGTACCACCCAGGCCCGCGGATAGGCGAACGGATTCTCGTAGATTTTCCAGAACGGGTCCCAATAGATCGCGCCGGGTGGTTCCGGCCCGAATGCGCGCACTCGCGCCCGTCCGGGTCACCCAGCGGAATGCGCCGTACACGGCCGCAATCATCAATACCGAAAAGGACGTCCCCGAACTTACGGCGGAGCCGGCCCGAATCGCCAGCCAGACCAGCGCGATTCCGCTCAGCAAGAGCAAGCCCTGAAAAGCGCGGCTTACGTAGCGCCAATCTTCCTCGGGGAAGGCGCCGGTAATCACGGTCGAGGCCCCGAAAGCCGCCAGCAAGGCCGCCGCAAAGCCTACCAGGTACAGCCCGTGGCTGGCCACCTGGAACCAAAGCCCGCCCAGGAGCGCGCCGGGCAGTCCGTAAAAAAGCGAGCGGGAGCCCAGTGAAACCAGGAACCCAGCCACCGCCAACCCGCACAGATAGCGCACCCACAGATTGCGCCAGTTCTTCCAGACTCCGATCACGGCCAATAGCAACGGCAACACCCCGAAGTAAGGGCTGACCACTTCGCCGGCGCCCAGCGCGCCGTGGAAGGCCTCCGGCAACAGCAGCGTGAGTATCCCCTGGGGCCAAAGTTCTCCGCCCGCGCTCCCGCCCTGTTGCCCATATGCCCAGGCGGGCAGCCATTGAATCGCGCCCGCCGCAAAGCCTACCAATCCCGCCACCCCGATCACCAGAGCCGCGCGCACCGCCGACTTCGACCCCACAATCGCGGCCGACAGCACTACCAACACCTGCAGCACCACCAAGTCCGTGCCGCCGGCCAGCATCGAAACACCCAGGGCTACCCCGCACAACGCCGCCTGCCGCGCCGCCGCCAGCGCGTCTTCCGCGCGTAGGGCGCGCAGCAGAAGCAGAAAGATCAAGGACAGCCAGACGCCGCTCTCGAGCAGATCCAACCCGTTCGTTCCGCCCAGAAAACCACCCAGCGAAAAGCAGATCGCCGCCACCAACGCAGAGAATCGACCGAGGCCGAGTTCCCGCGCCAGCGCAAACAGGAAGCCGGCCGCAAGAAAATGGGCAAACACAAACGACAAGTGATAGAGACGCGGCGAAAGCATGCCGCCGGCGCCCAGCGGCACAAGCGCGAGCAGAAGGTGCAGCGGATAGAACGCGCCGGAGGCGATCTGCCCACCCGCGGCGTAAGGGTCCCACAGCGGAAGGGTCCCGTGCCGCACGCTGAACACCCAGAACTGCAGCCGGCTGTAGGACCGGTTGACTGCTTCGGCGCCAGTCAGCAGCGAAAACTGGCTGGTCAGGAGAACCTTCCAATAAAAGGTCCCGATGGCCGCGAGAACCATCCCCATCGAACCGAGCGTCACCCGGCGCGCCACAATGGCCGCCGCCAAGCTCGCCGACAGCGGCCTCAGCCGTTGCGCCAGCGCCTGGGCGGTTTGGCGCCAAGGCTCGATCAGATCGCGAGGCCGCGGGTCCGCCCTCCAGCCGATCACGATCGTCCCTATCAGCGCCATAAGGCTGATCGCCAGCGAATAAAGCAAGGATCGCGGCCGATACTCCATCACAATCCGGCTCGACCCCGCCGGCAGCGCCAACCCGCGGAATGCGCCGTTCGTCATCAGAAGCGGCCGCGGCGCGCCATTGACGGCCGCTTCCCATCCCGGATACATCGTCTCCGAGGTCGCCAGATACCCCGGACGATCGAGCCGAACCGCCAGTTGAACGCGGTTGGGCGCATACAGATTCACCTTCACATCGGCGGTTCCCAGCCCGTCGCAGTCCCGCGGGATGCCTTCCACAATCGCTTCCCGGGCCGGATCGAACGAGTCTTCCGATAACAGCCGCAATGTCTCCGCGGCTCCGCTCGACCGGCGCACCTTCCCCACCAGGTAGAACCGCGGCAAAGTGTGGGCGGTAGCGTAAATTCGATACGGGTCCACGGTGTCGATCATGGTCAGCCCGGCCCGCGCCGCTTCCTCCGGCGGAATGGGACTGACCCCCACCAGCGCGCCGACGTTGAGCATCCGCAACAGCGGCGAATCAAACCGGTTCACAGGATATTCCCGCGCCCACGGATGGCCAGTCGAGAACAGCTCCCTCAGGCGCCACATGCGCAGCAACAGGAAAGGGCTGTTGCTGTCCGGCGTGGGAACGCGGATCATTCCGGGACCGAAGATTCCCGGCGAATAGCGGATGTCGGTGTAGTCGGTGCGGGAAGGCGGATAGGTGCGCCCCGCCAGGCTGCGCAGCTCTTCCGCGAGTCTGTTATCGGTAGCCTGGTAGTCCATGCCGCGATAACTTCCCCGCGCGGAGTTCATGGGGCGATCGGCGCCGGTGTGAATCAAGTCATACGAGGTGAACAGCGCCACACACCACAGAAGCAGCGGCGGCCAGCGCCGGCCCACCCGGTCCAACACCACGGCCGCCGTCATGGCGGCAAAAAAACAAAACGCCATCAGGGCGTATTCCGGGTATAGCGCGCCGCGCAGCAGCCGCGGAAGGTGCGGATAAATCGCGCGGTAAACGGGTGTGTTTTCTCCCAGCATCCAGACCGCGCCGGTTACGGTCAAAGCCAGAAACACTCTGGCCCGGGATCGGCGCACAAATAACGCCGCCACCAGCAAAACCACCGTCGCGACCCCGCAATAGGCGTAAAGAAAGGTGAAGTTATACGACAGCTTATACAGCGAAGGGAACTCGAAGATATGGAAGTAGTCCGGCAGCACCAGCGAGACCAGCGACGCCAGCGGAAGGCCGCCGCCAAACAGGTACCAGTCGGCGCGGAGGGAGGCAATGCTGGTATTGGTCAGAGTCCATAAAGGCGCCAGTTCCACGGCGGCAATCGCAGCACCCAACAAACAACCCAGACCTACTCCGGGTACGATGCGCCAGTTCGCCTCCCGCGTCGCGAAGAGCGCGCCAACGAACAGGAGCACGGCGACTCCCACGATGACCGCGGTCGCGGCGAATCCCGATAGAATCGCCATCGCCATCGCAAGGGCGAGTATCGCCACCCAGCGCCACTTCACCCGCGGCCTTAATTCCCACGCGCAGAGAATCGCCAGCGGCAGCCAGGCTCCGGTCGAAATCGCGCACAAGTGCTGCGCCTGGGACGCAAAGTAGCCGCCCAATTGGTATACGCTCGCTCCCATCAGCGCCGCCGGTCTGCCGAGGCCCATCCGCCGCAGCAACAGGAACGCGAACAGACCGGCCAGAATCATGTGCAGCGGAACCAGCGTCTCCACCCAGTAGAAGAGATTGCGCCCCTGGCTGAGATTGCCCCCCAGGATGGCCAGCCAGGTAAACGGGTAGAAGACCTGGGCCTGAAGATCGGCGTGGATCGGCATGCCGCACATCACATACGGATCCCACAGGGGCGCCACCCCGTTTCGCACGCACTGCGCCACATAGGCGATCAACGGTAAATGAAAGCCCTCGATGTCGTACGGAATATGCCACCGCGGATTGACCAGCACGTGCCAGAAGAACGCTATGGGTTGCAGCACGAGCAAGGCCACCGGGAACGCAGCCGGGACGGCTGGGCGCCGAGCGGGCGCCGGCTTTTCGGGATTGTACGCCGAGGGGCCCGAAGCGGGAATTCTCATGTGGGGATCATGGCGCCGTACGCCGGCGCCGGCCGCAAGCGCACCATCACTTACTAAGACCCGTCCGCAGTGGTTCCAACTACACCGCGGAAACCGATTGTAGCTTGCATTGACGCAAGAGGAAGGCAGGTCAGGGGATGCAAACGGCCGGCCGCGAGGGAGGCGCAACAGCGCAAGGCGGGGAAACAGTGGAAACGCCGGGGTGACAGTAGAGGCGCGGGAGGTCGCGCCTCTACGTCTGAGGCTGGTTGGTGAGACTGAGGGAGGCGCCGGGCCACCGGCGCCAGAGGCGGCTTCCCCTCCGATTGCCGCCATCCACTGAAGAGTCTCGCCGATCATAGCTGCGACGGACAGGTCAAAAGTACCGGATTGGTTCCGGTACTCCAGAGCCCATTCGCTACTGGTAAACCGCGCGCAAACGAGCCAGAATCAAATCCACGGAGGGGGAAATGAGTGCCAGACCAGAGCCCGCGGCCTCTCAGGAAGCGCTGCCCAAAACGATGAAATATTGCAAGACATGTCAGATGGAGACACCCCACGAAATCCACCGCGGCACGGGAGCGACCGCGACCATCTGCGTCCCCTGTCTATGCCGCGCGCTGCGGTACGAACTGGACCGGGATTAAGCCGTCAGCCCTCGGCGGGAAGCGGCGCAGGTTCACTTGCCCACCCAGACCGGAGAGCGTTTGTCGAGAAACGCCGTCATGCCTTCCTGCGCGTCGGCGGCAAGGGCGTTGCTCTCCATGACTTCCTTGGCGTAAGCATAGGCTTCGGGCTGCTCGAGGTCGATCTGGGTGTAGAAGGCCTGCTTACCGAGGGCGACCACCAGGGAGCTGGCTTCGGCCACCCTGGCGGCCAGCTTGCGAGTTTCGGCCTGGAGCGCGGCGGCGGGTACAGCGCGATTGATCAGGCCCCACTCGGCCGCGGCGGCGGCGCTCACGGGTTCGCCGGTCAGCAACATCTCCAGCGCGCGCTTGCGGCCGATGGCGCGCGTCAAGGCCACCATGGGCGTGGTGCAGAACAGGCCGATCCTGACGCCGGGGGTTGCGAACCAGGCTTGCTCGGCCGCGACGGCCAGGTCGCAGGCGGCGACCAGTTGGCATCCCGCCGCGGTGGCCGGGCCCTGCACTTCGGCGATGACCGGCTGCGGAATACTCTGGAGGCGGTTCATGAGGTCCGTGCAGACGTCGAAGATCTCCCGATAGTCGCTGGGGCCGCGCCCGATCATCTCCGAGAGGTCGTGTCCGGAGCAGAATACTTTGCCGGCGGCGGCCAGAATCACGGTTCGCGTTTCGCGGTCGCGCGCGATTTCGGACAGGCACGCGATCAACTCCCGCATCAGCTCGAGCGAAAGCGCGTTGCGGCGGTCCGGACGGTGCAGCGTCACCACTGCCACCGGCCCTTCCCGCGTCACCACGATGGATTCGAAATTCATGGCTGCAGCCGCCCCCTTCGTAGGGTAGCGCGGGAGCGCGGGCTGTGGCGGAGGCTGTCCGGCCTGGCCGGCAAGCTGCCCGGGCTGGCGCCCGGCCCCACAATCGGTCCGCGGGTTGCCGACCTGCCTGAGGATGACAGGTTAATGCGAGACGAGCGCCGGGACGAGTCCCGGCGTGGCAGACTGAGAGTCCGCTCCACGGGAAAATCGGCTCGGCAGGCTTGACAGGCCGCGCCACGAAAGCCGGGGGGCTTTTCGTGCTACTCTCTGGCACGATGGACTGCAACGGGAAAATCGCACTGGTAACCGGAGGCGGCAGCGGGATTGGGCGCGCGGTAGCGCTGGCGCTGCACGGGGCGCGGTACGCGGTGGTATTGGCCGGGCGCCGCGCGGCGGAGCTGGACAAAACGATGGAACTTGCGGCTGGCGGCGCCAGGTTGCTGGCCGTACCCACCGACGTCAGCCAGCCCGATTCCGTGCGGGCGTTGTTTGCGAAGATTCGCGAGGATTTCGGCCGGCTGGATCTGCTCTTCAATAATGCCGGCATCAACGTGCCCGGCATCCCCATCGAAGATCTGACCTACGAGCAATGGAGCAAAATGGTGGCCGTGAACCTGACCGGTGCGTTCCTGTGCGCGCAGGAAGCCATCCGGCTAATGAAGGCGCAACAGCCGCGCGGCGGCCGCATCATCAATAACGGCTCGATTTCGGCCCACACACCGCGGCCCAACTCGGCGCCCTACACCGCTACCAAGCACGCCATCACGGGGCTCACCAAGTGCATTTCGCTTGACGGCCGCGCCTGGGACATCGCCTGCGGCCAGATCGACATCGGCAACGCCGCCACCGACTTTACCGAGCGCATGAAGGGAGGCGTGCGGCAGGCCGATGGTTCCC
>JBKQVG010000018.1:0-2718 GCA_052325345.1 Bryobacteraceae bacterium
CGCGTGAAGCTTGCCGGCGTGCCCGGAGCGCGCGTTCGCTACCGCCAGGGTTACTACGCGCCCAAGGATTTCGGCGTCTACACCACGGATGATCGCGAGCGCCAGCTCGAAGACGCCATGCGCTCCGAGACTCCCGTGGTGGAGCTGCCCATCGCCGTGGAATCGGCCTATTTCCGCCTCAACAACAAACAGATCTTCGTTCCCATCTCCGCCAAAGTCGCGGCCAGCGCCTTGCAATGGGCGCAAAAGAGCGGCAGGCGGCAGGTGGAGTTCGACTTCGCCGCCGAGATTCGCGACACGCAATCCAACCGCATCGCCGGCGCCTTGCGCGACACCATCACCGTGCGCCTCGATTCCGAGCGTTACGAAGAGTTGCAGCAAAACGCCCTGGTCTATCAGGGCGGGATTATCTTGCCTCCGGGAAATTACAAGCTGAAGTTTCTCGCGCGGGAAAATGAATCCGGCCGCATCGGCACCTTCGAGGACGATCTGAAACTGCCCGCCGTGCAAACCGATCGCATGCAGCTGAGCTCCGTGGTGCTATCGAGCCAGCTGGTCGAAGCGCAGAAAACTTCCGAGGTGCAGACCAAGGGCTTCGCGCCGGATGCCAAGCTCAAGGAGTCGCCGCTCGACGTTGCCGGCGAGCGCATCATTCCCAGCGTCACCCGCGTCTTCACCAATCAGCAGATGCTCTATATTTTCTTCCAGGCTTACGTTCCGGAGAAAGACGACCCCAATCAATTGCGCGCCGGACTTGAATTTTTCCGCAACGGCGCGCGCCTTAGCCAGACGCCCATGGTCGCGCCCGCGCAAGTGGACGATAAAACGCGCACCGCTTCTTTTCGCATTAGTTTGCCGCTGAAGGAGATCATGACCGGCCGCTACACCGTGGAAGCCGTGGTGGTGCAGGCAGGCGGCGCTCAGGCCGCGTTCGGCCGCAACTACTTCGCGCTGCGTCCCAATGCCGGCCCCGCGGCCCCGCCCGCGCCGACTGCCTCCGGTCCAGGCGGAAATTAGGCCGCCCCGGGACGGGAGAAACCAGAACGACCGGAAGCTCCGCCGTCAATCGATTACGCTGGTTGCCACGCCTTGCACGAGCCCGTTCGGAGGAGCCTTCGTTGCGCCGCTCAGCGTGCCCGGCTCGAACTCCACATTGGTCGTTCCCACGCCCGAGCCGTCGTTGAAGTTGAAATAATAAGTCGTGTTGCCGTCGGTGCTCGCGATGTTGACGTTCACAAAGTAGACGTTGCCTTGCGGGACGGTTCCCCCGCCCCCGCGAACGATCTCCACTGCCCCACTATCTCCGTAGGATGGATCGGGGCCGTTGACGTTGGGGGTGGTGATGGTGAGGTTCTGGAACGTCAAGTTGGCGCCATTGGCCGCATAGAATCGCGCGCAAGCTCCGTAGCTGCCGCTCTGATCGCTGAACGAATCGTGGATCAGAATCGTGCCCGGCGCGTTGGTGTTATCCGTCGAACTCAGCGGGGAACCGCGGCCCGCGTCTCCGTTAATGCCCACATAGCCGTAGCCTTGATTGCCCGTCGAATGATGGCCCACCACCGTGATGCCGATCGGTTGGGATGTGGAATTCATCATCCAGGGGCTGATCATCAGGCCGTCGCCGGCATTGTCGTTGGTATAGCAATTGGTGATGTTGATATCGAGCAGGTAGTCGCTGGGACTATTCGGCTCGATATCGATTCCGCTCTGCGGCGCGGTGCCGCTGGTGTTCGTGAAGTAGTCTCCGACATAGTTGATATGGTTCACCTGCCCCGTAATGCTGCTGCCCTGCCGGAAATTATGGTCGAAAATACAATTCGTCACCGTTACATTCGTGCTGGTGCGCAGGTACAGTCCGTCGCCGCCGGATAGGTTGCAGGAAATCCCGGTTATGGTCACGTTCGTCGCGGTTTCGACGTCCAGGCAATGCCGAGACTGGCTGCCGTCCGCTTTCGAAGCCGCTTGAGCGAGAGGCATCTGAAAAACCGATACTGCCGCGCCAGCCCCGGTTATGGTCACATTCGAGGCATAAACCGTCAGCATCACGGAATTCGCTCCGTAGCCTGAATTGGCGGAGACGGTCGCGCCGGCATCGACAAAAACGTTGGAGTTGTTCGGAAAAGAGATCGGACTGATGTTGTAGTTGCCGGCCGGTATCTCCAGTGTCTGGCCATTCGCCGCCGTCGAGGTCAGCGCCGTTTGGAACACATTGGTATCGTCTCCGCCAAAGCCGGCGTTCCCAAAATGCAGCAGGCTCACGGCATTGGGCGGCGCCGCCGCCGTGATGGTGACGGTGCTCGTGGCGGACATGGCGTTATTGGCGTTGCTTACTGCGGTCACCGTGTCGGTGCCGGCAGCCGAAGGCGCCGTGTAGAGGCCCGACGAACTGATCGTTCCCAGCATCGCGCTCCAGGTCACCGATTTATCCACCGAGATTCCCTGGACATTGGCAGCGAACTGAACGGTTTTCCACGCCGGCGTCGAAGCCGGCGAAGGCGTCAGGCTGACCGACGTTATCGCCGACGTTCCCGGCGAGCTTGAGTTTGATGTTGAGCCCGATGTGCTCGTAGACGACGAAGCCCCATTCGCACCCGTCGTTCCGTTGGAAGTTGCTGAGGCGCCAGAAACCGATGATTCCAGCGCTTTCGAACCTGCGGTCGTTACCCCGCCGCATCCCCAGCCGCAAACAGCAAGAGTTATAAGCACAAAAAAGAGCAG
>JBKQVG010000019.1:0-3523 GCA_052325345.1 Bryobacteraceae bacterium
GCTGTTCGAGGTTTCCAATCGCGGCGGCAAGGGTATGCTCGGCCGCTTCAACTTCGCCCGCGGCTCGAGCGACTTTGGCGACGAATGGGTAATGCGGCAGGGCTTCACGCTGGTGTGGCTCGGGTGGGAGTGGGATGTACCTGCCTCAAACCGCAACGCGCTGCATTTCACCGCTCCCCGCTATCGGGCGGATGCGCCGACCGGCGGGTTGGTGCGCGCCGAGTTTACGCCCGAAAAGAGCGGCGCCACGATGCCGCTGGGCGACCGGAATCAGGACGCGATTCCGGTGGGCAAGGCGGTGGCGCTGTACGTGCGCAGCGGCACGGACGCGGCCCCGCGGCAGATTCCGGCGGCGAATTATTCGTTAGGGGCCGACGGCCGTTCGCTCCAGATGCGCGCCGGCTTCGAGGCCGGCATGCTCTACGAATTCGTCTACCAGGGCAAAGACCCGGTGGTGGCCGGCACGGGCCTCGCCGCCGTGCGCGACTTCATTTCTTTCCTGAAATACGGCGGCACGGCCACGGGTTGGAGCGGCGCGCGGCCCGCGGTGAAGCGCGCCATCGGCTTCGGCATTTCGCAAAGCGGACGCTGGTTGCGCGAGTTCCTCTACGACGGATTCAACGCCGATGAGAAAGGCCGAAAAGTGTTCGACGGCGTCTGGGCCGACGTGGCCGGCGCCGGGCGCGGCAGTTTCAACTTTCGTTATGCGCAGCCCTCGCGCGACGGCTGGCCGTACCTCAACGTCTTCTATCCAACCGACCTGTTTCCGTTTACCGATACCGATGAACGCGATCCGTTGACGGGCGAGACCGGCGGGCTGCTCGACCGCTCCCGCGCCGCCCGGGTGCAGCCGAAGATTTTTTTCACTAACGATTCTTCGGAATACTGGGGCCGGACGGCCGCGCTGATCCATATCGCCGCCGACGGCAAGCGCGACGCGCCGATTTCAGAGGACACGCGAATCTATTTCATAGCCGGGGTACAGCATTTCCCGCGCTCCCTGCCGCTGGTGAAACAGGGGACCGAGTACGCCATCGACGTGGTGGATCACCGGCCCGTGCAGCGTGCGCTGCTGGCCGCGATGGAGGCGTGGATTCGAGACGGCATCGCGCCGCCGGCTTCGGTGTATCCGCGCATCGCCGAAGGGCAGTTGACGAGCCTGGCGGGCTTGAAATTTCCGGCGATCGACGATGTGAAGCCGCCGCGGCATCCGCGCGTGGCGCGGCGGCTCGATTTCGGTCCGGAGTTCGAATCGCAGGGCGTGATCTTGCGGGAGCCGCCACAGGTGACCGGCGCGTTTCCGCTCTTGGTGCCGCAGGTGGACGCGGATGGGATCGACCTGGGGGGCGTGCGGTTGCCGGAGGTTGCGGTTCCGCTGGCGACGCTGACGGGCTGGAACCTGCGGGCGCCGGAGCGCGGCGCGGCCGCGGAGATGGCGGAGTTTTACGGATCGACGTTTCCGCTCGAAAAAACCAGGCAAGCTCGCGAAGAGGCGCACGATCCGCGGCTTTCGATCGCCGAGCGGTACTCCAGCCGCGAGGACTATTTGAAACGAGCGACCCGGGCGGCGGACGACCTGATTCGCCGCCGGTTCGTGCTGCCGCAAGACCGGGATTTCGTGGTGGAGCGGGCTGCGCGGCTGTGGGATGCACTGGCGAAGTAAGAGGCGCGCCGCTGCCGGGTTTGCCCTTCAAGCGGCCATCGCGCGGCGCTCATCGGGCCGCCAGAAACTGCAGGCAAACCGGCGACTGCACGTGGACCGTCTGGCCGGTCGCGCCGAGCCGCCCGGTCTTTCCGTCTACTCGAAAAATTACGATGTTATTGGTTTGCTGATTGGCCGCCAGCAGGTAGCGCCCCGTCGGGTCGATCTTGAAGTTGCGCGGAATGGCCCCTTCGGTCTTCACGTTCTCCACCAGACTCAGCGTTCCGCTCTTCGGGTCGACCGCAAACACGGCGATGCTGTCGTAGCCGCGGTTGGAGGCGTATAGGAAACGTCCGCGCGAGTCTACCTCAATTTCCGCCGCGTTGTTCTCGCCATGGAAATCGGCCGGCAGCGTAGAAATGGTCTGCAATTCCTTAAGGCCGCCGGTGCCGGCATCGTAAGCGAACACCGTTATCATCGACCCCATTTCATGCAGCGAATACGCAAACTTCCCGCTCGGGTGGAACGTAAAGTGGCGCGGACCCGAGCCGGCCTTCACCTTCACAAACGCGGGATCGTTGACCGCCAGGCGCCCCGCAGCCGGATCCAGGCGATAAATCTTGATCTGGTCCAGACCCAGGTCGGGCACAAACACAAAACGATTATCGGGCGACAGTACCACCGCGTGTGCGTGCGGCCCCCGCTGCCGGTTCGGATCGATGCTCGACCCGGAATGCTGGATCAACGACTCCGGTCCACTCAAACGGCCGTCGAGCGCCACCTTGAATGACGCGACGCTTCCGGTTCCGTAGTTGGCCACCAGCAGTTCCCTTCCCGTGCGGTCCACCACCAGATGGCACGAACCTCCTCCGCCCGAAGAGACGCTGTTGATTTGCTTCAGTGCGCCCGTCTGAAGATCGATCGAGAACCCCTCGACCGAGCCCATACTTTTGCCGTCGTTGCCCACTTCGGCGACCGCATAGAGCACCTTCAAGTTCGGATGCAATGTGAGGAAAGACGGTCGCACCATCTCCGCCGCCAGAACTGGCGCGTCCGCTTTGCCGGTGGAGGCGTCGAACCGGAAGCGATAAATCCCCTTGCTGTTCGGACCCGTGTAGGTTCCGACATAAACGAAGAATTGATTGCGAGCAGCCCCTAGCCGCGGCCAGAGCGCCAGCCCCAGCCAGGCAAGAACCGAGAGTCGTCTGTATCGCATGAAGTCCTATGTTTCGCGCAGCAACCACTTTACGGCATTTCTCTGCATCTTCTCATATTCCGGATTCCAACCGCGGGGTTCGTGCTGCCGCAAGACCGGGATTGCGTGGTGGAGCGGGTATTGCGGCTGGGGGATGCACTGGCGAAGTAAGAGGCGCGGCCTGTCTTTCCAAACGTAAATCACGGTAAGGCAGACGCTTGAAACCTAAGTCGCGCACCAGGGATCTATAATGGCGGAACGGGTGGCCGGCTGGACCGGAAGACCCGATCGGGAGGCAGCTATGTCGTGGGAAACCATCGAATGGCTCAGGCAGCCGGCAAGGCTGACGCGCCTGGCGGCGGTAGCGCTATCATTTGCCGTTTGCGGCGGCGTGGCCCTTTGGGGCCAGAACCCGGAGCCGGTCGCTCCTCCGGCGGGACAAGCGCTCACCGCCGATCAGCTCGATGACCTGGTTGCGCCCATCGCCCTCTACCCCGATCCGTTGCTCAGCCAGATCCTGGTGGCCAGCACCTACCCGCTCGAAGTGGTCGAGGCCGGGCAGTGGCTGCAGAAAAATCCGGGGCTCACCGGGACCGTGCTAACCGAAGCGGCCCAACAGGAGGATTGGGACCCCAGCGTCCAGGCATTGGTGGTATTCCCCGACGTGATCAAGCTGTTGACCGCCG
>JBKQVG010000020.1:0-2809 GCA_052325345.1 Bryobacteraceae bacterium
ACGGGGCTCACCAAGAAAGCCGTCGGCGGCGGCAATCTCCTTATCATGGGGGCGACCCCGGAGACCACGATACGCGCCGCCGAACTCGCGGTCGATGCGATGAACGAAGTCGAGGGCGTTATTCTGCCCTTCCCCGGCGGCATCGTGCGGTCCGGCTCCAAGGTCGGTTCAAAATACAAAGCCATGATGGCTTCGACCAATGATGCCTATTGCCCGACCCTGCGCGGCGCGGTGAAGACGAGTCTCGACGAAGATATCGGCTGTGTCCTCGAAATCGTCATCTACGGCTTGACGGAAGAGGCTGTCGCCGAAGCGATGCGGGCCGGCCTCGCGGCAATCGTGAAGCTTGGGCCGGACCATGGCGCGGTGCGCGTCGGCGCCGGCAATTATGGCGGCAAGCTCGGCCCCTTCCACTTTCATCTGAAGGATCTTCTGCCGTGAAACCGCTTGTCCTCGCCTTGAAGCACGAGCCCGATCAAAGGCTCGATCTTTCTCCTCTCGTCCCACATCTGCTCGATGGCAAATCCGCCAAGGAGATCGCCGAGATCGAATTGCAGACCACCCGCGAAAAGATCGCGGCGGGGGATATTTTTAAGATACCACCGCGGCCTCCGCCACCGGGTGCATGGTCTCGCCCACCGAAAGACGCAGGTTGCGCCCCAACTGGCCGCCAGGGTGGTAGCGGCCGAATTCCTCGGCGGTGAAGCGCCGCGCCCGCATCAGCGCTACCGCCAGCGCGTGGCCGACGGCCAGCGCGGTCACGGCGCTGGCGGTGGGCGCCAGGTTGTTGGGATCGGCTTCGCGCTCGACCGAGGCATCCAGCAGCACGTCCACCTTCGCCGCTAACGGCGATGAGCGACTGCCCAGAATTCCGATCAACGGCGAGCGGAAATCGCGCAGCAGCGGAATCAAATCCTGCAATTCCGAAGACGCGCCGTTTTTCGAAATCAGCACGGTCGGATCGCCCGGCGTGTAGACGCCCAGGTCGCCGTGCGCCGCTTCGGCCGGATGCAGAAACACCGCCGCCGTGCCGGTGCCGCACAAAGTGGCCACCGTGCTGCGCGCCACGTGCCCGGATTTGCCGATGCCGGTGACCACGACCTTACCGGGGTGGCCCACGATCAGATCCACGGCGCGAATCAGCTCATCGCCCAGGCGCGCCGCCGCGACGGAAACCGCGCTCGCTTCGATTTCAAGGGCCGAGCGCGCCGCCGCCAGCCACTCCCGCTCGTCTTGCCGCATGGGAAATCCCATCATCGCACGGGATAGAATGAAGCGAATGAAGCGACTTTATTTACGCTGCGCGCTGGTCCTGCTGGCAGCCGCCTCCTTCCAACTAAGCGGCGAAGTTCGCCCGCTCACCATTCTGCACATCAACGACATCCATGCGCACCTGGCGCCGCTCGATAACGGCCAGGGCGGGTTTGCCGCGCTGGCCACGGTGATCCGGCGGGAACGCGAAGGCTGCGCCGCGTGCATTCTGCTGAACGCGGGCGACCTGGCCCAGGGCACGCCTGTCTCGACCATCTTTCACGGTCTGCCGGTGTTCGAGTTGTCGAATCTGCTGTCGATCGACGCCGCCACCATCGGCAATCACGATTTCGATTACGGCTGGATGCAAACGCGCAAGTTCATCGCCACCGTCAACTACCCCATGGTCAGCGCCAACATGGTGGGCAAAGACGGCCAGGCATTCGCCAAACCATACGTCATCCTGCATGTCAACGGCCTGCGCGTGGCGGTGATCGGCGCCATGACGGAGACGCTGCCCTCGCTCGTGTTTCCGAAGGCGCTGGGCGAGTGGCACCCCGTTTCCGTCGTCGAGACCGCGCGCCGCTATGCGGCCGAATTGCGCCCCCAATCCGACTTGGTCGTCCTGCTCGCTCACATCGACGCCCGCGAAGAGACTGCCGTGCTGGAGCAGGCGCCGGGCGTCGCGGTGCTGGTTTCCGGCCACGTTCACACCGGTATTGCCGAGCCGCGGGTGGTCGACGGCCGCATCATGGTGCGGGTGAAGAGTTACACCCAGGAACTGGGCCGGCTGGACCTCGAAGTCGATACCGAAAGGAAAGCGCCGGTGTCGTGGAAATGGAAGATCATTCCCATCGCGGCCGGGACGCCGCAGGCGGCGGACGTGGCCAAGAAAGTTGCCTACTGGGAAGACCAGGTGAAAGCGCGCGTCGATCGGCCGCTGGCGGTTGCGCGGCACAGCTTCAACACCAAAGACGAGATCAAGGCTTTGGAGGAGCGGGCGATTCGCGAGGAGACCGGCGCCGATTTCGCCTTCGTCAACCGGGGCAGCGTGCGCGACGTACTGCCGGAAGGCCAATTGCTGGAGCGGAACATCTGGGACATTATGCCGTTCGACAACCGCGTGGTGGTCGGCACCTTCAAAGGCCGCGATCTGCCGCCGGTGGTGTTGGGCGGCAAGACGGTCGAGTCGGACCGCGAGTACACGCTTGCCGTTAGCGATTTCACCGCCGCCAATCAGAACACCGCCGAAAACCTGCAAACCACGGGCCTGGAGTTTCCCCACGATGTCGGCTTGCTGCGCGACATTCTGATCGATTGGTTCCGCAAGCAGAAAGTGATCGAGTAGTGGCGCGCGCCGGGCCTCTGCTGATCGTTTTCAGCGGCCCTCCCTGTTCCGGCAAAACCACGCTGGCGGCGGAACTGGCGCGCCGCCGCGGCTGGGAACACTTATCGATGGATGCGACCCGCCAGCGCATCCTGCCAGGCACGCATACCGAAGCCGACCGGCACGCGGCCTATCGCGCCATGCACTTCGCGGCGGAAGTGCTGGCGCGCG
>JBKQVG010000021.1:0-6513 GCA_052325345.1 Bryobacteraceae bacterium
GGGAATCGGTGCGGGAAACCGGGTGGGACAGACGATCGTTTTTTGTCGTCTGTCAGGCTATTGTGGCTTGGCGGGGGCTCGACAGACCACGAAAAACGATGGTCTGTCCCACCCCTCGGTCACCGAATTCCGGCTCAACCTAAATTCCACGACATCAGGAGTTCGGACTCTCGGCTCAGCAGGCTTGACAGCCCGCGCCACGACTCAGCAGCCGATCCGCGTGCAGCGCCCCATCCGGGGTATCTTCGTGCTTGAACATCAGGTACAGGTCCCGCCCCGTGGCCAGCAATTCGCGCGCTCGGGCGGCGATGGAGTCCAGGTCTTCGGAGCTATATTCGTGCTTGCGCAGGCGATAGTAAACGAAATCGGAGGTGATCACTTCCGGGATTTCCAGTTTCTCCGATTCCGCCAGGCACAACGCGACGCGGTGGCGGCGCAACAGATCGTAGACCGGCTCGGCCAGCCAGGAGGCATTGCGGAATTCGAAGGCGTGGCGAATGTCGGTGGGCAGCAGCGCCAGGTAGTCGGCCAGAAGCGGCAGGTCGCACTTCAGATTCGGGGGCAATTGGAAGAGCACCGGACCCAGCCGGCGCGCGCCGCGCAGCGGATCGATGGCGCGGAAGAAGACCTCCGTGGCCTGCTCGGCGTTTTTCAGGCGCAGAATATGGGTGATGCGCTGATTGGCCTTGATGGCGAAGACAAATTCCGCCGGCGTGGCGTCCACCCATGAGGCGAGCGTCGCGGCGGCCGGCAGCCGCCGGAACGTATAGTTGATCTCCACCGAGTTCAGCCGTTGCGCGTAATGCTTCAGAAAATCCTTGGCCGCGAGCTTGGCCGGGTAAAAGCCGGGCTTCCAGGTGGCGTAGGCAAAACCGGAGGTCCCGGTATATAGGGTCGCCATATGGCATATCATTATCTCTGGCGGAGAGGATCTTTGGCGAAACGCCGGAGCATGACGATATGACTCGGAAAGGTGGCGCCCGCCGGCCGCGGGGCCGCGAAGGATCTGGCGCGTGAAAGCGCCGGACACCGCGGAAGAATTGGCCGAGCTGCTGCGCCGGCCCGCGCTCCACAACCGCACCATTGCGCTCGCCGGCAACGGGTCCAAGCGCCTGATGGCGGGGCCGAACTTGCCGTCGGACGAGTCTTTTTTCACCGTGAACCTGAAGCGGGTGCGCGAGTACGAGCCGCGCGATCTGACTATCAGCGTGGAAGCCGGTCTTGCGTGGAGCGAGCTGACGCGCCTGGTGGGCGAGCACCGCCAGATGGTGCCGCTCGATCCCCCGTTCGCCCGCTGCGCCACCGTGGGCGGAGTGGTGGCGGCCAATACCAGCGGGCCGCGGCGGCGCCTCTATGGCACGGCGCGCGACGCCATCATCGGGATGGAATTCGCCACGCTCGAGGGCAAGCTGGTGCGCTCCGGCGGCATGGTGGTGAAGAACGTGGCCGGCCTCGACATGGCCAAGCTCATGATCGGCTCGTTCGGCACCCTGGCCGCCATTACCGCGGTCAACTTCAAGCTGACGCCCATGCCGGAATTGGAGCGCAGTTTCCTGCTGTCTTTCGATACGTTGGCTTCCGGCATCGAGGCGCGTAACCGGCTGCTGGGGAGCCAATTGCAGCCCGCCGCCATCGACCTGCTGAATCCGGCGGCCGCCGCCAGTCTGGACCGCGCCTCCTGGCTGCTGGCGGTCCGCGCCGGCGGCAACTCCGCCGCCATCGATCGTTACGCGCGCGAAATCTCCCAACTGGGCGAAGCGACGGCACTCGACAATTCCGGCCAGGAAACGCTCTGGAGGCGGATCGAGGAATACACTCCCGCATATCTCGAAGCCCACGCGGATGGCGCGGTGGCACGCGCTTCGTGTACCCTGAAGGGATTGGAGGCGGTAATCGCCTCGCTTCCCGAAGCGGCCGTCGCCCGCGCCGGCTCGGGGATTTGCTACGGCTACTTCGAACATGCGGAGGACGCCGCGGCCTGGGTGGCGGGCGCGGCGGAAGCGGGCGCCAAAGCCGTGGTGGAATTCGCTCCGGAAGAATCGAGAGCCAGTCTCGATCTCTGGCCCGCGCCGGGAGCCGATTGGGAAATCATGCGGCGCGTCAAACAGCTTTTCGATCCCGATAACCTTTTAAACCGTGGCAGACTCTATCGACGCCTCTGACAATACCGCTGTCGCCGTGGAAAAGACCGCGGCCGGACCGTTCCAGTTCGATCTGGACCGCTGCGTACACTGCGGCTTGTGTCTCAACTCCTGCCCCACCTACCGTGTACTCGGCCTCGAAATGGATTCGCCGCGCGGCCGCGTCTACCAGATGGTGCAGGTAGCCAACGGCGCGCCCATGACCCCGGCGTATTTCGAGCACATCGGCTTGTGCCTGGCTTGCCGGGGCTGCGAATCGGCCTGTCCCTCCGGAGTTCATTACGGCCGCATGGTGGAAGAAGCGCGCGCCGAAATCGAAATCCGCACCCGGCGGGGGCCGCTCGCGCGCTGGCTGCGGCGCTGGGCTTTCGGCACGCTGCTCGAATCGCGCGTGGCCATGACCGCGGCGGGTGCGGCGCTCTACCTCTACGAAGCTTCGGGCGCCCGTGCCCTGGTCCACTCCCTCGGCTTGGCGCGCCTTTTCGGTTTGCACGACCTGCATCAACTCACTCCATCGGCGGATCCCCCGTTTTTCTTCAGCCGCATCGGCCAGACCTTCCCGGCCGAGGGCGAGCGGCGTTACCGGGTGGCGTTCCTGGCCGGCTGCCTGGCCAACGTTTTTTTTGCGCGCCTGAACGAGGCCTCCGTGCGCGTGCTGCAGAAGAACGGCTGCGAAGTGGTGGTGCCCGCCGGCCAGGGCTGCTGCGGGGCGCTGCAACTCCACTCCGGACTCCCCGAACTGGCGCGCGCCGCCGCCCGCCGCAATATCGATGCCCTGCGCGAGGGCGGTTTCGACGCCATCATCACCAACGCCGCGGGCTGCGGGTCCACTCTCAAGGAGTACCCCGAGCTGCTGGCGGGCGACGCCGAGTACGCCTCCGCCGCCGGCGAGTTTGCCCGCCAGGTGCGCGACATTACCGAATTCCTGGCCGCCATCGATCTCCACCCCGTGGAGAACTCTCTCCACGCTACCGTCACCTATCAGGATTCCTGCCATCTCGCTCACGGCCAGCGCATCCGTTCCGCGCCGCGCAAGCTGCTGGCCGCCATTCCCGGCCTGACCTTGCGCGAAATGCCCGGCTCGGACCTGTGCTGCGGCAGCGCCGGCGTCTACAACATCGTGCAAAACGAAATGTCCATGCGTATTCTTGCCGCCAAAATGGACGCCGTGCACGCCACCGGAGCCGACATCGTCGCCACCGCCAATCCCGGCTGCATGCTGCAGCTCCGGGCCGGCGTTAAGTCGCACAAGGGAACCCAGGAGGTGGTCCACGTCGTCGAGCTGCTCGACCGCGCCTATCGCGCGCCGGTCCCAGCGCCGTCCGGCGAAAAAGAATTTACGCGCAAGGCGGAACTGCTTCGGGACTCCAGCGGCTCCACCAATATCGAGAGGACGCTCCTGAAAGCGTTGAAGGTGCTGAAGCTCTTCAACATTCCCCATTACGTCGGTGGCGGGTTCGCGGTTCAGGAGCATGGTTATCCGCGCTTCACCCTGGACGTGGATATCATCGTGCCGGATGTCGGGTTGGCTCGCGAGAAGTTGGAGCGGAACGGCTTCAAGCCGGGCCCCGCTTCGAAAATGGCTCTGACTGACGCGGAATCCGGCGTTGAGATTGACGTGCTACCCGGCGGTGGCAAGGTGGGGCCGGGCCCGGTCAGCTTCCCGATGCCGACAATAGTCTCTTGCGAGCCGCAAATCCTCGCTCTCCACCATCTGATTTCTCTCAAGCTGTCCGGCTTCATGGGGAGCCCGATCGACCGTGCCCAAGACTACGCCGATGCGATCAAACTGATTCAAGCCAATCATCCGGACCGGGAATTCGGCGTCGATCCGAGCGTGCGGGAATTGTACCTCACCCTCTGGGATCAGATCCATACCAAGAAGCCCTAGAAAGAGTGGCGCCTTCGGGGCTCTTGGGGCGAGGAGTCGGGGAAGCCAGAAGTCAGAATGGCCGTGCCCCAGACGCCACCCCTTCCGGCTTCTGACTCCTGACTTCTCTCTTCTGCCTGCTACACTGGCGATGGAACCGTGGACGCAATGACCAAGGATCAGATCCGCGCTTGCATTGAGGAGATCGGCCTGATTCCGGCCCTGCGCGTGTCGAGTGCGGAGGAAGCCTCTTTTGCGGCTGAGACCGTGGCCGCCTGCGGCATCCCCATTGTCGAAATCACCATGACCGTGCCCGGAGCGATTGACGTGATCGCGGATTTGGCGCGCAACCATCCGGACCTGATCGTGGGCGCCGGCACGCTCATGGATACCGATATCGCGTACCGCTGTATTCAAAGCGGCGCGCGTTTCCTCACCACCACCGGTTTGGACCTGGAAATCATCGCCGTGGCCAGGCGCGAGAACGTGCTGTCGATTCCGGGCGTGCTCACGCCCGGAGAAGTGATGGCCGCGTGGAAAGCCGGCGGCGATTTGATTAAAGTGTTCCCGTGCGCGCAACTCGGCGGCGCGGCTTACATCCGTGCCCTCAAGGCTCCCTTTCCGCAAATCCCGTTGATCGCCTCCGGCGGCGTCAATCAAAAGACGGCCGTCGAATTCATTTTGGCCGGGGCGGTAGCCCTTGGCGTGGGCGGGGCGCTGGTGCCGCGCGAGGCGATTGAAAACCGCCATCCCGATCGCATTCGCGAGCTGGCGCGCCGCTTTCTCGGCATGGTTCGCGGCGCCCGCGAGCAAAAGGCGAATCACTGGTGAGCTTCGACCGGCGCATCGCTTGGCCCGCGTCATTGCTGTCCGCGCTTCTGACCTCCGGGTGCGGATACATCGCCGGACCGGTGCCGCCGCTTGCCAACATCCCCGCCCGCGTGCACGACCTCGCCGCCATTCAGCGCGGGGCGAAGATCATCGCTCACTTTTTGATTCCCCAACTGACCACCGAGGGCGTCGCCATCCAGTCTCCCGTGACCTTCGATTTCCGCGCGGGCGAGGGAAACGCTCCGTTCGACCTGGCGGTTTGGGCGTCCCACGCGCGCAAGTTTGGTCCGCCGGTTCAACAGGATGGCTTGGCCACCTACGAAATCCCCTGTACCGACTGGACCGGTAAGGAGGTCATCCTGGGCGTGCGCGTGATTGGCGCCAATGGCAAAGACGTGGGGTGGTCGAACCTGGTGGTGGTCCAGGTGGTGGCGCCGCCGGATAAGCCTTCCAACCTGAAGGCCGAAACTGCCGATGGCGGCGTTCGTCTCGCCTGGCAGGCCCGCGGCGGTCATTTCCGCGTGCTGCGCTCCAGCGCCAACCCTCCGTCCTACGAGACGGTGGCTACCGTCACCGCGCCCGAGTGGCTGGATACGCACGTCGAATTCGGCACGCTATATAGCTACCTGGTGCAGACGTTCGAGCCGCTGGGCAACGGCAAGGAAGCCCAAAGCGACCTTTCCGAGGCGGTCCGCATTACTCCCGAAGCGCCCGCCCCACCGGCCCCGCAAGGCTTGCGAGCGGTTCCCACCCCGCAGTCGATCGAGCTTTCCTGGAACGCCAATCCCGACGCCGAGATCGCCTCCTACCGAATCGATCGCGCCGAGGGCGACGGCCCGTTCGCCCCGGTCGGCCAGGTGGAGGGCGTTCCATCGTACTCGGATCGCGCCGTCCGGCGCGGGGTTGCTTACCGCTACCAGGTAGTCGCCATGGGCGCTAACGGCAAGACCAGCCAGCCCTCCCAGCCAGCCTCGGCGACTATCCAATAACACCGCTATTGAGTGGTGTGTACAAGTAAATGAATTAAATGGTCTTAACTTGTGTGTCGATGGCATCGACGTGTATACTATATCCATGATTATTTCCATGCGCCTCCACGCTACCAAGGAGGAGATCGACCACGTCTGCGAACGCATCGCCGAGTTCGGCTACAAGGTCCATTCCATCGTCGGCGAGGAGCGCGTCGTGATCGGAGTGGTGGGCATGGGGGATGTGACCGCCTGTCTGGAATCGCTCGAAGCCGCCCCCGGCGTGGAAAGCGCGGTGCGCATTTCGGCTCCGTACAAGTTCGTGAGCAAGGAGTTCCGCCACGAGCGCTCGGCCATCCGTTTGAACGGGCTGGAGATCGGCGGCGACGAGTTTATCGTCATGGCCGGCCCGTGCTCGGTGGAGAGCGAAAAGCAGATCATGGCGACGGCCGAAGCGGTGGCCGCGGCCGGCGCAAAGGTTCTGCGCGGCGGGGCTTTCAAACCGCGCACCTCGCCCTACGATTTCCAGGGCCTCGAAGCCGAAGGGCTCAAGCTTCTTCGCAAAGCCAAGGCGGCTACCGGCCTTGCGATCGTGACCGAAATCATGAGCGACCGCGACGTGGACCTGGTGGCGGAATATGCCGATTGCATGCAGGTGGGGGCGCGCAACATGCAGAATTTCTCTCTGCTCAAGGGGCTGGGT
>JBKQVG010000022.1:0-7525 GCA_052325345.1 Bryobacteraceae bacterium
CCAGCCGCGTCTACGCGCTGATCGAAGCTGAGAAGGGCGGGCTGTTCCGCTCCGGCGACGGCGGCGAGAAGTGGGAGCTGGTCAATGACGACGAACGCTACCGCCCGCGCGCCTGGTATTTCAGCCACGTCTTCGCCGATCCGAAGAACGCCGATACGGTGTACGTGCTCAACACCGGAATGTTCCGCTCCACCGACGGCGGAAAGACGTTCACCCTGCTGGCGGCGCCGCACGGCGATCACCACGGGTTATGGATCGACCCGGCCAATCCGCTGCGCATGATCAATGGCGACGATGGCGGCGCCACCATTTCCATCGACGGCGGCAGGAACTGGACGCCGCAGCTCAACCAGCCGACGGCGCAGTTCTACCACGTGGCGGCGGACAATCGTTTCCCTTATTACGTTTTCGGCGCGCAGCAGGACAACACTCCGGTGGCGACCGCCAGTTGGAGCGACACCGGTTTGATCGGCCCGCGCAACTGGTACGAAGTGGCGGGCTCGGAGAGCGCCTTTATGGCGCCCGATCCGCGCGACGGCAACATTGTCTACTCCGCCGGACAGGGCGTGTTTCGTTTCGATAAGAAGAACGACCAGGGAACGGATATCTCGCCCTGGCCGATCGATTTCGCCGGCCACGGGGTGGGCGACTTTCCGCACCGTTTCCAGTGGACCGAGCCGATTCTGTTTTCGCCGCACGATGCCAACGCGATCTACACCGCCGGCGAAGTGGTTTTCAAGACCACCGACCAGGGCAAGAACTGGAGCGTGATCAGTCCGGACCTGACGCGCAACGACAAGTCCAAACAGCAATCGGCGGGCGGCCCGATTACTCAGGACAACACCAGCGTGGAATACTATGACACCGTTTTCGCGCTGGCGGAATCGCCGCTCGAGAAGGGCCTGTTATGGGCTGGCAGCGACGACGGACTCATCCACATCACCCGCAACGGCGGCGGCTCCTGGCAAGACGTGACGCCGCGCGAGATGCCCGAGTGGAGCATGGTGAGCCTGATCGACGCTTCGCCCCACGACGCCGGCACCGCCTACGTGGCTGTCGATCGCCACAAGCTCGACGATTTCGAGGCCTACATTTACAAGAGCGCCGATTATGGCAAGAGCTGGACGCGCATTTCGAGCGGTATTCCAGCGGGCGATTACGTGCACGCGGTGCGGGAAGATCCCAAGCGCAAGGGGCTGTTGTATGCCGGGACCGAGACCGGCGTCTGGATTTCCTTCGACGACGGCGCTCACTGGCAGAGGCTGAAGCTCAACCTGCCCGCCGTTCCGGTGTACGACCTGGTGGTGAAGGACGACGACCTGGTGGTGGCCACGCACGGCCGGGCCTTCTGGATTCTGGACGACATCACGCCGCTGCGCAAGCTGGCGGCCGGCGATATAGAGGCGGAGGCGAAGCTGGTTTCCCCGCGTCCGGCTTATCGGCTGCGCTTTCCCGACTCCGTGGACCGGCGCGAGCCAGCCGGAGAGAACCCGCCGCCGGGGGCGATCGTCTATTACTATCTGAAGGCGAAACCGGCCGGGGAAGTCAGGCTCGAGATACTCGACGGCGAAGACAACTTAGTCAAGACTTATTCCAGCATTAAGAAGACGGAAACCGCCGGACCGGCCGAATGGCCCGACGTGCAGCATCCGAGCGAGGTCTTGCCGGCCGAAGCCGGGCTGAATCGTTTCTATTGGAACTTGCGGTACGAAGATCCTATCACGGTACCGGGGACTTTCTACGAAACCGACATCCCGCCCAAGGGGCCGATGGCGCTGCCCGGGACTTATCGGGCGCGGCTCACGGTGGCAGGCAAGAGCCAGACGGCGCCGCTGGCGCTTCGTCTGGACCCGCGCATTCACGCCACCCCCGAGGAGCTGCAAAAGCAGTTCGAACTGGAGCGCGACCTCGCCCGCCGGCTGACCTCCCTGCACCGCGCCGTGAACGAAATCCGCGACCTGCGCGCGCAGTTGAATGCGCTGAACGCCCGTTACCAGGATGCGGCGGCCTGGCAACCGCTGAAGCCGCTGGCGGAAGAGTTGCTAAAGAAGATCGGCGATGTGGAAGAGAAAATCATCCAGACGCGGATGAAGAGCACCGAAGGCGATTTGCGCTATCCCACCATGATCGACGAGCAATTGATCTTCCTGAATTGGAGCGTGGATTCGACCGACGCCGCGCCCACCGCCGCCCAGCAGCAGCTTTTCGCCGAATTAAGCGCCAGGCTGCAGGAACAGTTGAACCGGTGGGACAAGATTCTGAGCGTCGACCTGACCGGTTTCACTCGAACCGCCGAGAAACAGAAAATCCCGGTGGTGGAAGTGCGGAACCAGGAATAACACCGGGACTTGCAGAGCAGAACTTAGCGTCATTGAATCCGAGAGCAAGGCTATCCGGAACGGCTGTTGTTACGAATTCGATTCAGGACGCACAGGACCCAAGTACCGACTCTTGGAGTTGGCTCCGTGGTTAGCGCCCGGATATTGTTGAATTATATAGGCTTATCCAAGCAGCGCGAAGGCCGAATCCGCGCGAAAACCGGCAGGGGCTAAGGCCCCAGACCAGGCGGAATTAGAGTATCATATCGATCGAGCGTAGCTCCCATGAGAGTGCCTAACGTCCTTGGTGAAGGTGGGCGTTACCAAATCGAGGGCGAGGTCGGCCGCGGAGGCATGGGCGCTGTCTACCGGGCCGTCGACCGAAATACCGGCCAGTACGTCGCCGTGAAGGCGATGCTGGACGCCTCAGACCCGGAAATTCTGGCTCTGTTCGACAAGGAATGGCGGATTCTCGTCGAACTTCAGCACACCAACATTATTGGCATAAGCGATCGTGGTCAGTTTCGGGACGGATCCGTCACGTACCCGTATTTTGTGATGCCGTTCCTGCGGGGAAAGACGCTGCAGGAGCGAATCGCCGAGAGTGGTTTCCTGCCGACCGCCGAAGTGGCCGGCATCGTAGGGGCGGTCTCGGCGGGCTTGCACGCCGCGCATATCCGCGGCGTTATTCATCGGGACGTGAAGCCAAGCAATATCTTCATTTTGGACAGCGGATCCGTGGTTATCATCGACTTCGGTATTGTTCACGTCGGTGACACCCGGACGATAAGTACGCTCAAGGGGACGACGCCCTATATGGCGCCGGAACTCCTCGATCCGCAAAAGCTCGATAAACCGACGCCGCAGTCGGACATCTTCGCCCTCGGGGTAGTCTCTTATGAGGCACTGACGGGCGTGCGGCCGTTTGCGCGTCCAACGGCGGACGAGACAATTCGCGCCATCCTGAAAGAAATCCCAAAACCGGCGTACGAGTTGAATCGCGCCGTGAGTCTTGGCGTGGGGCAGGTGATTCAAAAGGCGATGGCGAAGGACAAGAGCCATCGTTACAAGACCGTAATCGAGTTCGCCGAAAGACTGCAGCGCGCAAGCCGCGGCGAAGCTCTGCCGGAGTTCGACCGGCAGATGATCGAGGATCGCCTGCGCGTGGTGCGGGAGGCGCTTTCGAAGGGGATGGCCAGCTCGGCCAGCGAGGTGCTGCGGGGTATCGAAGAAGAAGGCTATGTCGATCCGTCGATCACCTCGCAACGGGAAAAGATCGACCAGATTCTGCAACGGAATTGGATCCGCACGCAACTGGAAAGCGTCAGGCTATACCGCGAAGCCAAGGAATACGACGCGGCGATCGAAAAGCTGGCGGAAGTCCTGCACGTCATGCCGGACAACCCGGACGCGCTCGCCGAACGCGACCTCATCGACCAGGAGAGACTCTCGAAAGTGCTGGGACAAGCTCGCCAGTGCCTGGAGAAGCACGATTTTGCCGAGGCCCGCAAGGGGATTGAGCAGGCGCGCCAGATAGATGCGCAGGACACACAGACGAGCGAACTCCTGAGCGAGTTAACGCGCCTGGAGGAGGCGGATCGGGCGTTGGCGGCGCAAAAGGAGCTGCTCTATCAGGAGGCGCTGAGCACCAATCGCGATGGCTACCTGCGCGCGGCGCTGCAACGGCTCGAAAAGCTGGTCGAACTGACTCCGAGCTCCGGGGCGTCCACCCAATCGGAACGCGACATCATTTATGCCAGGTTCCACGAGGAGCTCCTGCAAGAATACGGCCGCGTCCAGAAAGCCGGCAGCGAAGCCAAAACGCGTCTGGCGAAAGGCAAACTATCCGAAGTATCGGCCATCTGCGCCGAGATGCTCACGGCAAATCAAGGGAATGCCGTTTTCCTGGCGCTCAAGCTGGAAGCCGAGCGCAGGGACCGCGAGCTGCGGCTGGAATATCTGCGACAGTTGAGCGAACGGTTGAGTAACTTGCCCGATCTGGACGAACGTGTCAAGTTGGCTCAAGAGGCCCTGACGGCTTATCCGGGAGAGTCCCAGCTTGCCGAACTGCTGCGCCATGCCAGGGAAAGCCGCGACCTGGTGAACTCGTTGATCGCCCAGGCGCGTATTGCGGAGGACTGCCAGGAGTTTTCCGAGGCTCTGGACCGGTGGCGCACGGTGGAAGAGTTTCATCCCGCTCAGCCGGGTCTGGCGCTTGAACTGGCTCGGGTCGAGAAGCGTCTCGCAGACCAGGTCCGTGCCGCCCGCAAGTCCGGCTATACCGAAGAAATCTGGCGATTGTTGCGATCCGGCGATTACGAGCGAGCGCTAGATCTTTGCGGCTCGGGGCTGGAAGCATTTCCAGGCGACGGCGAGTTACTGGTGCTGCAGTCCGAAACCAATGAGCGGCTGAAGCGCGGGGTTGAAGTCAAAGCCCTTGTCAACGAAGGACGCGCGTTGCTGCATAGCCGGGACGCCGACGCGGCGCTGGAGACGCTGCGCCGGGCTTATGAGATCGACCGGAACGATCCACAAGCCCGCCAATTTCTGGGAGCCGCTCTCCTGGCCAAGGCGCAAGTTCTCCTCGAATCGGAATGGAAAACCGCCGAGAAACTTCTGATTCAAGCCAAGGAACTGATTCCGCACGATCCCGCGCTCAAGGGAGTTGCTTTGCTGGTCGCGGACCGGAAGCAACGCGAAGATGTCGAGTTGAGCCTGACCAAAGCGTGGCGGCTCGTCTTGGCGGGGGACTTGAGAGGAGCCCTTGGGGACATCGACACTTGTCTGGCGCGTTATCCCAGCGATCGACGGCTGCTTGCGGAACGCCGCAAGATTCTGCTAGATCTCGGCGAGAACATTCCGACGCCAACCCCTGGAGTGAAATCGCCGTCTCCGGGACCTCCCGCCGAAAGGCCGGCTCCCAGCGATGGCAAGCCGCAGAGTCCCGAGTTGGAGCCGGCTTTGGAGCCCGCGCCGCCGCCGCCGGGAACAGCAGGCATGGCGGGTATGGAACCCCCGGCGGAAGGAGCGGGCGGCGAGGCTGCCCGATCGCCGCTCGGCGAAGCGCCGCCGCTGCCGACGACCCAGCCAGAGGTCCGGGCGTGGGCAACCACCAGCGAGAATTCGGTTGGAGACTCGCGGCGAGAATTGAATCGGAGATCCTGGGCCGCGCGATTAGCCGGGAATCGTCTGCTCCTCGCCGGAGTGCTGCTCCTGACCGGCATTCCGTTGATTTGGGTTGCGTACGAAAGGATGCACCCCCCGTCCCCGCCTCCGCCGGTTCTCACCCAGCTACAAATCACCAGCACGCCGGGGGCGGAGATTGCGGTCGATGGCAAGAAGAAGGGCACTTCGCCAAGAGCCGTCGAGCTAAGTCCCGGTACCCATACGATCACTGCATCTCTTCGCGGCTACCTGCCGAGGAGGGAGTCCGTTACCGCCAAGGGTGGGCCGCAGGCCGTCGATCTGGAACTGCAACCCGAGCTGCTGACGCTGCACGTCAGCACGGATCAAGCCAAAGGCACAGTGCGGCTCGACGATCAAACAGTTTCGGAAATAAGTGGAAATGACGTGGGCTTTCCGGGAATCCAACCAGGGAAACTCCATACAGTCAAGTTTGAGAATGCTTCCAACGGCTCGACGGTTTCGGCGAGTTTCCAATTCAGCCCCGGTGAGCTGCCGAGCGTTGTCGACCTCCCTCAGACAGCGCCGGCGATGATATTGTTCATGGGGTTTGGCGATGGGAAAATGCGCGCCCAATGCAATCGTGCGGCGGTGCGGCTGACCATCGGAGATCAACACGCGACTGTTGGCACCGATGGGACAACCCTGGACCTCCCGAATGGCGACCATATCGTCGAGGTTGATGCCGCGGGTCTAAAACCGCCGCAAGTGAAGGTTTCGACGACCGGGGAGCCAAGCGCCGCAGTGGGATTTTATTGGGGTGGACCCCGCGCCGCTCCTCCTGCTTCCGCTTCTCTACCGTCTTCGGTCGATCTCCTGCTCGCATCCGCGGAGCAATACAAGGCCCAGAGGTCTTTTGCCGACGCTGACAGACTGGTGGGTGAAGTTCTCAAGCGAGAGCCGGAAAATCAACGGGCACTGAAGCTAAAACAGCAATTGGACACTCTGAATAATGTGATTCACTGGAGGAAGCCGCCACGGTAGCCTATGAAACAGCCCGCCTTCCTTCTCGTTCTTTGCCTTGCACTACCGGCACCGCGCCTGTTCTCGCAGGCCGCGGCGCACAAACCTCCGGTGGCGAAGCCACAGCCGTGCCCGGAAACAGCCCCTGGTCCTCTTGATTTCCTGACTGTCGTCGGCTTGGTCGAGGATCCGGACTTCAACAAGTGCGTGATCGAGTTTGTCAGGAAGAACAAGGTGAGTTTCGATGCCAGCCCGGCGTCTATTTCGTCCGTTTCACCCATAGATATTCTCAAGCGGCTTAACAACCTTCCCGCATTGCTGGTTGACTTTATTCCGCCCGCGCCCCCACCGCCCCCGCCGCCCAAGCTAAGCGGCCCTATCAATGTGCGCTGCGAGCCGGCCGATTGCGAAATCATCGTCAATGACCACTACTATGGCCGGGCCGCCGGAGGCAAGAAGGCGATCCCGGATTCGCTGCCGGCTCCGGGCGAGGCGGTTCTCCATGTGGCGCATGAGGGATTCGCCCCTGAAACAAGGACGGTCAAGCTGGTGGAAGACAGGCCCGTCGATGAACTTTTCACTCTGCATCGCACTGTCGCTGGGCGGCGTGACGCAGCCCGGAATTTGCTGTTGCGGGTGGTTGCGGCCTTTGGGGGCGTGGAAGGACTGGCGCAACTGGCGCAAGTCTCCGGCTCCGGTACGGTTACTCTGCTGGACGAGAAGCAGCAACCCCAGGAATGGCGGATGAGGTTTTCAGGCGGGTGGGCGTCTGTCAACATGAGTTTCAAGGGTGCTCGGGGCGAGTGCAACACGTCCACGACCGGAGAACTGACTTGCAAGGGCAAACTCAGGAATTCCAGCGAGGAGGGTCTGCTGGCGCAAGCCATGCAGCGGTTCGGCGAAGGTCAGCTTCCCACCTTGCTGGCGCGCCTGCTGACGCGCGATGCGCTGGCGATCGACGATTCGGCTCCCGCAAAGATCGAATCGGAGGGTGACCCGGATTCCTACATCCTGTCTCTTGGCAATGACGGGCTGCCGGCCGAGATGGTATATCGATCGAA
>JBKQVG010000023.1:0-18432 GCA_052325345.1 Bryobacteraceae bacterium
CTGGCTGGCCGGCGCTCTCCTCACCCTGTGGACCGCCCTCATCTACTTCCGCTGGATCACCGATACCCTGACCGCTTACAAGCTGTATCCCGCCGACGCCGTCAAGCAAATGCACCTCCGCACCAGCGGCTTCGAGACCGATCACGAAATCACCGCCAAGCTCATCCGCCGAGGCCTTTCCATCGTCGAAGTGCCCATCCGTTACTTCCCCCGCTCCCGCGAAGAAGGCAAGAAAATCAAGGCCTCCGACGGCTTCATCGCGGTTTGGACTCTGCTCCGCTTCCGCTTCTCGGATTGAACCCTATGCACGATTTCGTAAGCGCCAAACCCAATACAAGCTTCAAGTGGGATCTATTCGCTGTCCTGGCTCTCCTCGCGGTGCTGATCCCCACCTACTGGCTCACCGTGCGGCCCGGCCAGGATTGGGGCGGTGATTTCAGCCAGTACATCGCCCACGCGCGCAATCTCGCCTTCGGCCGTCCCTACTCCGAAACCAGTTACCAGGTCACCTTGCCGGAGGCCGCCATTCACATGCCGGCCAACTATCCGCCTGTTTTCCCCCTCCTCCTGGCCCCCATCTACCGCGCTTACGGACTCAACTACCTGCCCATGAAAACGCTGGTCCAGGCCCTGCTCCTGGCCGCTTGCATCTGTCTCTACGCCCTGGCGCGGCTGCGCGGCCTGAAACCGCTGCCGTCCGCCGCCGCCGCCGCCGCCTTCGCCCTCAGCGGCCTGGTCTTGGGCATCAAGGATTCCATCGTCTCCGACACCGCCTATCTCCTCTTTGCCTCTCTCACCCTGGCCCTCCTGGCGTTCGTCGAACAGCGTAATTGGGACGGCGCCCGGCCGCTCCTGGCTGCCGCCATTGTCTTGCCGCCCATGCTGCTCACGTACGGCAGCCGCTCCGTGGGCCTTTCTCTTGCCCTGACCGTCCTCGTCTCCGAAATCGTCCGCCACCGCCGCCCTCGTATCTTTGGCGTCGTCACGCTTCTCGGATTCGCCGCCGGCGTGGTCCTGCTGGCGCTGACCCTCTATGACAGCCGCGCCTACGGCAACCAGTTTCGCCTGCACCTGGCGGCCTACTGGGGCAATCTGAAATACTACCTCCACGCGCCCGCGTACTTGTGGGCCGGCAGCCCTGCCCTGCTGCGTTATACTCTCGCCGCCGCTACCGGCGTCATCGTCTTCGGCGAGTGGCTGCGCCGGCTCGCTGCCAATTGTTCCATCGTCGAGATCTACGTCCCCTGCGCCATGCTGCCGTTGCTGGTGTATTCTTCCGCCCCCGGCGCCCGCTACCTGCTGCCTGTCCTGATGCTCTACTTCATCTACCTCTTCGAAGGCATCGAATTCCTAGCCGCCAAATGGCCCGCCTTGTCGCGCGTTCTGCCCGCCGCAACCGTCGCCGTGCTCGCCATCGGCTGTCTCGCCAATCTCCGCGGCATGGAGCGCGGCCCGTTCCCTCAAGGCCCCGAGCAGCCGACTTTCACCGGCCTCCGCCGCTACCTGTCCGCCCATCTCGACTCGCACGATCTGCTGATCTCCTGGAATCCCCGCGTCCTGGCCCTCTATACCGGCCTCCGCTCCGCCTGGTATCCCGAAACCTCCGACGATGCCGCCCTCGACGCCTACTTCCGCCGCACCGGCGCGTCCTATCTGCTCCTCTACTCCGGCAGCCCGGGCGATCAAACCGTTCTCGCCCCCCACGTAGCCCGCGAACCGCGGAAATTCGTGCCCGTGTATCGGAATTCCGATTTCGTTCTCTATCGCATCCCATGAGCCGCCGCCCGGAGCTCGTCGGCTTCAGCTTGTCTTGTTGAGGGTGCCTATCGCAGAGACCGGCTGATTCTTTCGCGGTATTCTTCGGCTTTCTTGAGGATCTGCGTTTCGTTGAGGGTCAGAATCCTGGCATCCTGCACCACCGGCCTGCCGTTCACCATCACATCGCGTACGTCGTCGCCCTTCAACGCATAGACCATTTGAGAAATCGGGTCGTACAACGGCACGGCGTTAGGACGGTCGAGGCGCACGGTGATCATATCGGCGCGTTTGCCGGGCTCGAGCGAGCCGATCTCTTTTTCCATCCCCAGCACGCGCGCGCCCCCGATGGTCGCCATCTCCAAAGCTTGCCTGGCCGGTAAAGCCTGCGGATCGAGAGTGGTGACCTTTTGCAGTTTGGCGGCCAGGTCCATCTCTTCGAACATGTTTAAGTCGTTGTTGCTGGCCGGACCGTCCGGGCCCAGGCCCACTTTGATTCCAAGCTGCAACATGCGCGCCACCGGCGCCACGCCGCTGGCCAATTTCATATTGCTCGACGGGCAATGCGCCACGCCCACCCCGTGCTCCTTCAGGATCTTCAGGTCCCCTTCGTTCGCCCAAACGCAGTGCGCCGCCACGGTGCGGCCGTTGAATATGCCCAGGCTTTCCAGCGTCTGGATGGCGGTCATGTGGCGCGTGGCCAGCGCGTCGTCGTTTTCCTTCCGTGTTTCCGCCACGTGGATCAGCAGCGGCGCGTGGTGCCGGTTGGCCAGCGCGCGCGCCGCCTTCAGCGTCTCGTCTGAATTCGTATAAAGAGCGTGCGGCGCCACCGCTGGAACCACCAGCGCATCGCCCGCGAAACGGGTCAGGTACTTTTCCGTAAACGCCAGCGCCTCGGCCGGCGTCTTCGCGTCGGCCACCGGAAACCCGATGATGGTTTCGCCCAGCACCCCCCGCATGCCGGCTTCCTTGGAAGCTTCCGCCACCACGTCCTCGAAGTAGTACATATCGGTGAACGTGGTGGTGCCGGAGAGCAGCATTTCCAGGCATCCCAGCCGAGTGCCCCAGCGTACAAAATCGGGGGATACGTTCTTGGCCTCGGCGGGAAAGATGTAATTCTCGAGCCAGTCCTGCAGTTTGCGGTCGTCCGCGATACCCCGGAATAGCGACATCGCGGCGTGGGTATGGGTGTCGATCAGGCCCGGCGCCAGAATCGCGTCCGGCCGGTCCAGACGCCGGCTGGCCTGAAAGCGGGCGTCGATTTCGCCTTTGCGTCCCACCGCCAGAATCACGCCGCCGCGAACCGCCACCGCGCCCCGCTCGATCACCCGCTGCGCCGCGTCCTCGGTGATCACATAACGCGCACTCCAGATCCAGTCCGCCTGCTCGGCGAACAGGCTCGAAACTAACAGGAGAAAACTACAGATACGAAGCATCGAATGGCTTAGGGAACAGATCTTTCAAACGATGGGTTTCGGTCTTGCCGGCCAGGTTCACCAGGTCCAGTTCTACGTCCCCGCAAAATTCCCATAGGATTTGGCGGCAGGCTCCGCAGGGTGGGGTCAGCGCCTCCGTATCGGCCGCCACCACCACCCGGCGGAACTCGCGCGCACCCTCGGAAATCGCTTTGAACACGGCCACGCGCTCGGCGCAAAGCGTCAGGCCATAAGTGGCGTTCTCCACGTTGCACCCGGTGTGGATGCGCCCGGAAGCATCTTCAATCGCCGCCCCTACGCGGAATTTCGAGTAAGGAGCGAAAGCGTTTTCGCGCGCCGCCAGCGCCGCAGCTATCAGTGCGTCGTTCATTCCGGCTTCTGCCTTCTAACTTCTAAATTCTGCTTCCCGACTACTGACTACCGATTCCGCCAGCGCCGGCAGCAGCGCCTTCAGGAACCGCACCAGCGTTTCCCGCACCATCTCCCCGGCTTCCAGCACTTCCTCGTGATGAATCTTCTGCGGCAACACACCCGCCGCCATGTTGGTCACCGTGGAAATCCCCAGAACCTTCATGCCAATGTGGTTGGCCACGATGGCTTCCGCCACGGTGGACATCCCCACCAGGTCGGCGCCGATCGCACGGAGGTATCGGATTTCGGCCGGCGTCTCGTAGCTCGGACCGAGCATGGCGGCGTACACGCCTTCCGGCAGAAAGATGCACAAATCGACGGCCACGCGCTTGGCAATCTCGCGATATGCCCGCCAATAAACCTCGGACATATCCGGAAAACGCGGCCCCAGCGAGTCGTCGTTCTCGCCCACCAGCGGATTCGAGCCCTGCAGATTGATGTGATCGGAAATCAGCACCAACCCGCCCCGCTCCAATGCCGTGTTGATGCCGCCGGCGGCATTGGTGAAAACCAGCGACCGGACGCCCACCGCGTGCAGCACGCGCACCCCGTGGGTGACCTGCGCCGGCGTGTACCCTTCGTAAAGGTGGGCTCGCCCCGCCATCACCGCCAGCGGCAATTCGCCCAGCTTGCCGAGGACCAGTTTGCCGGCGTGCCCCGCGGCGGTCGAAACCGGCCAGCCGGGAATCTCCGCGTACGGAATCTCCACCCGGTCGGTCAGTTCATCGGCGAAAGCGCCCAACCCGCTTCCCAGCACCACGCCCATTGCCGGCCGCAGGGCGGTGCGTTGTTCGATCAGAAGTTTCGCTTCCCCGGTCACAGTAACATTCCCGCGATGCAGGCGGACATGAAATTGGCCATCGTCCCGGCGGCCACCGCCCGCAGCCCCAACCGCGCCAGGTCGGATTTGCGGCGCGGCGCCAGCGCGCCGATGCCCCCGATCTGAATGGCGATGGAACTGAAATTGGCGAAGCCGCACAAAGCGTAAGTCGCAATCACAAAGGACCGCGGGTCGAGCGACTTTTGCATCGGCCCCAGCTTCAGAAACGCCACGAATTCGTTGAGCGCCAGGCGCGTTCCCAGAAGCTCGCCGATCGCGCCCGCGTCCTTCCACGGCACCCCCATCAGCCACGCGATGGGCGAGAAAATCACCCCGAAGACCTGTTCGAGCGAGGTGTGCGCCCAGCTAAGCATGCCGTTGAGCATCGCGATCAGCGCCAGAAATGCGATCAGCATGCCCGCGACATTCAGCGCCAGGTGCAGGCCGTCGCCCGCGCCCTGCGCCGCCGCGTCGATGACGTTGACCGCGGTCTTCTCCATCTTCAATTCCACTTTGCCCGCCGTGACCGGCTTTTCGGTCTCGGGAATGAAAATCTTGGCCAGCATGATGGTGGCGGGCGCGGTCATGATCACCGCCGTCAGCAGGTGCGTGATCGATACCCCGGCGATCTTCACGTATGCCGCCATCACCGATCCGGACACGTGCGCCATGCCGGCCGTCATGACGGTGAACAGTTCCGATTCCGTCAGTCCGTCCAGAAACGGACGGATCGTCAGCGGCGCTTCGGTTTGCCCCATGAAGATGCTGGCCGCCACGTCGAGCGATTCGGCGCCGCTCACGCCCATGACCTTTTGCATGCCCAGCGCCATGCCCCGCACCACCCACTGCATGATGCCGAGGTAGTAGAGGATGGAAAAAAACGAAGCGATGAAAATGATGATGGGCAGAACCTGAAAAGCGAACACCACGCCGAACGGCCCCGTGCTTGCCCCCAGTTGCGGGCCGAACACGAACTTGCTGCCCTCTTCGGTGTACGCCAGCATGGCGTTGACACCCGCGCCGATGGCTTGAAAAATCCGGCCGAAGCCGGTTTTCAGCACCACCAGCGCGAAAAAGAACTGCAGACCCAAGCCCCAGGCGATCAGGCGAAACTTGATGGCGCGCTTGTGGCTGGAGAACAGCCACGCGATGCCGAGCAGGACCACGAGGCCCAGGAGCCCGGTGAAGCGGCCCATCTATCCAACCACTTCCAGAATCAATTCCCGCTCGTCCGGTTTCTGCGCCGAAATGCGGAAGGCGTCTTCCACCACGTCGGCGGCGTCTTCCAGGCGGTCTTCCTTGGTGTGATAAATGCGGCACAGCACCGAACCCGCATCCACCTTCTCGCCGTGCTTGACTTCGAGGATGATCCCCACCGCGGGGTCGATCGAGTCCTCTTTCCTGTCACGCCCGGCGCCGATCATGTTGCTCGCCGTGCCGATGTCCTCGGCGTTGATGGAACTCACGTAACCGCCCCGCGGCGAAAGCACCTCGCGCATGCCGGTGGCGTTGGGCAGCAGTTCGAACTTGTCGAGCGCCTGCGCATTGCCGCCCTGCGCCATCACCACTTGCTTGAGCTTCTTGTAGGCCGAGCCATCCACCAGGTGCTGCTCGGCGACGCGGCGCGCTTCATCCAGCGAGGCCGTCTTCTTGCCCAGGAAAATCATGCGGGCGGCCAGTTCCAGGCTGAGCTTGGTGAGGTCGGCCGGCCCGGCATTCTGCAACGTCTGCGACGCTTCCATGACTTCCAGCGCGTTGCCCACCGCGAAGCCCAGCGGCTGGTTCATATCCGTGATCAGGGCCTGGACTTTCTTGTCCATGCGCCGGCCAATGCCCACCATGGTTTGCGCCAGGCGGCGCGCATCCACCTGCTTCTTCATAAACGCTCCGGTGCCCACCTTTACGTCCAGCACCAGCGCGTCGATTCCTTCGGCGACTTTCTTCGACATGATCGAAGACGAGATCAGCGGAATCGATTCCACCGTGGCCGTAACATCGCGCAACGCGTACAGCTTGCCGTCGGCCGGGGCCAGACGCTCGCTCTGGCCAATGAAGCAAAGCCCTATTTCGGATAGTTGCTGATGAAACTGCTCGGGCGTGAGGTCGGTCCGAAAGCCCGGAATCGATTCGAGCTTGTCCAGCGTGCCGCCGGTGTGGCCCAACGCCCGCCCGGACATCATCGGCACCACCACCCCCGCCGACGCCGCCAGCGGCGCCACGATCAGGCTGGTCTTGTCGCCCACGCCGCCGGTGGAATGTTTGTCCACCTTGACTCCCGGAATCGACGACAAGTCGACCCTGTCGCCGGAGCGCAGCATGCACTCAGTCAGCCGCGTGACTTCGCGGTCGGACATCCCCGAAAAGAAGACGGCCATCAGAAACGCCGAGATCTGGTAGTCCGGGATTTCCCCTCTCGTGTAACCTTCCACCAGAAACTCGATTTCCTCCGGTGTCAGTTCTTCGCCGTCGCGCTTGCGCTGGATCAAGTCAACTGTACGCATTATCAGACACTTAGCCTAGCATCCCAACGGGTCTGATGTAAAGCTGGTCCTTCAGGGAAGAGGCCGGTCGGAGTCGCGGCGCTAGCGGCCTCGGGTGTGGGGGCTGGCTTGGCTTCGCAGCCACTGGGCAATGAGCTGTGCATCGCGGGAGGATAGCCATCATTGCGCCGTAACATTCGTTAGCACCACTCAAATAACCAAACACAGTCTAGCCCCAGGCTGCCTGCCATTACTACGCTCACAGTATGGACGTTACCGCGGAAATGGCGGCCGGTGACGAACCTGGGTTGCTACCAGGAGTTTGCGCGACAGGAAGGCGCGAAGAATAAGAGGTCGAGCCGTGAAGAGCATCGCGCGGAACGCTGCCAGTTCGTGTACCGAGGCTGAGATAAAAGTGAGTTTCAGCACACTGCCGGCGGCTTCTTTTCGTCGCGCATTTATCGACAGCGTTCTGCTGCACTGCTTGGTGATCGTGCTGCTGGGCACGATTTGGGCGTCCTCCCCGAAGGTCATGCGGTTAGTGGAGCACGCTTCTTTGGTGGTGCCGTTGCCGCAGGCTTCCGCCCGGCCCGTGGCGCCAAAGTTGGTGCCGGTAACTAGGCGACCGAAGTTCGTGTTGCCAGAGAATCCGTTGCCGGCGCCTGTCGTGGAGTTGCCGATGCCCCCAATGGCCGACGCGCCCAAACTGGCCACGGTTGCTTTGGACACGCCGGCTTTGCTGGCGCTCGCGCCGCCCAAGCCGATGGCGCCGACAGACGTTTTCGCTAGTATTGCAGCTCCGCCGGAGGCGAATCCAAAGCCGGCTTTCGCGGTGGCGACCGGGGTATTTCAGGCGCCGGTTTTGAACGAAAAGGTGCTCCCTCGGACCGTCGCGAAGACCGGGGCATTCGACGGCGAGAGACAAATCGGCGGCACACGCGCTTCGGCCGTGAAGGTGGCGGCTGCCGGATTCGGAGACCCGGAATCGAACGAGAATGAAGCGGTGGGACGCCCACGGGCGGCGGTAGGGCGCTTTGCCGACGCCGGGTTCGGCGCTGTCGCCGCAGCCAGGTCTCCGGTCGAGATGAAACCGAAAGTGCGCGCGGGCGGCTTCGACAGCCGTATTCCGGTGCTGTCGGCACTGCCGAAACTGCGGTTGGCGCAGGTGCGGTCTACCGAGGTGGAGATTCTCTTCAAGCCCCGGCCTGCCTATACGGAAGAGGCGCGGAAGTTGAAAATTGAGGGCGAAGTCCTGGTGGAGGTGCTCTTCACCGCATCGGGCGAGGTGAAAGTACTGCGCGTGACGCGAGGCCTCGGCCACGGATTGGATGAGGCGGCTGCCCAAGCCGCGGCTAATATCCGTTTCAAACCGGCGGAACGGGATGGATTACCGATGGATTCGACCGCGGTTGCCCATATCACATTCCGCCTGGCGTATTAGGGGAAAGATGAAAAGAGGAATCGGATTTTGTCTCTGCGCGGCAGCGATCTGGATGGGGGCGCTGGCTGGCACGCCTGTGGCCGGCCAGGAACAGGACCGGGCGGGACGGATTGTCGACCGCATTGTCGAGGGAGAAAAACAGTTTCTGGCGAAGTTACAGACCCTGCACCCCGTTCTGGAAACTTATATCCAGGAGTTCGAGGGGTCGGCTGACGCCGCCGGTCCACTCCTTCGGGACCACTATCTGCTTGGTCGGCTCACCACCGCCAATGGGGTGGACGTGGATGTCATTACCATGAGCATGCGCTTCGAGAAGCCCGCGATCAAAAGGAAATTGGTGCCGCTCCTGCTCCTCCAGCCTCCCGAGCCTACCGGGGATCGCCCGCGCGACTCCGCCATATCGCTGGGCTCTCATAACAAGAACGCCATTTCTTTAATGCCCGCCGGTTGGGCGTGGATGGTGATGCCGGATCGCAACCTCTTCGACACCGCGACGTACAATTTTGTGTATTCCCGGAGGGAGTTTCTGGGCGATGTGCGGTGCCTGGTGTTCGAAGTTTCGCCGCGCGACAAAAAGACCGACGGCCGCTTCTTGGGGACGATCTGGGTGGACGATCAGGATTTCCGGATCGCACGATTCAATGGAATCTATACGGGGAGCAAGTCGTCGAGGAGGTTTTTTCACTTCGATAGCTGGAGGTTCAACGCCGCGCCCGGGGTGTGGGTTCCCGCCTTCGTGTACGTAGAGGAAATGGATGATAGCGGGAAGCGAAATCCCCGATCGCGGCTCAAGGCGCAGACGCGGCTGTGGGGTTACCAGGGCGTGCGGAGCGGCAAGCTCGACGAACTCTCCGATCTCCAGATTGAGTCGCAGGCGCCGGTGGTGGACGCATCCGGGTCGGGCGACCTGACCCCGGTGGAAGGCCAGGAGCTGTGGGAGAGGCAAGCCGAGCAGAACGTGATTCGGCGGTTGGAAAAGAGCAGCCTGCTGGCGCCGACGGGCGAAGTCGACCGGGTGCTGAACACGGTGGTAAACAACCTCATCGCCACGAACAATCTCGACCTGGAGGTGCAGTGCCGGGTACTGCTCACGACGCCGTTCGAAACATTTTCGATCGGACACACAATCGTGATCAGCCGCGGGCTGCTGGACGTTCTTCCGGATGAAGCCAGTCTGGCGATGGTGCTGGCGGAAGAGTTGTCGCACATTGCGCTGGGGCACCGGACAGCGACCAAGTACGCCTTCGGCGACCAGGTCATGTTCAATGACAGCGATCTGATCCAGCGGCTGCGCCTGGCCCTCTCGCCGCAGGAGATGGAAGCGGCCGCGGCTAAAGCGATACGGATTCTCGCCAATTCTCCCTACCGCGGCAAGTTGGGCAAAGCCGGACTCTTTCTCAAAGCATTGCAGAGCCGGGTTCCTTGCCTGCCAAACCTGGTGCTGGCCAATCTGGGCAACCAGTTCGCCAGTGAGAGCAATATTCGGCAACTGGTGGAGTTGGCCCAAAAGGGTCCACCCCTGGAAGAAAACAAGGTCGATCGGATTGCGGCGCTTCCGCTGGGCTCGCGCATTAAGCTGAATGTGTGGACCAACCAGATCTCGCTGATCAAGGCCGGGCCGCCGACGCTTCTGTCGGAGCGGGAAACGATGCCGTTCGAAGTGACGCCGGCGGCGATCCATTTGACAAGGATTCTGGTCAAGGGCGAGGGACCGGGGATCTCGTCCGAGGTTCCGCTCCGCCCGAGATGAGGAGATTGGTTCGGCTCGAAAGACCGCCGGCGGCGGAGACGACAACACCGCGCAGTCACGGAAATGCTGCGCTTTTGTCGTGGACGCGCAACCGCCGGAACCCGAAAGCGGCCAGAGCGCCTTCCCTTCTTGCCGGGCTTACTGGCGGCTGACGGAAGACGTGCCGCTGAAGGTACCGGCCGCGGCTAGACCGATGACCGTTCCACCGACGGCCACGCCGCCAACGATGCCAATCGTTGCACCGGTGGAAAGTCCGCCGCCGCCCGCGCCGCCCGCGCCGCCCGCGCCGCCACCGCGACGGACGCGGTGGATGGAGGCGACTTGCACCACTTCTGAAGACCCCGCGGGCGGCGCCGCGCCGCCTATGATGGAGCCGGTGATCGTGACATTCTTGCCGACGTCCTTGGCCAGATCCGTTCCCACCAGTTCAACCGTGACGCCCGTGGTGGCGTCGGTCAGGAAGTAATTCCCGTTCTTGAGTACCACGACACCGGTCATCGTGACCGACGTCGCAGAGCCTGCCTGCGCATCGAACGCGAGATCCAAACCCGGGCGCAAGCTGGCAACCAGCACACCGGAGGAGTTGCGCACTTCGGCCGCGCCGAGAAGCGCGCCTACCGCTACGTGCGACGGGCCGGTGATTTCCACCTGGAGGACGGAATTCTTGGCCGAGGGCGAGATCCGCAGCGTCTCCGCTTCGATTAACTCGCTGTCCGCTTCCTTCACTACGCCGGTCCCCTTCTCCAGCACGAGCCGGTCATGATAGACCTTGGCGCGAGACTCCGGCGACAGCGTCACCTGCCCGCCAAAAAGTTGGAGTACCGAGCGGCTCGCCGCGGTTTCCACCACGTTGCCATCGAAGAGAGTGCTGGAACCGCGAAGCGTCGCCCCGTTCACGCGGAACTCCCCGGTCGACTTGATGAATCCGATCGAAGCGGGAGCTGCAAGTGAAATTGACAGACAGCCGCTAGCCATGAGGAAAAGCAGAGATTTCAACATTGTCTTCGTCCAGAGGCACCTCTTACAGTATACCCATGGCTGGCTAGAATGCAAGCTGTTGAAAACGTACGACATCGTCTTACGAAAGCCGCGCTGGAAGCCGCGCCGCGGATACACCGGCGAGGATCGGGATCGGCCAGGAGGGCGGTACGGTGGACTCGGCGGCAACAGAGTTCTCGGCAAGCGTTCCAGCGAAGCTTTCATATAGAATGCTACTTGGTCGCCTGCCCAGTGAGGCGGCACGACGGATCGGAGAACTTCTTTATGCGTTTGAGTCGACATCTGCTAACGGCGATTCCGCTGTTGGCAGCCGTGCTGTTTGGTCAATCCGGTGGTCCGGAGAACAGCCAATCCGACCACATGGAGCACCGCTTCGACAATCCAAAGCAGTTGGCCATGAGCTTCGATGATCCGGCGCGGGATGCATGGCAGATGCCGGATCGGGTGATCGAAGCGCTGGCTTTGAGGCCGGGGGAGACCGTGGCCGACATCGGTGCGGGAACTGGATACTTCACGGTCCGGCTTGCGAAATCGGCGCCTGCGCCAAAGGTCTATGCGGTCGATATCGAACCGTCCATGGTGACCTACCTCAAGCAGCGCGCACGCCAGGAACGATTGAACAACGTGGTCGCCGTGCAGGCGGCCCCGGACACTCCGAACCTGCCGGAAACGGTGGATCTCGTCCTGATTGTGGATACCTATCACCACATTGGCGGCCGCGAGGCGTACTTCCGAAAACTGGCCAAGTCTCTCAAGCCCGGCGCCAGGGTGGCCATCGCCGATTTCAAACGAGACTCGCCCGAAGGTCCGCCCAAAGAGTTTCGGTTCACGCCGGAACAGGTCGAGGCGGAGATGTCGAAGGCCGGTTACGCGGTGGCGGCGCGGTATGATTTTCTGCCTCGGCAGTATTTCTTGATTTTCGCAATCGCGGCCCGGCCGTCTCGATAATGAAGTCGCGCTGATTGGATTCCTTTGCGCTGAAGGGCCGCCAGGCGCTCGGCTCACCGGCTTGTTTAGATCGCTCCGCGGGCCAAGCCTCAAGCGGCCGATCGTTAATTCCCCAACATCGCCCGTTGGCGGTCCAGGCGGGCTGCGCGATCTTGCGCGAAATGTTCCACGCCTTTGAAAATCGAGGCTGGATCGAGATGCGCTTCGGCGATTACCTCGGGCTCCAGGCCGCCGGTCAGCCACTGGTTGTTCCAGTCGGAGGTGAGCGAGTATTCGTCGGTCAGCGGGCCTGCGTTGCGGAGGGGCCACATACGCCGCGTGCCGGTCGAGACTACCATGAGGTCGTACAGAGCTTCGGGAGGAAGCACCGACTGGCGATAGGACTCGGGCTGGCGGTCGAATAATTCTTCGCTCACGGCGGCGATCGCTTTGACGTTGATTCCCGCTTGTTCGAGCTTGGGCAGTACCTCGACGAGGTTAACGGTGGAACTCGAGCCTTGCGCGATGACGTAGCCGTGGCGCGGCTGATCGGGCGCAAAATCGCGGATGACGTAAAAGCCCTTGCGGGCGGCTCTAAGATCGGAATCGGCGAAACGGGAGCGGTCCGCCACGGCAAAGTCCGGGCGCGCCACTTCGATGGTGATGATGCCGACTTTGGGATCGCGCGCGGCGATTTCGGCGGCCGCGAAATAACCGGGAGCCACGTCGTTGTAATCCCAGAAGCTCAGGTTAATCACCTGGCCGCGCGGAAAAAGCTTCCAGCATTGCGGAGCGAAGATGCCAAAGTGAGTGCGGGCGTCGGCGGCGGTCTCGGGTCCGGAGTGCGCAGTGAGGATGTGCAGTACGCCGACGCGGAAACGGCTGTCCTGATTCTGCTGGCTCCAGACGCGCGCCGGTGTGTACATCAGGGGAGTGAAAGCGCCATAGGTGCCGCTGAGCGCCCAGACGCCGGCAAAACGCTCGGGATCGAGCGAGGCGTTCTGGCTGATGAGGCCGATGGCGGTGCTGACGTTGCCGGCTTCCTGAATGGGCGCCTTGAGGCGAGTGCCCAGCGGATTGGTTTCGGGCGAGTAGTGGCCCCATACGCTGCCGTGCTCCACGTTGATGGATTCGGAGAGATCGGCCGCGACCGTGAAGAAGCGGTTGCCGGTGACGTAGTTGATCCACTTGATGATTTCGGACACCGCGCGGCGCGTGCCTGCCATTTCGCCGGGCTTGCGGAAAAGCGTGATGTCGACTTGCTTTGTGGCGCCGGAAATTTCGTTGGCTACGGTGACTTTTTGAGGTTCGGAGGGCAGCCCGGCAGGGCTGAGGCGTTCATCGAGAAAAGGATCGCGGCGCGCGTCGATGCGCAGCGGAAGATCGTCTTTCAGGGTGTCGCCTATCGCGACCAGGCGATCCGCCAGCCAGTCGCCGAGGCCGTTCCGGCCCAGCAGCGACATCACTACGTCAATATTGGTTTTGAACTGGATGAGGCGCTCGCGCGGGTCGGCGACGGGGCCTTTGTCGATGTCCGCGAATTCGACGCCGTAGTGTTTCTCGAACGTGCGGGCCAGGGCCACGAAGTAGTCCGAGTTCATCTTCATGGCGTAGGGGTGGCTCTTGTAGCCCACCAACTGGTCGCCGAAGCCCGGGACTTTGCCATCCACCGCGCCGGGCCAATAGCCTTTGGTGGTTTTACCGATCATGACCATGGGACGGCGATCGGCCGGGTCCCAGTCTTCCATCGCTTTGAAAGTGGCAAGAATGTCCGCGTAGTCGTTGCCGCGCTCCACCGGCAACACGTTCCAACCATAGGAGGTCCACTGATCCGCTAAGCGGTATTGGTCGTACTTGGATGCGATGACGCCGCCCGTCAGGCTGTCATCGATGCCCGCGTTGTTATCGGAGACCAGCACGCGGAGGCGCTTGCCGGCCTGTACCGCCAGAGCTTGGGTCTTAAACTCCTGCGCGTGGCCTTCGGTGAGCGCGAATTCGCCTTCGAGCGCGACCACTTTGGGCGAGCTGAGACTGCGCGCCCCGATGAAATCCCAGAACGCCGCTTTGCCGGCGGCGGTTGAGATACCGACTCCGGATGGCCCGCCATTCACGTCGTTGGTGAGGTCGGTGGCTTCGGAGTGGCCGGAAAGCGCGCGGATGCCACGAATCCCGGCTTCCGCGAAGAGCGGGTGATCGGCCAGGCCGCGGTCCTGAAGCAGAGTTCGAAGCGCGCCTGCTCCGCGGCGGAAACCGAGCGCGTCAATGGGCAGCATGGCCACGTGGGGATCGACATAGTAGCGCCGGTCGCCGGTCGCCTTGTAGCGGCGTGTGAGGGCTTGGCCGAGGATCATCCACAGGGCGTAGCAGGTGAGGACGCTGTGTCCGGCGGCCATCATGAACTTGTCGCAGTAGGGGTGCTTGGGGCGCCGGTAGTCGTAGCGCAGGCCGCCGAGTTCGGGACCGGCGAGATGGCTCGCGACGTTATACGGCGTATACGCGAGCGGGCCGCCGAAGTGGCCCGTCTGGGCGTAGTTGCCCAGCAGCACTAGCGTCATGCAGGTCATGTAGCCGACATCTTCCATGCCGGCCAGATCGCGCGCCGAAACCAGCGGCGCGGTCGATTGCAGCGATTCGATCCCGAAAGCCAAAGTGAAACCCCTCAGGCAGTTGCCCTCTCATAAGCTACAACAGAATCGATCTCCAGGAAATCTCCCCACCCAAGCCTGCCCCGCTCGCGGCCCTTGCCCGATCTCTTGTCGCTGCCGAAGCCGAGCGCACGGATCAACCGGGGAGTTGTCGGCGGCGGCGCGTCGACTCGGTGGGAAACGCGTGACGAAGTTCGTGCCGTGGCTTCAAGCCGTCGGAGTCGAAGGCGTGCTGCCGACTGTGTCGTCGGCAGTGGACCTGCAAGTTCGTTCTTTGCCATTTATCTTCTTCGGGAAGCCCGTCGTCTCAATCGACCCTCGAAGAGTGGCGCCGCCAGGGCCACACGGATCGCATTTCCGATTGCCAAGATTGCGTATAATCGACGACGGACGCCAAAGTCTTTTTTCCGGAGCGCTTTTTGCCAGATCCTAAAACAACATTGAACCCCGCGGTGAGCCGCCGCGCCGCATTCCGCGGGCTGGTTGGGTTTCTCGCCGGATCGCCCCTATTGGGGAACCAGCAGGATACTTTCCACGACCACAGCCGCATTCCCGCGCTTGACGAGATGGTTACGGTTCTTGACTTTGAGCCCGTGGCCTTTGCGAAGGTCCCGAGGCTAACCTACGATTTCCTGTCCTATGGTGCCGATGGGGAGTTCACGCTGCGCCGGAACCGGGAGGCGTTCGACTGGGTCGGACTGATCTCGCGCCGGCTCGCCGACGTGCGCTCGGTCCAGCCCGAGTCGAACCTTCTCGGCATGAAGTTGCCCTTTCCGATCCTCATCGCTCCCACGTCCCGCCACGTGCTGTTCCATCCCGATGCCGAGGCGGCCACGCACGCGGGAGCCACGGCCGCTTCCAATACACCGCTCATTGTGAGCAACGTCGCCACCTTGACGGTGGAGAAGATCGCGGCGGCGGCGGCCGGCCCCCTGTGGTTCCAGCTCTATCCTCAGCCCGGGACCGAATACAACCGCGAGATGATCGAGAGAGCGCAGTCGGCCGGCTGCCGGGCCATCGTCGTCACAGTGGATCAGCAGGCTTCTTCCTACGAGCGCGCGCTGCATGACCGGAACCTCGGTACCCCTGTCGCCGCGACGCGAGGCGCAGTGTCTGTCGCGCCGCGTGCTCCCACCAACCCGTATCGCGTCCCGGACACCAGACTCTGGTACGAATGGAAGCTGTTCGACGAACTGCGCCGCATCGTGAAGGTTCCGTTGGTCGCCAAGGGCATCGTCACCAGGGAAGATGCGCTTCTGTGCCTGGAACACGGGGTTGATGCCATCTATGTGTCCAACCATGGTGGCCGGTCCCTGGACTATGGCCCTTCCACGCTGGAAGTGCTGCCCGAAATCGCCGACGCCATCCACGGGCGTGTCCCGATTGTTTTCGACAGCGGTATTCGCCGGGGCAGCGACATTCTGAAGGCTCTTGCGCTCGGCGCCAGCGCCGTCGGTCTGGGCCGCGTGCCGCTCTGGGGACTGGCTGCCTTTGGTCCGCGGGGTGTCCAGAAGGTCCTCGAAATCCTGCAAGCCGAATTGGTTGGCGCTATGGCGGCAACCGGCCGGCCCACCCTGGCTTCCATCGACAGGAGTTTAGTCGGAACGGAGTTCTTATGAGCAGTTGGAAGGCATTGATTGGAGAGCCGCCGGGCCGCATTCCTCCGGCCCGCGACCTGGTTAACTCATTCGAATTCGAAACCATGGCGCGGCGCAGGCTGAACGCCGAGGACTTCGCCGAGATCGCTGGCAGCGATCGGAGCGCCCTGGAGCGCATTACGTTCCGGCCGCGCATGATGGTGAACACCATGAAGCTCGACCTGACTGCTGAGCTTTTTGGCCAACAACACTTCGCGCCCATTCTGGTCGGGCCCCTGTCCCAGCAGAAGCGGTTCCACCAGGAAGGTGAACTGGCGACCGTGCGCGGCGCTTCCGCCGCGAAGACGACTGTGGTGGTTTCCGGACGCGCGAGCTATCCGATTCAGGAGATCGCGGCCCAGCAGTCGGCCGCGCTCTGGTATCAGGTCTACCCCGAGCCGGATGCGGCCGCGCAACGGCGCCGTATCGATGAGGCCGCTGCCTCCGGCTGTAAGGCATTATGCATTACCCTGGGCGGAGCAGACTGGAGCGTGATCGATCGCTTGCGGCAGGGCGTTCGCATCCCCGTGCTGCTGAAGGGCATCATGAGCCCGGCCGAAGCTCGAATGGCGGTCGACAAGGGCGTGAACGGCATTGTGGTGTCTAACTACAGCGGTCGAAACATCGTCGGAATGGCGGCGCCGATCGAAGTGCTGCCCGCCATCGCCGAGACGGTTGCCGGCAAGTTGCCTATTCTGATCGATGGCAGCTTCCGCCGAGGTTCGGACATACTCAAGGCGCTCGCACTCGGCGCGTCCGCCGTCATGGTTGGCCGGCCGGTGCTTTGGGCATTGGCGGCCTACGGCGCCACCGGTGTCGAGACCATTCTTGAAATGCTGCAGACCGAACTGGCCCGGGACATGGCCATGTGCGGTAAACCGAATCTCAAATCGCTGGACCCCGGCATGGTGAAGATCCATGCCCGAGTGGCTTGTTAGTCAGGCTCGGGCCAGTGCCGTAACCCGGACTCAGCGATACTGGACGAACGGGCCTGTCGTAAAGTGACCTTGGGCCGCGGGCCATATGTCTACTTCAACGCTGCCTGTGGAGACCCGATTTCCACCTGGCCGAAGGCGCGCGTTTCCCTTGCGCAGTAGCACCATTCTGAAACCTGCACCCGACGATGATGGGCGGGCGGCGGGTTCTTTATCTTGCTGTTGAGCTGAAAACTGGAACAAGCCCGCCGCGTTATCGTAGAAGACGGTGGAGGACACTGCAATGTTCTGTGACCGCTGCGGCGCTCAGTTGCTCGAAACCAACCGCTACTGTCCCACCTGCGGGAAGCCGGTTGTGGGCAATATGCCGTTGATGCCTGTTCAGAGCCGGATCGCCGGACATATTCGGATGCTCGGGATCCTCTGGCTAGCCCTCTCCGGCATGCTGCTCGTCGGCGGCGCCGTAATGCTTGCGATCTTTCGAGCCGGGGGTCTGTGGGAAGGAGGATTTCCGCCTGGATCGCCGCCGTTTCTGCACGATATCCTCAGTTTCATTGGCATATTGCTGCTTGGCGGCGGATTGCTGGGCGTCATCGCCGGATGGGGGCTGCTGGATCGGCAGGCATGGGCGCGTATGCTGACCATCGTGCTGGCCTGCTTCGCCCTAATGTTGTTCGTGCCTTTCGGGACGCTGCTGGGGATATATACGCTGTGGGTCTTATTGCCCGCACAATCCGAAGAGGAATATCGCAAAATCTCGCGCCCCGCTTAGGGGAGTCGCCCATTCTCTTGGCGCCGGCTTCGACACCGGGGCCTACAATTTCCAGGACAATGAGCCGACGATCACACAGGCGATTACGACGAGCCAGAGGGAGATGTTGGGGACAGCGTGGTGGGCGTGGGCAAGGGAGTCGCGGCTAGCATGGCGAGGATCAGGATAGGCCAGGAGCCTAGCGCGGGGCGGGAGAAGGGGTAGTCGACGAAGGAGTGCAGGAAGACCGCGACCGCGCCGACGCCCCAGATGGAGCGCCAGGCCGGCCGCAGCGACCAAAGCAATAGCGTGAATAAAAGGATGCCGAGGGGTATGCCGCCTTCGGCGGTCCACTGGAGCCAGTCGTCATGCGCCTGGTTGGCGAAGACGCCAGGATCGACGATGGCGTAGCGGGGATAGACGGTGGGCCAGGTTCCCAGTCCGG
>JBKQVG010000024.1:0-10774 GCA_052325345.1 Bryobacteraceae bacterium
CGCAGCGCGGATTTCGCGGCGCTGGGCAAGACTTGCCTGGAGGGGATGAAAGCCGTCTTCCAGACTCAGAATCCGGTGATCGTCTTCCCCGCATCCGGCACGGGCGGGTGGGAAGCCGCCCTGGTCAACACCTTGAGTCCGGGAGACCGGGTGCTTGCGTTCGAGACCGGGCAATTCGCCACGCTTTGGTCGAAAATGGCGGCAAATCTCGGTCTGCGGGTGGACTTTGTGCCGGGCGACTGGCGGCACGGCGTAGACCCGGCGGCGGCCGCGGCGAAATTGAGCGAGGACCGAAACCACGAGATCAAGGCGGTCATGGCGGTCCACAACGAGACTTCGACGGGCGTCACGAGCGATATCGCCGCCGCGCGCCGCGCGATGGATGACGCGAAACACCCCGGCTTGCTGATGGTGGACACCATTTCTTCCCTGGCGTCGATCGACTACCGGCACGATGAGTGGGGCGTGGATGTCTCGGTGGGCGGCTCTCAAAAGGGTCTGATGCTTCCACCCGGGCTTTCCTTCAATGCGATAAGTTCGAAAGCCATCGAGGCCAGTAAGAGTGCCAAACTGCCCAGGAGCTACTGGCGATGGGAAGAGATGCTGGCGAACAACGCCAGAGGATTTTTCCCTTATACGCCCGCGACGAACCTGCTTTACGGCCTGAGGGAAGCGTTGAGAATGCTGCAAGAAGAAGGGTTGGCCAACGTCTTTCGGCGGCACAACCGGCTGGCGGAGGCGACGCGGCGCGCCGTACGCGGCTGGGGCCTGGAGATCTGGGCCTCGAATCCCGCCGAATACAGCAGTTCGATCACGGCCGTGCTGCTGCCGGAGGGTTTCAGCGAGGCGGCTTTCCGGGCAGTGGTGTTGGAGCGGTTCAACCTGTCGCTCGGATCGGGGCTGGGAAAGACCGCGGGCAAGGTCTTTCGCATCGGTCACCTGGGCGATTTCAACGAGCTCATGCTGGCGGGTACGCTGGCCGGCGTCGAGATGGGGCTGGAGCTTGCGGGTATTCCTCATCGGAAGGGCGGAATCGACGCCGCCCTCGATTACCTGACGGAGCAGGGAAGGGCGGCAGCCGAAGCCGCCGGCTAAAAGCTCGCCGCCGGCACGCGACCGAATTTCCGACTTAGACAGGCTGAAACGCGATGATGCCGGAACACGCCGGACCGGACTATCTGCAAAACCGATGGGTGCAACTCAGCATCATGGTGTTGTCCATGGTCACGCTTTCCAATATGCGCAGGATGCTGCCTCCGGAAGGCGCGCCGGCGAAGGGGGCGAGTGCAGTGGCAGCCGAATTGATTTAACGTGATAACAATGGAGAAAACGTCATCGAATCCGCCGGCGCTCACGGAAATTCCAGTCCAGATCCAGGCCGGAAGAGTTGCGCCAGCGGTGGACGCCGACACGCTCCGCCGCGAGCTTGAGAGCAAAATCGAAGGCGAAGTGCGCTTCGACGCGGTTTCCCGGGCACTCTATTCCACCGACGCGAGCGTCTATGAGATCAAGCCGGTTGGCGTTGTCATTCCCAGGAATCGGGAAGACATTCTGCGCAGCCTGGAGATTTGCCGGCGTCACGGCTGTCCGATCACGATGCGGGGAGGAGGCACATCCCAGTGCGGCCAGTCGATCGGGAGCGGTTTGCAGATCGACATTTCAAAATACTACAACCGCGTGCTGGAGGTGAATGCCGGGGAGCGGTGGGTCCGAGTGGAACCGGGCATCGTGCTGGATGAATTGAATGCGCAACTGGCGCCGCTCGGCCTGCGTTTTGCGCCGGACATTTCCACGGCGAGCCGCGCCACGATCGGCGGCATGATGGCGAACAACGCCGCCGGCGCGCGCAGCGTGTGGTGGGGCAGGACGATCGACCATGTTCAGGAAATGGTGGTCGCGCTGTCGGACGCGAGCGTGGTTCATTTCCGCGAAATTCCACGAACCGAAGTGCCGGCTGGCGACACGCTGGAGGCCGCCTGTTATCGCACCGTGCTTGGCCTCGCAAGCGAGCACGCGGCCGAGATCGACCGCCGCTACCCGAAGATTCTGCGGCACGTGGGCGGCTACAACCTGGACGAGTTTACGGATGCGGCGAAACCGGTCAATCTGGCCAAGATCATGGTCGGCTCCGAGGGGACATTGGGCATCGTGCTGGAAGCCAAACTACGGCTGGTGCCGCTGCCGAAGGCCAAGGCCGTGATGGTGATCATGTTCGGCAACCTGCTGGAATCGCTGGCCGCCACCCCGGTGATCCTGGGCCATAAACCATCGGCCGTCGAGGTGATGGATAAGTCCATTCTGGATTTCACCCGCCAGAATGTTACCCTCGACCGCATTCGCAACACGTATATCGAAGGCGATCCGGCTTCCACTTTGTGCGTGGAGTTATACGGGGACCGGAAAGAGGACCTGCCGCCGCGGCTGAAGGCGCTCGAAGACGACCTGCGGCAGCGGAAGTTCGGTTACGCGTACCGGTCCGAAACCGACCTGGCGTCGCAGGCGAAAATCTGGAGCCTTCGCGAGAACTCGCTGGGCCTCTCGATGGCCATGAAGGGCGACGCCAAGTCGATCTCCTTCGTGGAAGACACCGCGGTGGCGCCGGAAAAGCTGCGCGCCTATATCGATCGCTTCCTGGCGGTCATCCACCGCCATGGCACCACCGCCGGAATCTACGCGCATGCGTCGGTGGGGTGCCTGCATGTGAGGCCGGTGATCAATCTGAAGACCGAGGAAGGAATTCGGAAGTTCGAGACCATGGCGCAGGAGGTGGCGGACCTGGTGCTGGAATTCGGCGGCGCGCTTTCGGCCGAACACGGCGACGGCCTGACGCGCAGTCCGTTCAACCGGCAGATGTTCGGCCCGGTGCTGTACGAGGCGTTCCGGCAGGTCAAACGTACCTTCGACCCCGACGGAATCTTGAATCCCGGCAAGATTGTGGACGCGCCGCCGATCGCCTCGAATCTGCGCTTCGGGAAGGATTATCGGACGCCGAATCCGGAAACCTGGTTCGACTACTCGGAATTCGGCGGAATGGGCGCCGCGGTGGAAATGTGCAGCGGCATCGGCGCGTGCCGGAAGAAACTCTCGGGTACGATGTGTCCTTCCTACATGGCCACGCGCGACGAGGCGCACGCGACGCGGGGCCGCGCCAACGTGCTGCGGCTGGCGATGACGGGGAGCCTCGGGGAGGCGGGACTCGGCGATCGAGGCGTATACGATGTGCTCGATCTGTGCCTGCAGTGCCGGGCGTGCAAGGCCGAATGCCCGATCGGCGTGGACATGGCACGATTCAAGAGCGAGTTTCTGGCGGACTACTGGAAACGCCACGGGACGCCGCTGCGGGCGCGGGCGCTGGGCAATATCCACCGGCTTTCGGTTTGGGGCAGCCGCTTTGCTCCCCTGTCCAACTGGATTGCGGCCAGCGGACCCATGCGCTGGACGATGGAAAAGCTGCTGGGCATCGACCGCAGGCGCGTGCTGCCGGCCTGGAAGCGGCAGACGTTCGAGCGATGGCTCGCCGGCAATCGGCGGAAGGGGGTGGCGGGCACGCGGGTAACGCTATTTAACGACACGTTCCTGAATCATTACGATCCGGAGATCGGGGTCGCGGCGCTGGAGGTTCTGGAGAAGGGCGGCTGCCAGGTGAGCGTGGTCCGGCCCGGCTGCTGCGGACGCCCTTTGATTTCGCAGGGGCTGCTGGGCGAAGCCCGGGCGCAGATCGATCAGGTGGTGGAAGCGCTGTTCCCGATCGCCGAACGCGGGGAGAAGATTCTGTTCTGCGAGCCGAGCTGTCTCGCCGTCTTCAAGGACGACGCAGCGGCTCTGTTGCGGGGCGAGCGGCAGAAGCAGGCGCGGACGGTAGCGAACGCCTGCCTGCTGTTCGATGAATTCGCGGCCAAGTTGGACCTGCCGCTCGCGCCCGGTCCCAAGCGGATCCTGGTGCACGGCCACTGTCACCAGAAGTCGCTGGGGCTGTTGCCGGCCACCATGTCGCTGCTCGAACGCATTCCCTCGGCGAAAGTGATGGACCTCGATGCCGGCTGCTGCGGGATGGCGGGATCGTTCGGCTATTACAAGGAGCATTACGAGATTTCGGGAGCCATCGCCAACCGGCGCTTGCTGGCGGAGACACAGAAGATGGGGCCCGGCGACGTGTTGGTGGCGCCGGGCACCTCCTGCCGTCATCAAGTGGCGGAACTAAGCGGTGCGAAGGCGCAACATCCCGCGATGCTGATCCGCGATCTGCTGCAGTGATAATTGGATCGACTGATTCAGGCCGGCGCTCTACGGCACCCACTGAGGCGTCACGTACGCATAGAAGACCACCAGCAGGCCGACCAGCGACACCAGCAGAATACTGTGGCGCAGGGTGAAGCGGAACAGTCTGGCCTCGTCGTGAGGCGCCATGCCGGTGGCCGCCGATGCCACCGCGATGCTCGCCAGACTGATCATCTTGCCCATTACGCCGCCGCTGGAGTTGGCCGCCGCCATGAGCACCGGGTTGAGGTGCAGTTGATGGGAAGCCACTACCTGCAGGTTTCCGAACAGGGCGTTGGACGAGGTGTCGGAACCGGTGAGAAATACGCCCAGCCATCCCATCAACGTCCCGAAGAAGGGGTAAAAGACTCCGCTAGCGGCGCAGGCCAGCCCGAGAGTGCCAATGGAGCCGGAGTAATTCATCAGAAAGGCCATGCCCAGCACCGCGGCAATCGTCACAATGGGAACAGTCAACTGCCACAAGGTCGCGCCGAGCAGGTGGAAGAAGCGGCGCGGGGACAAACGCAGCAGCACCGCGGAGAACACGGACGCGAACAGGCACGCCGTGCCGGAGGCCGAAAGCCAGTTGAGGGTGAATCTGGCCGCATAAAGCGTAGGCTTGGCCGTGACTGGCGGCACCTGCAGAATCCGGTTGTGCAATCCCGGCCATTCGAAGACGACGGTGGCTGAGTTGAGCCATCTCTTAAAGGGGTCCATTCCCCACACCAGCACGAAAACCACCAGCAGCAAGTAGGGAGACCACGCCAGAAGCAACTCGCGGCCGGTGTGGTGCGGCGGGTCCGCCGGCATGCCCGTGTCCCCTTCGAGTTGCACCGATCCCGACGGCTTCCATATTTTGACCGCCACCGCCAGTGCGCCCATCGCAGCCAGGGAAGTCAGGATCGCGGTCAAGTGCGGCCCGATGTAATTGGAGACGAAGAACTGGACCAGAGCATAGACCACACCGCACGTGATCACCGCCGGCAAAACGCCGCGCAAGGCCTTCCAACCCCCCATCACCAGGATGACGTAGGCCGGCACCAGCAGCGAGATGGGAGCGCAGATGAGGCCGACACCGGCGCTCAACTGGTTGAGCGGCAGTCTGGTGATGCCAGCCAGCGTGATAATCGGGACACCGACGGAACCGAAGGCGACCGGCGCGGTATTGGCCAGGAGGCAGATCGCCGCCGCGTAGAACGGCGAGAACCCGAGGCCGGTGAGCATGGCCGCCGCGACCGCGACCGGCGTCCCAAAGCCTGCCGCGCCCTCGATGAACGATCCGAAAGCGAAGGCGATCAGCAGCGCCTGCAAGCGCCGGTCCGTGGTCAGATTCCCGATCGAGTCCTTGACTATTTTAAATTTACCCGTCTCGACCATGATCCGGTAGAGGAAGATGGCCCAGATGATGATCCAGCAGATGGGAAACAACCCGAAGGCGGCGCCATAGCCCACGGCACTGGCGGCCAGAGCGGCGGGCATGTGGTAGCTGAACAGGGCGACCAGCAGCGCCGCCCCGAGGCCGAACAAAGCCGCTACCCAGGCGGAAGTTCGCTTGATTCCCAAAAAGTAGAGCAGAACGACTATGGGGATAGCTGCGATCGCGACCGAAAGAGCCAGACTCCCGGCAGGAATGTAGTCTTGCTGCATCATAGAAAGCGGATGGTATGACGTTTGGACCACTTTGTCAATCGAAACCGCTCTTCGATCTCTCCGACAGTCGCGGGCGATAGATTGCGGGCGGACTAGCAGGCGTGGTCGACGAGTTCGATCACGATGCGGCCGGACGTCGCGATGTGCTTGCGCATGGCTTCCCGGGCTCCGGCCGGGTCCCGGTGGACGACCGCATCGTAGATGCGCTCATGCTGCCGCAACGACTTGGCCGGCTCACCCGGAATCTTATGCTTCAGCAGAATCCACTGTTTCACCAGGTTACGCACCAACTGGTCGGCGTTGGATAAGATCGGGTTGTGCGCCGCTTCGGCGATGGCGACGTGAAAGCGCATGTCGGCCTCGAGAGATTGGGCGGGCTCGTCGACGTGAGCGCGCATTTCTTCAATAGCCGCTTTGATTTTCCGCAGTTCCTCGGGTGTCGCCCGCTCGGCGGCAAAGGCCGCGATATTCTCTTCGAGCACGGTTCGGGCTTCCATCAACTCGCGCAGCTCGGTGCGGTCGGCGCCCGTGATCGCCCAGAGCAGAGGGCGGGAAAGGAAATCGGACCGGGGACAAACGAAGGTGCCGTCACCGACTCGACTCTCCACCATTCCCAGGAGCTCGAGCGCCTTGAGAGCCTCGCGCAAGGACGCTCTTCCGATGCCTAACTGTTCGGAAAGCTCACGTTCGGAGGGAAGCCGGTCTCCCTCTTTCCAGTCGCCGTTGACGACATGACCGACCAGTTTTTCAAACAAGGCCTGGCTCAGAGTCGTACGGGGCATCGGTTCCAACCGGACCCCCGAGTTCTGAGATAGCTTGCTCATATCACTTCATCATGACAGATCTTGCTCTTGCCGCCAAATACCGGGTACTGGGCGGTGGAGGTCTTACGCTTTCCATTTACTTTTTTCACGTGGCCACTGCGATGTGTCACGAAGGCGGCGCGGGGCAAGGCCGAAATCCGGCGCAACTCAAATTCCACGGCTTCGGGAGTTCGGAGTCTCCTGCGTATGTTTTTTGTCATATAAATTCTCCTCCATTACTTGACGCTGTCACTGCCGTGTGATACCAAAGCAGCGTCTACTTCAGAAAGGGAAGGCAAAATGAAGTTTCTGCTGGTTCTAACGGTACTGTCGATTTTTGCCGCAACGGCTTGGACGGCCGCGGCGAGCGTTGCGCCTGGGGTTACTTATGTGGGCCACGAAAAAGTGGCCGCCGCGATCGGGAAGGGCGGCGTTTTGGTGACCGCGCCAGACCTCATCGTCATGGGTAGCCACCGGGACAAGCCCGGACAAGTCGAAGTGCACGACAAAGAGACGGACGTCATTTACATGATTGAAGGAGACGCGACTTTCGTCACCGGCGGAACCGTGGTCGGCTTGACCCGGACGAAACCCGGCCAAGCACTGGGGTCGGAAATAAAGGGTGGCGAAGCTCACCATCTAAGCAAGGGCGACGTGATCGTGGTGCCGGCGGGCGTTCCGCATTGGTTCAAAGAAGTTGGCCCGTCCGTCAGCTATTACGTCGTCAAGGTAATCAAGCCGTAGCTCCGGCGTTCCCAGCGCTGACACGCGGGGCCGCTCTCTTTTGCCCTTTTCGGGCTGTCTGCCGCACTCGCCCACGCGGCTTACAATAGTGTTTACCTTGCTGCAGCGCGTTTGCCGCACGATCGACCGCCACCGGATGTTTGCATCCGGTCAAAAAGTGGGCGTTGCGGTTTCTGGCGGGGCCGATTCGGTGGCGCTGCTGGCGGTATTGCGCGAACTGGCGCCGCGTTTTGGGCTTTCCCTGCGGGTCTTGCATCTGGACCACGGCTTGCGAGGCGAGGAATCGCACGGCGACGCCGAATTCGTACGCGAGTTGGCGGCTTCCTGGGGCCTGCCCGCGGTTATTGAGACGGCACGGATGCCGGCGGAGGGCAACCTGGAAGAAGCCGCGCGCAAAGCACGCCTCGGGCTTTTCCGCCGGCAGATGGCCGGCGGCGCGGTGGACCGGGTGGCGCTTGGCCATACACGCTCGGACCAGGCCGAGACCGTGCTGTTTCGGTTATTGCGCGGCTCGGGATCGGCGGGCCTGGCGGCCATCCGCCCCGTGACTGCCAGCGGTTTGGTGCGGCCACTGATCGATGTGGAGCGGAGCGAGATCAGAGCCTGGCTGCGGGACCGCAGCCTCGCCTGGCGCGAGGATTCGAGCAACCGCGACCCGTCTTTTGCCCGCAACCGCATCCGCCACGAGCTTCTCCCTAAGCTTTCCGCCGATTGGAACCCCGCCCTGGAGGCAACTCTGGCGCGCACCGCCGACTGGGCCCTGGCCGAGGAAAGCTATTGGCGGGCCGAAATCGCCCGGCTCGCCGAAGCGCTTTTCACGCGACGCGGTGGCTCCATTGTGCTCCGGGCCGACCGGCTGGCCGCATTGCCGCTGGCGGTTGCCCGCCGCCTCGTGCGGCGTTCGGTGGAAGAGGTGAAGGGCGATCTGCGCGGCGTCGATTTCGAGCACATTCAGGCGATGGTGGACTTGGCCTGCGCTTCCCAAGGCCGCGGGCGCGTGGAGGCGCGCGGCGTCGAAGCGGTGCGTTCCCTCGATTGGTTGCGCTTTGCGCCCAGCCATCTCTCGCGACCGGCCTGGCGGTTGCCGGTTTCCGCGCCTCCCTGTGTCGTCCGTCCTGCCCCAGGTTTGGCGATTTCCCTGGAACTGGCTGAAAACAGGGACACTTTCGACAAAGACGATTCCGTATATAATGTAAGAATGGATTGTCTGGACTGGCGTTCGGTGTCCGGTCCGCTGGAGTTGCGAAGCTGGCTGCCAGGCGACCGTTATCATTGCGCGGGGTGTTCCGGCGAAGAGAAGTTAAAAACCCTCTTTGAGAAGTTTCGGATTCCGCTGTGGGAGCGCTGGGAGTGGCCGGTCCTCACCGCGGGATCCACGATTCTGTGGACACGCCGGTTCGGTCCATCCATGGCGGCCGCGACGGGCGCAGCCAGCCAAATAGTACTTCGGATCCGGGAAATTGCGCCGGCAAAGGCGGAGATGGAATCGGGACTCGAAGATGGTGCGTCTAATGGTATTGGGGCCAAGTAGGGAGGTTTCGTGAATTCGAACGTAAAGACAATCATCTTCTGGGTGGTGTTGATCTCCGTCGCGGTATTGCTCATCGCGGTGGTGAAGACCGGCCAGGGGAAAAAGGAAGACGCACTTACCTTCACGGACTTTTTGAAGAAGGTAGAGGCCGGCGAGGTCAAGGATGTGACCATCACCGGCGACGAAGTGCATGGCAACTATGCCAACCGCAACCAGGGTCTGACCACCACCATTCCTCTCAACTACCCGGACCTTTACAAGATGCTGAACGATAAGAACGTGGACGTGACCATGAAGCCCGCCAATTCGAGCGGCTGGGTTTCGATTCTGGTCAACGCTTCGCCCTTCATCGTGGTATTGGCGTTTTGGATTTTCATGATGCGCCAGATGCAAAGCGGAGGTAATAAGGCGCTCAGCTTCGGCAAGAGCCGCGCCCGCCTGCATTCCACCCAGCAGAAGAAGGTAACTTTCAAGGACGTGGCCGGCGTGGAGGAGGCCAAGGAGGAGTTGCAGGAGATCATCGAATTCCTGCGCGAACCGCAGAAGTTTCAGAAGCTGGGCGGGCGCATTCCCAAGGGTGTCCTGCTGATCGGCCCTCCCGGAACGGGCAAAACGCTGCTGGCCCGCGCCATCGCCGGAGAAGCCAGCGTTCCGTTCTTTTCCATCTCGGGCTCGGATTTCGTCGAGATGTTCGTCGGCGTAGGCGCCAGCCGCGTACGCGATCTTTTCGAACAGGGCAAAAAGAACGCTCCCTGCATCATCTTCATCGATGAGATCGACGCCGTGGGCCGTCACCGCGGCGCCGGCTTGGGCGGCGGGCACGACGAGCGCGAACAGACTCTGAACCAGTTGCTGGTGGAAATGGACGGCTTCGAATCGAACGAGGGCGTCATCCTGGTGGCCGCCACCAACCGCCCCGACGTGCTCGATCCCGCCCTGCTGCGCCCCGGCCGTTTCGACCGCCGCGTGGTGGTGGGCCGTCCCGACGTGCAGGGCAGGGAAGCCATTCTCCGCGTGCATACCAAGAAGATTCCTTTGGGCGACAACGTCGATCTGTCCGTACTGGCCCGCGGCACGCCGGGTTTGGCCGGCGCCGATCTGGCCAACGTGGTGAACGAGGCCGCGCTCAACGCCGCCCGCCAGAACCGAAAAGTCGTCATGATGGTGGATTTCGAGGTCGCCAAGGATAAGATCCTGATGGGCGCCGAGCGCAAGTCCATGATCCTGAGCGACGAGGAGAAGCGTGTCACCGCGTATCACGAGGCCGGCCATGCGCTGGTTTCGCTCAAGCGCGATCACTCCGACCCGGTGCACAAAGTCACCATCATTCCCCGCGGCATGGCGCTGGGCGTCACGGTTCATTTGCCCGACGACCGGCACAACTACACCCGCGAGTATCTGGAGACACGGCTGGCCATGCTTTACGGTGGCCGCGTCGCCGAGGAGATCTTCCTCAACCAGATGTCGACAGGCGCGGGCAACGACATTGAACGTGCCACGGAACTGGCACGCGCCATGGTCTGCGAGTACGGCATGAGCCGCCTGGGCCCGCTCACCTTCGGCAAAAAGGAAGAGCAGATCTTCCTCGGACGCGAGATTGCGCAACACCGCGACTTCAGCGAGGAGACGGCACGGCAGATCGACCTCGAAGTCCGCCGCCTCATCGACGAGGCCTACCAGGCTGCGCATAACCTTGTTGAGACCAACGCGGACGCTATGCACCGTATTGCCGCCGCGCTGTTGGAGCGTGAGACCATCGACGCCGATGAGCTGAAGCTGTTGCTTGAGG